>JBPPMG010000341.1:0-2678 GCA_051305935.1 Thermoanaerobaculia bacterium
TTAGCCTCCTCTGCTGTTCTCTGTTCCGCTGCTTTGCGGTCAAGGGTGCTCTCCACAGGGAGTAGAGTCCACTCGTCCCGTCCCTCGTCCCTCGCCCCTCGTCCCTCGCCCCTCGTCGGAATCCCGCTCAGCACCCCTCCGTTGATCTGACTGACCCATGTTGCCTCCCCAGTTCGAACACGACGAGTCGGCACTTGCCGAGAGCCGGACGACGCCCAAGAAGCCGCCGCTCTACCGCGTGCTGCTCCACAACGACGATTTCACGACGATGGACTTCGTCGTCCACGTCCTCGAGACCGTATTCGGGCAGCCGAACCAGAAGGCGGTCCAGATCATGCTCCACGTCCACCTGCGGGGGGCGGGCGTCGCGGGGGTCTATACCTACGAGATCGCCGAGATGAAGGTCAACGAGGCGACGTCACTGGCGCGGCTGCACGAGTTTCCGCTGCTCTGCACGATGGAAGAACAATGATCACACGCGAGCTTCAGCAGACTTTTGCGCGGGCGGTGCAGGATGCCGGCCGGCGCAGGCATGAGTACCTCACGCTCGAGCACCTCCTCCTGGCGCTCGCCGACGACCCCGACGCGAACGACGTGCTCGAATCGGTCGGCATCGACCTCGAAGCTCTCCGGAAAGGCCTCGAAGAGTTTCTCGGAGCGAACGTCCAGGCGGCGAGCGAGGAGGTCGTTCCCACCGAGACGGCCTCGTTCCGGCGCGTCCTCGAGCACGCCCTTCTCCACATTCAAAGCTCCGGGCGCGACGAGCTCGACGGAGCGCACCTGCTCGCCTCGATCTTCCAGGCGAAGGATTCCCACGCCGTCTGGCTGCTCGAGGAGCAGGGAGTCACCCGCCTCGACGTTCTCTCGTACATCTCCCATGGAATCCAGCGCGTCGGCGAGATCGACCCCGGCGAGCCTCACACGCATGGAGAAGAGGACGAGGAGGAGGAGGGCGACGAGACTTTCCCCGGCCCCTCGAAAAAGAAGAAGGATGCTCTATCGACGTTCGCCGTGAATCTGGTCGAGCGCGCCGCCGCGGGCGAGATCGACCCGCTGATCGGCCGCGGGCCGGAGCTCGAGCGGACGGTTCAGATCCTCTGCCGCAGAAAGAAGAACAACCCCCTTCTCGTGGGCGAGCCGGGTGTCGGCAAGACCGCGATCGCCGAAGGGCTCGCGCGAAGGATTCACGAGGGAAACGTCCCCGCCATACTCCGTTCGGCCGAGGTCTGGGCGCTCGACATGGGAGCGCTGCTCGCGGGGACGAAATACCGCGGTGAGTTCGAGCAGCGGCTGAAGGCGGTGATCGGCGAGCTGACGAAGAAGGAAAACGCGATCCTGTTCATCGACGAGATCCACACCATCGTCGGAGCGGGAGCGGTGAGCGGCGGGACGATGGACGCCTCGAACATCGTCAAGCCCGCGCTCGCCGCCGGCAAGCTGCGCTGCATCGGATCGACGACGTTCTCCGAGTACAAGACCGCGTTCGAGCGCGATCGCGCTCTCGCCCGCCGCTTTCAGAAGATCGAAGTGGGCGAGCCGACGATCGCCGACACGATCCTGATCCTCGAAGGTCTGCGCAGCTACTACGAGACGTTCCACAACGTCCGGTTCACGCCCGAGGCGATGACGCTGGCCGCGGAGCTGGCGGCCAAGTACCTTCACGACCGCCATTTGCCGGACAGCGCGATCGACGTGCTCGACGAGGCGGGAGCCCGCTCGCGCATGGAGGCCGAGGCGGCCGAGGCTGGCGCACCGCCTCCGGAGCCCGCCACGATCGGCGAGGCCGAGGTGGAGCTCGTCGTCGCGCGCATGGCCAAGGTGCCGCCGAAAACCGTCGGCGGAAGCGAGAAGGACCGGCTCAAGGGGCTGGAGGAAGATCTTCGCGCCGTCATCTACGGTCAGGACGATGCGATCCGCCAGGTGGTCTCCTCGATCAAACTCTCGCGCTCCGGCCTCGGTGCGGCCGACAAGCCGATCGGATCGTTCCTCTTCTCCGGCCCGACGGGAGTCGGCAAGACCGAGCTCGCAAATCAGCTCGCGAAGTCCCTCGGGGTCGAGTTCATCCGCTTCGACATGAGCGAGTACCAGGAGGCGCACACCGTCTCACGCCTTATCGGAGCTCCCCCCGGATACGTCGGCTTCGACCAGGGAGGACTCCTCACCGACGCCATCAGCCGCACGCCTTACGCCGTTCTCGTGCTCGACGAGATCGAGAAGGCCCATCCGAACCTCTATTCGATCCTTCTTCAGGTGATGGACCACGCGACCCTGACCGACAACAACGGCAAGCGGGCCGACTTCAGGAACGTCGTGCTGATCATGACGACCAACGCGGGCGCCCGCGAGCTTTCGGAAGCGGGAATCGGCTTCGGCACGATGGCGGGCGGCAGCGGCCGCGGCGCGATCGAGCGCACCTTCGCGCCCGAGTTCCGCAATCGCCTCGACGGCTGGATCGTCTTCCACCAGCTCCCGCCGGACATCATCGCGAAGGTCGTCGACAAGGTCCTTCGCGAGGTCGAGGCGCAGCTCGCGCCGAAGGACATCCGGCTCGAGGTCACCCCCGCAGCGCGGGAGTGGCTCGCGACCAAGGGGTACGACCGCTCCTACGGCGCGCGGCCCATCGCCCGGCTGATCCAGTCGAAGATCAAGGAGCCTCTGGTCGACCGCGTCCTCTTCGG
>JBPPMG010000424.1:0-28690 GCA_051305935.1 Thermoanaerobaculia bacterium
CGGATGGCGGCGATCGACGTGGGGAGCAACTCGATCCACATGATCATCGTCGAGCCGCGCGGGAGCGGCTACCGAGTGCTCGACAAGGAGAAGGAGATGGTGCAGCTCGCCCGCGGGAGTCTCGGCGGCGAGCCGCTCACCGCGGAGGCGATGCTCCGCGGCATCGCGGCCCTCGAGACGATGGCGGGAATCGCGCGGCGCTGGGAGGTCGACGACATCCTCGCCGTCGCGACGAGCGCCGTGCGGGAGGCGCCTAACGGACGCGATTTCATCGAGCGCGCCGAGGCCGCGAGCGGCATTCGAATCGACGCGATCTCCGGCGAGCAGGAAGCCGACCTCATCTATCGCGCGATCCGTTCCGCGGTCGACTTCAAGGGCGGAACCGCGCTTTGCATCGACATTGGCGGAGGCTCGATCGAGCTGGTCGTCGCCACCGACTCCGAGGTCTACTTCGCGCAGAGCCACCCGCTCGGCGCGATCCGCCTCGCCGAACGCTTCTTTCGCTCCGACCCGCCGGCACCGGCGGAGATCGACGCCTGCCGGAAGCACGTGCGGAAAACCCTTCGCAAGACGCTCTCGCGCGTCGGTACGCTCGGATTCGACTTCTGCATCGGCTCGTCGGGGACGATCACCACGCTCGCCGAGCTCGCCGGAAAGCAGACCGATGAAGCGGTTGCCTCAGGGCTCCGATGGCTCGAACGAAGCGACCTCGAGGCACTCGTAGCGAAGCTCGCGACCGTGAGCGCCTCGAAACGGGTCGAAGCGTTCGACATCGAGCCGAAGCGGGCGGACACGATCCTGTCCGGGGGCATCGCGCTCCACGAGATCCTTCTCGCCGTCGACCGTCGACGGTTGCGCGCGTGCACCGCGGCGCTGCGCGAGGGGCTCGTCGAGTCGTGGCTCGAGGAGAGCACGGCGCGCCAGGACCGGAGCGTCGGCGTGCGCCAGTCGGCCGTGCTCGAGCTCGCCGAGCGAAGCGATTGCGATCGCGTGCACGTCACCCACGTCGCCAGGCTCGCCCTGCGCATCTTCGACCAGACGCGATCGGTCCACAGACTCGGCGACGAACACCGCGAGCTCCTCGAGTCGGCTTCCATGCTGCACGAGATCGGACTGCACGTGTCGTTCAAGGGGCATCACCGTCACACGTACTACTTGATCCGTCACGCGGGGCTGCGCGGCTTTACGCACGACCAGGTGATCGTGATCGCGAACGTCGCGCGCTACTACCGCAAGTCGACCCCCACCGTCGCCGACGAAAACTTCCAGGAGCTCACGCCCGAGCAACGGAAAGTCGTCCAGCGGCTCGCGGCGATCCTTCGCATCGCGGCGGCGCTCGATCGGAGCCGCCGGCAGGCGATCCGTGACGTGGGAGTCGATGTGGGGGCCAAACTCGTCCGCTTCCATGTCCGCCCAAGGCTCGAGCCGAGCCTCGAGCTGGACAGCGCGCGCAAGCGTGCCCGATATTTCTCCGAGCTGTTCGAACGAAAGGTGGAGTTCCATGCCGGACCAGAATCCTGAATCGACCGAGCCACAGACGGCTGCACCCGAGAGCGAGCCCGAGCAGCCGGCGGAGCCGGCGCGCAAAGTGAAGGCGAAGCCAGCACCAAGGCGCAGGCCCGCGACCAGGGCGATGAAGAAGAATGCCTCGACGGGCGCCGCCGCAAAGACGGTGCGTCCCGCCTCGAAACCGGGCGTGAGCCGCTTCGTCGTCCTCTTTCGCCACGGCCTCGCCGAGGATCACGGCGTCGACAAGCCGGATAGCGACCGCAGCCTCACTGCCGACGGGCACGCGAAAACACGGCGCGCCGCGCGGGGGATGCAGGAGATTTTTTCCGAAGCAGACACTCTCTTCGCGAGCCCCCTGCTCCGCTCGATGCAGACGGCGCTCTGGCTGACGAAGGCGTACAGAGAGAAGCTGAAGATCCAGGTGACCGAGACGCTCGTCCCCACTGCCGATCCCGCGCGCCTCGTCGAGTTGATCGCGTCTCAGGACGGACGCAACGTCATCGTCGTCGGACACGAGCCGCATCTCACCGACGCGTTCGCGCACCTGCTCGGCTTGCCGGGCTCGACGCGTGCCGATCTCAAAAAGGCGGGCGCTATCGGAATCCGGCTCGACGAGCGGGGCCGCGGAACGCTCGAGTGGATGCTCACGCCGAAGATGCTGCGCAGGCTTGGCTGACGCGATGAGCGACGCGAGAGACCGCGCTCGCCGTGACGTGTTCGACGCCGCGCGCGCCATGCACGCCGCGCGGCTCGTCTCCGTCTCGTCCGGGAACGTGAGTTGTCGCGTCGGCGGAGAGTCCGCGATCGCGATCACGCCGACCTCGGTCGCATGGGAGGAGCTCGAGCCCGAGGCGATCGCGATCGTTTCGCTCGACGGGCGGGAACTCGACGCGCCCCTCACGCCGAGCGCGGAGCTTCCGCTCCACCTCGCTGTCTACGCCACACGCGCCGACGCAGGCGCGGTCGTCCACACGCACAGCACGAACGTGACGGCGCTTTCCCTTCTGCGAAGACCGCTCCCTCCGGTGATCGACGAGATCGTCGCGTGGTTCGGTGGCGAAGTCGCGGTTGCCGAGTACGCCTTCTCCGGCAGCGCGGAGCTCGCGCGAAACGTCGTCACCGCTCTCGGCGATCACGCCGCGGTCATTCTCGCGAGCCACGGCGACGTCTGTGTCGGCAGAACGACTGGGGACGCGCTCCATGTGGCATCGATGATGGAGTCCGCCGCCACCGCGTACCTCGCGGCGCTCGCCGCGGGAGAGCCGGTCCGGCTACCGGACGACGCGATCGCGAAGGCTCGGGCGATCTACGTGAAACGAAAAAGCGAACAACAACGAATGCAGAATGCAGAACGCCGAACGGAAGAATGAAGAAAGGACCCGCGTAGATCGAACAAGATCAGCCCGCGGATGCGGAGGCGGGCCCGGCACGCTCAGCCTCCCTGATTCGCTTTCTGCATTCTTCCACTCAGCGTTCTGCATTCTGCATTCATTGTTTTCAAACCGCGCTTCTGCTCCAACTCTACAACCCGAGTCCACTCCTCGTAGATCCGACGGTCCCTGACCGCGCAGCGACCACCAGATGTTGTGGTCACTCAAGAACCTTCACACCAGAGTGAAGCATCCCGGGCCTGCTCGCCCTAGAATCGGTGCATGACGATTCGCCAGATGCTGGAGAAGATCGAGTACGACACGATGGTGCCGCAGGCGGCGCGCAGCGCCGAAACGCGCGGACGCGACCGCGTCGAGCCGGAGGACGACATCCGTCCCTCGTATCAGCGCGACCGCGATCGCATCATCCACTGCAAGGCGTTCCGCAGGCTCAAGCACAAGACGCAGGTCTTCCTCGCGCCCGAGGGCGATCACTACCGGACGCGATTGACGCACGTGCTCGAGGTGACGCAGATCGCGAGGACGATCGCGAAATCGCTCCGCCTCAACGAAGTCCTCACCGAGGCCATCGGCCTGGGGCACGATCTCGGGCACTCGCCGTTCGGCCACGCCGGGGAGGCCGCGCTCAACAAACTCGTCAAAGGCGGCTTCGATCACTACCGCCAGTCGGTGCGCGTCGTGGAGACGCTGGAGAACGACGGGCGGGGCCTGAACCTCACGATCGAAGTGCGCGACGGAATCCTCAAACACTCCAAAGGTCAGTACGGGGAGCTGCTTCGGACGCGCAAGAAAGCGCGGGCGCTCACC
Organism: Thermoanaerobaculia bacterium; assembly: GCA_051305935.1. GTDB lineage: Bacteria > Acidobacteriota > Thermoanaerobaculia > Gp7-AA8 > Gp7-AA8 > JACPDH01. The sequence continues at coordinate 3,708 of JBPPMG010000424.1, forward strand.
CTGGAGGGCGACGTAGTCCGGATCTCCGACATCATCGCGTACGTCAATCACGATATCGACGACGGAATCCGCGCAGGACTGATCGCGCCGACCGATATCCCGAAGCCGGTTCGGGACGTGCTAGGCGACACGGGAAACGCGCGCATCGACAGGATGGTGCGCGACGTGATCGAGCAGACGACCGCGTGCCGCTACGAGTCGGTCACGATGACGCAGGAAGTCTACGAGGCGCTCGAGGAACTTCGCACGTACATGTTCGAGAACATGTACTTGATTCCCAAGGTGCGCGACGAGTTCAACAAGGCTCAGAAACTTCTGGTGATGCTCTTCGAGCACGTCACCGCGAAGCCGGAGGAGTTCCTCGACCTCACGAGCGAGGAACCGGTCGAGCGGCTGGCGGTCGACTTCATCGCGGGGATGACCGACCGCTACGCGATTGCCCTGTACGAGAAACTCTTCGTGCCGCGGCCCTGGTTCAGTTGAAGAGACAGGCCAAGGGCCAGAGGTCAAAGGCCACAGCAGGCACTTGATTCGCCCGGATGACGCACGATGGGCACGGCATGCCGCGCCCTTGCCGTTGTGTCAGTGCAGACAGTCGTCTTTCCGCGCCGCCGCGGATCTCACGAAGAAAGAACGGGCGACCCGGCGGGTCGCCCCTACGTTTCTTCGCAGGCAGGAGAGCCTGCCCAGTTGCGGTGCGAGCTACTTCTTCGCTTTCTTCGCGTTGACCGAGGTGCGGAGATCCTTGCCCGCTTTGAAGCGGACCGCGCGGCTCGCGGGGATCTCGATCGCTTCGTTCGTCTTCGGATTGCGACCGGTTCGCGCGGCCCGATCGCTCACGCTGAAGATGCCGAGTCCGGGAACGGCGCAGCGACTCTCTTCGAGGCATGCAGTGGTGAGGTGATCGACGAAGGCGTCGTACGCGGCCTCCGCTTCCTTCTTGGAAATTCCGGCCTTGTCGGCCATCGAGTTGATGATGTCAGCCTTGCCTGCCATGGTGAGATCCTCCTTCGCGCTACCGCGCCGGGGCAATCGGATTTTCGCGGCCCGCTCAATCTACGTTTCGCGAGTGGCGAATGTCAACGGAACTCCCGTCAATCGCCGTGTGAATTTTTTCGCGCAATCCCGATCGCGGTGAACCCGTCCGCGCCCGATTCCGGAGTCAGCCGCAGTGTTCCGCCGTCGATCCATCGAGCGAGCGCGGCAGGCGCGAGCGGGGCGAGGTCGACACGATGATACGCATCGTTGACTGCGAGCACGCGAGTGACAACCTCATCATTCTCTTCGGGTTCGAGCGAACAGGTTGCGTAGAGACAGAAGCGCGGTGCGAGGGAAAGCGCTGCGCCAAGCATCGTTTCCTGCGTCGCGGAGAGCGACGCCACCCGCTCGGGAACGACCCTCCACCGCGCCTCCGGATTCTTCCGCAGCGTGCCGGTCGCGCTGCACGGTGCATCGACCAGGATCGCGTCGAACGCACCCTGGAACGCGGGGCGCCCTCCGTCGCCGACGACGATCCGCGCGGCATGCCCGAACATCGCTCGATGACCCCGGCGCAGCGGCTGCAGTCGCGCCGCCGAGATGTCGTGGCTCACGACGCCATGTCCGGCGAGTGTGAGTGCGAGACTCTTCCCACCCGGCGCCGCGGCGAAGTCGAGTACTCGCTCGCATGAGCGCGGCACCAGCGACGCGATCGCCGCGCTCCCTTCGTCCATCGCATGCAGGCGTCCGTGGTGGATCAGGTCGGCGACGCGAACGGTCGACTCTCGCAGCCGGATCACAGCGGCATGCAATGTCGAGCGCTCGTGCGCGATCCCGCGATTCGCCAGCTCCTCCGCGGCGTCGTCGACGCTCCAGCGGCGCTCGTTCACGAGCACGTCGGGATACGAGAGCTCCTGGTCGGCCGCCGCAATCAGAGCGGTGCGCTCGACCCCGAACAGACGTTCCCATCGTTCGACGAGCCAGAGCGGATGCGACGTTCGGACAGCGATCGCGCCCGTCGAGTCGCCCGTCGGATCGAGCGACGCGAGGTCGTTCTCCGACATCCTCCGCAGCACCGCGTTCACGAAGCCCTTTGCCCGCGGCGCGAGTTGGCCCGCGAGCTCGACGGTTTCGGACACCGCTGCATAGCGCGCGACGCCGGTGAACCAGAGCTGACAAGCGCCGAGTCGGAGCAGCGCGACCACCGGGGGATCGATCGATGCGAGCTCGCGTTTCGCGAGCCGCTCGATCGCATGGTCGATGCGACCACGCCAGCGAAGCACGGCGAAGACGAGCGTGCGCACGAAGTCGCGATCTTCGACGCCCGGCTCCTTGTCGATTGCGACGTCGGCGGGCATCGGCCGCTCGTCGATGCGCGCGAGAATTCGGAGCGTGCGCTCGCGATCGGTCACGCGAGCCTCGTTCCGGCTGCGAGACGTGCGCCTCGAGCGTACTCTCCGCCTCCGACGCGCGGTTTCCCGGGACGCTGCGCCGCGAGAACGCGCAAACCGCCCGAAGCGCACGCGACCGTGAAGGAGTCGCGATCGACCGCCACCACCATTCCCGGGGCGCCTGCCATCTCCGCGACCCATCTCACGTCGAGCAGCTTCACCGGCTCGTTCGCGATGGTCGCGCGGATGCCGGGCCAGGGATCGAAAGCGCGGAAGCGGTCGTAGATCGACTTCGCCGGCGCCGTCCAGACGACGTCGCCCTCTTCCTTTTCGATCTTCGCGGCAAATGATGCGGCTCCGTGGTCCTGCTCGATCGCGCGCGCCGTGCCGCTCTCGATCGCGTCCAGGACCGAGACCAGCTCGCGCCCGCCGATCTCCGCGAGACGCTCGAAGAGCTCGGGCGCACGTTCGTCGGCTCCGATCGGCGTTCGTGCGATCGCGTAGACCGGACCGTGATCGAGATCCTCGTCGAGGCGCATGATCGAGACGCCGGTCTCCGTTTCACCAGTCTCGATCGCGCGCTGAATCGGCGCCGCGCCGCGGTACTTCGGAAGAATCGATCCGTGCGCGTTGAGAAATCCGTACGGCGCCGCGTCGAGCAGATGCTTCGGAAGGATCCGGCCGAACGCGACGACCACCGCGACATCGGCCTCGAAGCCTCGGAAGGCCGCCAGAAACTCCTCGCCACGAATCTTTAGAGGTTGAAGGAGCGGAATCCCGTCGCGCTCCGCGACGAGCGCGACGGGCGGCTTGTGGAGCTTCATCCCGCGGCCCGCGGGACGATCGGGCTGCGCGACGACCGCGACGACCTGGTGACGCGACGCGAGCAGCGCCTCGAGCGAGGCCGCGGCAAAGTCAGGAGTGCCGAAAAAGGCCACGCGCATGCGCCGGATCATACATCGCGGACCGCAGGCGAGAGGCAATGGGCGATAGGCGATGAGCGAACGCGCGAGAAGGCGATAGGCGATGAGCGGGCGAGGGCGGCGCGTAGCGCCGGAGGATCGGTAGCCCCCGGCTTCAGCCGGGGGTTCCAGACGCGGAAAGAAGACGAGCCGCGTAAGCGGCGACAGTCCGCGGGGAGTACGAGCCTCCGCGCTCCCCGCTGCACCACACCAACCCGGTGCGCCGTTGCGCCGCTCCGCCGTGATCGTCCGCGCGCCCGAACCGGCCTACAATTCACCCCATGAAACGAGCCGCCGCCTTTCTTCTTGCCGTACTCCTCACGATTCCCGCAGCCGCGCAGATCGCCACGGGCGACGAGAACTGGCTGCTCCGCGCCGAAGGACGCCAGGGGGCGCAGGCCAGCGCCGTGCGGATCGACGCCGCCATCGCAGCCTACCGCGCGGCAATCGCGGCCGAGCCTTCCAGCCTCGAAGCGCGCTGGAAGCTGGCGCGAGCGCTCTGGTTCAAGGGCAAATACGCCACCAGCAACGTCGAGACGAAGAAGACGATCTTCCTCCAGGCGCGCGGCTTCACACAGGAGGCGCTGACGCTACTGGAGAAGACTCTCCGGTCGCGCGGCATCGCGGGGCTCGAGAAAGCGAGTAACGAAGCGGTCGCGAAGGCGGCGCGCGAAGTCCCTCACGCAGGCGATACCTTCTACTGGGACTCGGTCGCGTGGGGCGAATGGGCCGTCGCATTCGGCAAGATGGCTGCCGTGCGTCAGGGAGCGGCCGACCGGATCCTCCACTCGTCGACGATCGCGATGCTGATCGACCCGATGATCGGTGCCGGCGGCGGCGAGCGGGTCCTGGGCAGGCTTCACAACCAGACCCCGCGCGTCCCGTTCGTCACCGGATGGGCTTCCGACAAGCTCGCGGTGAAGTACCTCAAGCAGTCGCTCACGCGCGAGCCGGGAGACAAGGTCACGAAGGTCTTCCTCGCCGAGGCGATGGTGGCGGAAAGCTCGAAGAACAAGACGGCTGCAGTCACGCTGCTCGGCGAGGTCCTGAACACGCCTGACGACCCTGCGTTTGCCGTCGAGCATGCCGGCGCGCAGAACGATGCGCGAAAACTGCTCGCCGACTGGGGAGTGAAGTAGCGAGCCGGCACGAACCGGTGTGGCGCAGACACCCCTGTCTGCGCGCGGCGCGAAGCACCGCAGCTTCATTCATCGACAAAAGTAAACCCGGCCGCCTTCGGCGGCGCGCAGGCAGGAGTGCCTGGGCCACACTCACGGCGCCGGCTCTAACCCGGCAAGCACTTCTTTCGCCGTCGCCGCACCCGCCCCGCGCGGGTCGAGCTCGATATAGCGGCGCAGGCTCGCCTTCGCCTCCTCGGTGCGGCCGAGCGAGAGAAGCAACATCCCGCGTTCGTACCAGGCGTCGGCCAGCCTCGGCTCGACCTCGACAGCCTCGTTCAGAAGTGCAAGCGGCCGGTCGGCCTCGCCGGCGAGCAGCAGCCTCCGCGCCTCGGTCAGCCGCGCATGTGCGTCCCACGTCCTCCGGAGCGCGAGCGATCGGCGTGCCTCGTCGCGTATCGCCGCGAGATCGTCATCGACAGGTCCCGCTGCTTCGAGCTGTTCGACGATCACGAGCGCCGCTTCCCAGTGAGCGGCATCCTTGAACATCCGCAATCGCTCCATAAGCACATCCGCAGGAATCTCCCTCGTCGCAATCGACTCGCGAAGCGCCCCCAGGCCCGCCTCGATCTGTCCTGCGTTGAGGAGCTCGATCGCGTCGGCGTACAGCGTGTCGAGTTGCCCGACGACGATCACGGGTGTCGCGTGAACGCGAAGCTGCAGATCCCTCGCGCGAATCGTGATGACGTGCTCCCCTGCAGCGAGCGGCACTTCCACTCTAAGGAGCAACTCGTAGTACCCCGCGAGCGCTCCCTCGATTCTGCCGAGCGACTGCTCGGGGAAGGAGCCGATCGTGGAGGTGTGAATCCCGCCCGTCGCCCGCGCCGTCATCGCGATTCCCATGGTTAGCTGTCCCGCACCGGTCCCAATCGTGATCACAGGAACGTGGTCGCGGTGAAGGACGCCGACCGCCTCACGCCATTCCCGCGAGAGCACGAGTCGATCGCCCCCCGCACCCTTTCCCCAGCTCATCTCGCCGAAGCCCCAGCCCGGGAGGATCATCAGCTTGTCGCCTTCGATCTCCGAGAGAGCGCGAGCCACGAGAAGGAGAGCGGGCTCCGCGCGAGTGACCGCTTTCATCTCCCTGGCATCGAGATGCGCGACGAGTGATGGTCCGTCAGCCGGCACCGCGATGGCCGCTACCGGACCGATCTCGAGCGCAGCACGAATCGCGTCGAGAGCCGCTGTTCGATCGGAGCTGAAGTCGCAGCGCAGCTTGAGGTGAGAGTCGAAGGAGAGAACGGCGATGCGGTCCTGGGGCTGCATCATCCCGACCACCTTCTCCGCCATGTTCGCGTTGAAGGCCATCTGCCCGAGAATCCGGTCCCTGTTGCGGCCGAAATCGGTCTGAACGAAGAAGACGACGAGCCGACCTTCGGCAGCCTGCTGGAGCGGCCCCGCCCCTGCGGTCCCGTCGGATTCGAGTGCGACCTCCGGGCGCTGCGAGGTGCCGATCCAGTCCGCGGCCTCGACCTCGGCGGGAGCCTTCCCGATCGTCACCTCGAAGTCGGCCGCGGAAAGACTGCGGACCGCCTTTCCCGCGGCGTCGGTGACGCGCGCTTCGACCTGGTAGCGAACCACAGTCATCGTCTCGCCGAACTTCGGCGGCGCGGCCGGATCCTGCGCGGCGGGACGGAGCGCCAACACAGAAAGGAGCGACATCGCGAGAACGATCCGCCTCATTTCGATCCGCCCGCGGGCTGTGCTTCGCCTTCGACGTAGACACCTTCCGGAGCGCGAAGCCGCTTGCCGCCCTTGACGGAGACGTCGAGCTCGCGCCAACCGCCGCCGGCGCCGTCCGCATTGGTCCGATAGATGACGAGCGACTGGTTCCGGACGTCCTCGGCGATTTTCTTCCAGAGCGAGCCGACTCGATCGACCGAGTGGAGCTCGAACGCCATCCCGCCCGATCGTCGCGCGAGCTTCGCGAGCTCCTGCTGCGCGCTCGCCTCCTGCGAGAAGACCGGCATGCTGTTCGTGGTCACCGCTCGCTGGAATTGAGGATTGAGCGTGACGAGATAGATCGGGACGGCGCTCCGCTTCGCGACCTCGAGGACGTCGTTCATCGAAAAGACGCTGGAGTTGTCGAGCGCGTCGGAGAGGACGACGATCGCGCGGCGCGAGCCGCCAGCCTGAAGCTGGAGAATCGCGGTGATGATCGCGTCGTGAAGCGCGGTCGCCCCGCGAACGCGAAGGCTCTGGATCGCGCGCTCGATCCGCGAGCGATCGCTCGTGGGCCACAGGGCAACGCGGGCCGTCGTATCGAATGCGACGAGCGTGACTCGGCCCCGCTCCTCGAGGCTGCGCTCCACGAACTGCAGCGCCGCCTCCTCGAGATCGAGCACGCTGTCTTTCATGCTCGTCGACATGTCGAGCAGGAGCGCCACGCTGAGCGGGGCGTCGGCGGCGCTGATCACGCGATCGACCTCCCGCGCCTGGCCCGCCTCCTTCACCGTAACCTCGCTCGCGGTCAACGTCCGGTTCTCCGCGTAGACAGGAACCTCGACGAGGTGTACGCCGCTCGCGAAGAGCATGGAGCCGGTGTTGAAGAGCCGCACGTCCTCCCGCTCCGTCCCGTCGTCGAGGCGCACCACGGCACGAAGGACGCCTAACTCCCCGGCGACGGCGGTGACGCGCGCCTTCCAGGGAGGGGCATCGAGCCGCGCGACGACGGAACCGTTCCATTCGACGATGAGGTCGATGACGCTTCGTCCCCTGGGAACGCGCACCGCGAGCTCGACCGCGGCCGGCCCCTCGAGCTCCGCCCCGGCAGGCTCGACGATCTGGATCGAGAAGTCGCCGCTCCGGTCATTCACGAAGACGCTCGCGGATCGAATCGCGTTGCTCTCACGGTCGAAGGCTGTCAGCTCGAGGAGCTGGCGTTTCGGAACGCGGTCGAAGTTGACGGCGGCCGCGAACGGTGCCTGTCGCGCGTGCGCGACGAGCTTTCCGTCGAGCCTGTACTCGACGCGATGGGCCGCCTTCTCGCTCCACTTCGGTTGAATCGTACGGCGCCCCGCAACGATCGACCCGGCAGAGCCGAGGCCGATGACCGGCTTCGCGGTTTCCGCGCTCCTGGCGAGCGCCGCGAGCGCTCCGTCGCGCTCGGAGCCGGAGTCGCCGGCGAGATCGAGAGCCGTACGGAATGCGGTGGTAGCGTCGCCGCTCAGCCCTTCGGCGAGCCGCCGTTCACCGATCACCATCCAGGCCTCGCGGCGTACCCGGCTCGTCGCCCCTTCCCGCGCCAGCCGTGAGAGCTCGACCTCGTCGACGTTCGTAGCGTCGCCGCGCGCGTCGAGCCACGAGAGCCAGATCGTCGCAAGCTGCTTCGTCTCGGCGTCGTCCGCGTCACGCAACGCGAGCAGGCGCGCGCGGCCGGACGCTTCGCTCCCGAGCGCGAGCGCCGCGAGACACTCCTCGCGGGCGGCGCGCCATGGATGACCTTCGTGGCGTGCGCGTGCGGCCGCAACGATGAACGGCGCCGCGCCGTCGACCAGCGCCAGCAGCTGGCGGAAGGTCGGAGGATCGGGCGCACCGAGCCAGCGAACGACGAGCGTGCCGCTCGGGTCGAGGACCGAAACCGCCGGTAGCTCGCCCTCGACTCGCGCGGAGACATAGACGACACGCCCGAGGCGGCGCTGGATGGCAGGATGCTGCACGACGGCGTCGAGCGTCTTGCACGGATCGGCACTCCACTCCGTGCGACGACATTTCGCGGGACGCGAGAAGAGGACGATCGGCTTCCCTTCGCGTGTCGCACGCTCGATGGCGGTCTTCCGGTCGAAATCGGGAGCCGGCGCGGGCGATGCAGCCGCCGCGCTCAGCGCAATGCCGATGAGGACGACAGCGGCTGGAACCACCCTGCGGCTCACCATTGCATCAACCTTCTGACGGGGAAGAGTATTCGAGACTTGTAGCGAAGGCGTCCCGCCTTCGCATCGATTGCACGAACGCTCCTCTCTCGCAGTTCCGGCAAGGCGGGACGCCTTGCCTACAAGGCCAGCGCGGCGACCAGCGACGAGCCGAGCCTCACGGTTTCCACGCGCGCGTCGCGCGGGCCTCGGAGGACGAGGCCATCGGCGGTTTCGCTCTCGAGCGCGAGCGGCACGCGCAGCAGCGTCGGGTACTCCGCCGCAAGCTTGAACGCGGCCTCCTTCGCGCACCACCAGTGAAGCAGCGCGTTCTCGACACGGCACGAAGCGGCAACTGCGAGCTCGTCGTCGCGAAGAAAGAATTTCGTGGCGCGAGGATCGATCACGCGCTCGTGCTCGAGATCGATACCGACCGGCGAGTCGTGCAACGCCGCGGCGCCAATCCCGGCGGTGTGCGAGAAGGAGACGAAGAGCGATCGTTCGGCTCCGTCGACGAACACGACGGGACGTGCGTCCGCCTTCGCGAAACGAATGCGCGAGGCGAGATCGACGAAGCCCCGCTCCAGCGCGAGAGACTTCGCCGCGACGCGGCTCGCCGTCCGTTCGCGCTGCCGCTGCACCGCGCGCAGGGAGACGATCTCGCCGCGCTCCGTGAGATCGAGGAGCTCCGCGATCTCACGGTCGTCGGCTTCCGCGACGATCCTGACGATCCACGACCACGAGGAGGGAGTCTCGACAAATCTCACGCAGAGATCGTAGCAGTGCGATCAGGCGATGGCACCGCGGCACATCGGAATGTGCCGCTACCAGGCGCTCCCGCGGCCGCGTCGTGGCCCAACCCGATGTCTGGCCCACGCGAAGCGGGCAACGTCGTTCACCCGCCTCACGCGTTGGCGATTCGCGATTCCTCATCGACCGGCGTCTCGGGATCGAAGATTGCCTCGATCGCCGCGCCGAAGATGCCCGCTAGTGCGAAGGCGAGCGGAAGGCTCGGGTCGTACTTGCCCGTCTCGATCGCGTTGATCGTCTGCCGCGACACCCCGACACGCTCGGCCAGTTCGGCCTGCGACCATTCACGCTCGGCGCGCAGAACGCGAAGCCGGTTCTTCATTCGGACGCCTCGACGCGGTAGCGACGGAGACCGAGCCACTGTCCTGCGACCCAGAAGGCAATCATCACCAGCACCGGGTCGACCACGTCGAGTTTCGGCACGCCGAGCCGCTCGCAGAGCCTCCAGAAGAGCATGAAGACGATCGCGGCCCCGAATCCGAGCGCCAGAGCCTCGACGTGGATCTTTCGCAGCAGCTCGTCGGCCGCGCGAAGGAACCTCATGTACAGCCCCATCGTCGTGATCCCGAGCAGCAGGGTCGCGCTCGCAAGCGCCCAGCCGGTGAGGCCGGTCACGCCGAATCCGTCGATCGCGAGTGTTGCGGCGGCGAACATCATCGCCCAGGCAAGCGAGGCGACGTTGAACCGCCGCAGGTTCTCCACGTCGCGCGGAGTCATCGCGTCACGGCAGCTCCAGCCGATGCCGGAGGATGGGGTGTTGGGTCGTTCAGCGGCCATTGGATCTCCTTGTCAATCACACTAGTCAAAATATCAAGCGTACTTGACACAATCTACATTCAGGATCGCAAAAAGTCAAGCTCGCTTGACAAATATTGCGCTTCGCCTGCTCCCCTCGACAGCCGCAAGTAGAGATCCAACCTGTTCGGAATAGGCATGATGGCACTCACGTTACGCACGCTGCTTCGAATTGACGCCTCGTCGGAGTGTGTGCTACAACCCGAGGCTCGATTCTCTTGGAGGATGTCGTGTACGCAGTGATCAAGAGTGGTGGAAAGCAGTATCGGGTCACCGAGGGTGACACGGTTCGGGTGGAGCGCGACGTGCTCAACACCCTCGAAGGCGAGAAAGTCAGCTTCAACGAGGTGCTACTCGTCGGCGGCGACACGCCGAAGGTGGGAGCTCCGCTGGTCGAGGGCGCGTCGGTTTCGGGCAAAGTGCTTCGCGAAATGCGCGGCGAGAAGATCATCGTCTTCCGCAAGAAGCGTCGCCAGCATCACATCAAGAGCAAGCAGGGTCATCGCCAGGATCTCGTCGAAGTGCGCATCGAGCGCATCAACGCGTAGGCCGGCGCAGGAAAGGTAGCAAGCCATGGCTCACAAAAAAGGACAGGGTTCATCACGCAACGGCCGCGACTCGCAGCCGAAGATGCTGGGTGTGAAGCGCTTCGCCGGACAGATCGTCACGGGCGGATCGATTCTCGTTCGCCAGCGTGGCACGAAGTTCCAGGCGGGCGACAACGTAGGCATCGGCCGCGACCACACACTCTTCGCGAAGATCGCAGGCGTGGTCAGCTTCCGTGACAGAGGACCGCGCGGCCGCTTCATCAGCGTTACCCCGGTCACCGAGTAACCGATCTCTAAAGTTTTTCCAGGGCTGGAGTCGCGCGTTGCCGCGGTTCCAGCCCTTTGTGTTTGACCCATGTTCAAAGACGAAGCAGAAATTCGAACTAAAGCTGGTGACGGAGGCCGCGGTTGCGTGTCGTTCCGACGTGAGAAGTTTGTCGCGAAGGGAGGCCCCAACGGTGGCGACGGAGGCGCGGGCGGCGACGTCTGGGTCGTCGCGTCGAATCGCCTCAACACCCTCTATCACCTGCATTTCAACCGCGAATGGAAGGCCGAGCGCGGCGAGCACGGCATGGGCTCGAATTGCAGCGGCCGCGCGGGGCACGACGAGACGATCGAGCTGCCGGTCGGCTCCGTCGTCCGCGACGCCGACACCGGCATGGTTCTCGTCGACCTCACCGAAGAGGGCCAGCGCGCGATGGTCGCCAAGGGCGGCCGCGGCGGCCAGGGCAACCAGCACTTCGCGAGCGCAACCCGGCAGAGCCCCCGCTTCGCGCAGCCGGGCGAGGAAGGCGAAGCCCGCCGCCTCAACATCCAGTTGAAGCTGATCGCCGACGTCGGCATCGTCGGCTTTCCGAACGCCGGCAAATCGACGCTGATCTCCGTGATCAGCGCGGCGCGCCCGAAGATCGCCGATTATCCGTTCACGACCCTGATCCCGAACCTCGGAGTCGTCTCCGCAGGAAGCGACACGTTCGTCGTCGCCGACATCCCAGGGCTCATCGAAGGCGCTCACGAAGGCCACGGCCTCGGCGACCGCTTCCTCAGGCACATAGAGCGCTGCGCACTTCTGGTGCACCTCGTCGACCTCTCGCAGACCGACGATCCGCGCCAGGAGGCCGAGGTCATCGAACGCGAGCTCGCGCGCTACTCGGAGCTCCTCGGCAGCAAGCGGCGCATCGTCTGCGGCAGCAAGCTCGACTCCGCGGTCGACGGCGCCTCGGAGAACCTGCGCAGCTACGCGAACGACCGGGGGTATCCTTACGTCGAGATCTCCGCCGTGGTCGGCACCGGAATCGAGAGCCTGAAGTTCGGCCTCGCAGAGATGGTGCGGGAGATCCGCCGCGTGGAATCAGAGAACGCTGATGCCGCCGTCTGAACGAGTCGCGATCTACGGAGGCACGTTCGACCCGATTCACCGGGGCCACTTCGAGGCGCTCGACGCGGTGTTCGACCGGATGGAGTGGTCGGGCGTCGTCCTGATGCCAGCGCGAGTTCAGCCGTTCAAGGTCGGCAACCGCTCCTCCTCCCCGTTCGACCGTTACGCCATGGCGGTGCTCGCCACGCACGACGATCCGCGTTTCGAGGTCTCGAAACTCGAGCTCGAGCGCGACGCGGTGTCCTACACCGTCGACACGCTGGAAACGCTTCGCGAGGCCTTCCCCGATCGCGCTCTCGAATGGGTCATCGGCGACGACAATCTTTCGATGCTGCCCGAGTGGAAATCGCTCGACCGGATCCTCGAGCTCGCGAACTTCGTTGTGCTCGCGCGAGACGGAACGACCGAGCTTCCCGGCTCGCTCGCCGGACGGGTTACGGCACCCGAGACGCGCGGCTCGGTCGGCGCGATCGTCTTCGCGGGGAACCCTCGCATCGAGGTCTCGTCGACCGACATCAGGCGGCGGGTCGCGGAGGGAGAACATTACGAGGACTTCGTCGACCGGCGCGTCGCGGAGTACATTTCACGCAATCGTCTCTATCTTCCGGAGGACCAATCTTGACCGATCGTATCGAGACGCGAGTCAAAGAAGCGGTCGAGGCGGCGCTCGACAAGAAAGCGATCGGCCTCGAAGTTCTGCACGTCGGCGAGCTCACTTCGCTCGCAGACTACTTCGTCATCTGCTCAGGTGGCACCGAGCGCCAGACGGGAGCGATCGCCGACTCGATCGAGGAGCGGCTGCGCGAGAAGCTCGACACGCGCCCGCACATGGTGGAAGGGGTCTCTCCCGGGCGCTGGATCCTGATGGACTACGGCGACTTCATCATCCACATCTTCACCGAAGAGACGCGTCGCTTCTACGCGCTCGACCGGTTGTGGGGTGACGCTCCCGACGTGACCCAGGCGATCACCTCGGGCGAGGAAAAGAAGAAGACGAGGAATGCCCGCAAGAAGTAGTGGCCCGGCGGCGCTGCGGCGCCTGCTTCCGACGCGCTCTCCCGCGTTCCGCGCCGTGGAGCGGACGCTCGAGAAGCTGCTCGACGTCGACGTCAATGTGCTCGTCACCGGCGAGTCGGGCTCCGGGAAGGACTACGTCGCCGAGGCGCTCCACGCCTGCGGCAGTCGCGCCTCGAGGCCCTTCGTCCGGATCGATTGCGCGAGTATCCCGACCGAGCTTTTCGAGAGCGAGCTCTTCGGATTCGAGAAGGGAACGTTCACCGATGCAACGTCGAGCAAGCCCGGCAAGCTCGAGGCCTCGCGCGGCGGCACTCTCTACCTCGACGAGATCACGAGTATCGCTCCCGCGCTGCAGGCGAAGCTCCTTCGCGTGATCGAGCAGCGCCAGTTCACCCGCCTCGGCGGGGCGCGGCCGATCAGGCTCGACGCGCGCATCGTCGCCTCCGCGATGGACACGAGGGTCGCGCGCGCCGGGGGCCACGCGGTCCGGAACGATCTGCTCTATCGCCTGAGTGTCGTGACGATCGAGCTGCCGCCGCTGCGGGAACGCGCGGAGGACATCCCCGCGCTCGCGCGTCGGTTCGCGCGCGAGTCGGCCTCGAGGCACCGCCGCCCTCGACGCTCGCTCTCCGAAGAAGCGCTCGAGATTCTCTGCGCCTACCCCTGGCCGGGCAACGTCCGCGAGCTTGCACTCGCGATCGACCGCGCCGTCGTGCTGGAAGATGGAGCCGAAATCTCCCCTTCGGCGTTGCAGCGCGAGGCGTTCTTCCGCGGCGACGCCCTGGTGGAAACCGCGCTGCGGGGAGAATGGAGCCTGGCCGAGCTCGAACGGCGGTACGCGGAGGCTGTGCTCGAGGCTGTGCGGGGAAACATCTCGCGCGCCGCGAAACAGCTCGGAATCAGCCGTAAAACACTCATCGAAAAGCGCCGTCGCTGGGCCGGGAACACGCGTCCGAAGTAAATCCGAATCGTCGGGAAACGCGTTATTTTCCGGGAGCGCGAGAGGTTTCTCCCATGAAATTAAACCTGATCTGGATTCGTTCCACGACTGACGCGGAGATCCAGGGAGTCATCGACCGTTACCTCAATCGAATCAAGCATTTCTTTTCGATCGAGGTCACGGAGGTGGCTCCCGTAAAAAGTAGACAGGGCAAAAGTGATGCGTCTATCATGCACGCCGACTCCGCGAGGCTGCTGAGCGCAATTCCGGGCAAGGGGACCGTGGTGGTACTCGACGAGCGCGGAACGGCGATGACTTCTTTGAAGTTTGCCGAGTGGCTCGACAAGGAAATCTCGAGACAGCCTCACGGCATCCATTTCGTGATGGGGGGTGACGTCGGGTTCGACGACACCGTGCGGGAGCGAGCCGACAAGCTCCTCTCCCTCTCGGCGATGACCCTGCCGCACCAACTCGCACGAGCAGTCCTGGCAGAACAACTCTACCGGGCCTGCACACTGATCAGAAACGTGCCATACCACAAGTGAGTAAGGAGACCCCGACGCAATGCCAACCAAGACCAAGGTGAAGGCGAATCGGTGGGACGCCCAGCGGAAGAAGCTGCTCGACAAACAGAAGCAGATGATGGACTCGTACGCGCGCGACCGCGCCGCGAACAACGAGCAGCCCGAGGATGGCATTCAGGATCTTGCGGACAAGGCTGCCAACGCCTACTCCAAAGAGCTGAACTTCTCCCTCTCCGACGCCGACCGCGACACGCTCATGCAGATCGACGAAGCGCTCGAGCGACTCAAGGAGAACATGTACGGCTCCTGCGCGAACTGCTCGAGTGACATCAGCGAGAAGCGGCTCGAGGCGGTCCCCTGGGCTACGCTCTGCATCGACTGCCAGGAACTGCAGGAGAAGGGGCTTCTCTGATCCCACGCTGCTGAACGTTTGGACTTACGGGAGGGGCGCAGTCTTGCGCCCCTTTCGCGTTTCGGGACAGACCATGCCGACGACACCCGCTAAGCTGACTGCCGAGATCGAGAAGGGGAAGCTCCCCTCGATGATTCTCGTCGGTGGGAACAACGAGTTTCTGGTCGACCATGCGTTCACGGCGATCCGTGAAGCGCTGCTCGCGAAGAACCCCGGGCTGGCCGTCGAGAACTTCGGTGAGGTCGCCGACCTGACCGTCGTCATCGATGCGTATCGAACGTTCTCGCTGTTCGCCCGCCCGCGCCTGCTCCTCGTCCCGGAGGTCAACGCGTTCATCTCGCGCAAAGAGCTTCTCACGACCTACCAGAAGGCAGTCGATGACTGGAAGTCCGCGAAGACTGACCGCAAGCGCGACTCCTCGCTCGCGAAGTTTCTCCACACCCTCGGTCTCGCCGGCCTCGACACCGATGCGACGGAGAGCGAGATTGCCCGCACGCTCGGTGTCGAAGCGACGCAGACCCTGTCCGACATGCTCGCCATTGCGAAGACGAAGGGCAAGCGCGCCTCGCGCGGCGAGAGCGACGCGGCGCTGCTCGCCGAAGCCGCGAACAACGGCGGCGCGCCCGCGACGACGCTCCTGATGAAGACGGGGCCGATGCCCGACGCGTCGGCGACGATCGACTCGATCGACCGCGCCGGCGCCGTCGTCGTCTGCGACCTCTCGCGCGACAAGGTGCCAACGGTGCTCGATCGCGTGATCCGGGAGGTCGAAGAAGAGTCTGGCGCGACCTTCGACCCCGCCGCGGTGACCGCGATGCGCCAGCGCCTCGGGATCGAGAGGATGCTCGCCGACAAGTTCTCGAAGGAGATTCCCGACATCCGCCACTTCCTCAACGAGGCGACGCGGCTCGCGACCTACGCGGGCGAGGGAAAACGCGTGACGGCCGCGATCGTCGGGCAGGAGATCGCCGAAGTCGCGGGAGGCGCCCGATTCGAGTTCGCGTCACTGGTCACCGAAGGCAAGGCGGTCGAGGCGATCGCCAAGCTGCGCGACCTCGTTGCGCAGTCACGGCGCGACGACGCGTCGATTCCGGCGGAGGTGGCGTTCGGCCGCTTCATCTTCCCACTGGCCGACGAGCTGCGGCAGATGCTCGCAATCCAGTCGTTCTGCCGTCAGCGCGGCATCGACGCGAAGCGCGGTATCCCGTATCCGATGTTCAAGGACCGTCTCGCGGACGAGATCAACTCGTACCTCGTGGAAAACGGCATCGCGAAGCAGCGGGCGCACCCGTTTCCGCTGCACAAGCGCTTCGAAGCGTCGCGGCGTTATCGCGAGCAGCAGCTCGTCGACGCACTCGCCGAAATCGCGCGCCTGGAAGTCTCGCGCAAGTCGGGAGGCACCGCGGCCGAGCTCGGGCTCGAGATGTCAGTGTTGCGGCTCGGGACGAAGTAATGTGGAGTGCGAAAGCGCAGCTTTCGCGCCCGAAGTGCAGCTTCGGGACATAACCCGCAACGCTTCGCGCCGCCGCGAAAGCTTCGCTTTCGCACTCCACATGCCTGCCTCATAATCGCGTCGTGTTCGACGGCGTGACGAGAGAGCAGTGGAAGTCGCTTCTGGCCGCGATGACCGGCTGGATGCTCGACTCGATGGACTTCCTCCTCTTCACGTTCGCGATCACGGCGATCCAGGCGGAGTTCGGCCTTCCGTCGCGATCGATGGGGATGCTCATGTCGGTCGCGCTCTTCGCCGGAGCCGCGGGCGGAATTCTCTTCGGACGCCTCGCGGACCGCTTCGGTCGCGTTCGCGCGATGACCTGGAGCATCGTTCTCTACTCGTTCGCCACGGGTGGGCTCGCGACCTCGCAGGGGCTCGCGGCGCTCGTCTTCTGGCGCGTGCTCGTGGGGATCGGCATGGGCGGAGAGTGGGCGTGCGGCTCGGTGCTCGTGGCCGAGACCTGGCCCGCGAAACACCGCGCGAAGGCGATCGGCCTGATGCAGTCGGGATGGGCCATCGGCGCGCTCGCCGCCGCTGGCCTAACGGCGCTCGTACTCGAGCGGTACGGCTGGCGGGCGCTGTTCGTCGTCGGCCTGCTCCCGTCCTTCGTCGCGTTCTTCATCCGCCGTCACGTCAAGGAGCCGGAAATGTGGACGGCGCAGGAGAAGCGCGGAGGGACCAGGCCCCGCTTCTCCGAGCTCTTCTCTCCGACACTCGTCCGGCGAACGGTCATCGCCTCGCTGCTCGCCAGTAGCGTACTCGTCGCCTACTGGGGGCTGATGACCTGGCTCCCGTCCTTCCTCGCCACTCCGATCGAGCAAGGGGGCGCGGGGCTGACGGTCACGAAGTCCGCACTCTGGACCGTGCTCATCCAGATCGGCGCCTTTGCCGGATACGTTTCGTTTGGTTGGATCGCCGATCGTCTCGGCCGGCGCCCTGCGTTCACGCTTTTCATGGCCGGCGCGCTCGTGACGATTCCGATCTATGCCGCGGCGGCGTCGAACGTCACGGTGCTGCTGCTCGTCGGCCCGCTCGTCGGCTACTTTGCGCACGGATACTTTTCGGTTTTCGGCGCGCTGCTCGCCGAGCTCTTCCCGACGTCGATCCGCGCCACGGGGCAGGGCTTCTGCTACAACATCGGGCGGCTCGCCTCCGCGCTCAGCCCTTACTTCATCGGTAAGGCGGCCGAGACGGGAGGGCTCGGCATTGCCCTCGGCGTCGATGCGCTGTTCTTCGGGCTTGCGGCCTGGCTCGTCTGGCTGCTTCCCGAAACGCGCATGCTCGATCTCGACGACGCCGAGCCCGCGAAGGCATGATGACCTCCGCTGATCTCAGTTGCGACCTCGGCGAGGCGAAGAACGAAGATGGCTGCGCCGTCGAGCTCGCCATCTGGCCCCTCATCACGTCGGCGAACGTCGCCTGCGGCGGACATGCGGGCGACGCGGAGTCGATGCGCGAAGCCGTCAGGCTTGCGCGAAAGCACGGAGTGAGACTCGGCGCGCACCCGTCGTTTCCGGATCGCGAGGGATTCGGGCGCACGGCGATGAAGCTCTCCGATGAGGCCCTCGTCGAGTCTCTCGCTTCGCAGCTCGAGACTCTGCACTCGATCGCCACGACGGAGGGCGGCGTCACGCTCGAGCGCGTGAAGGCGCACGGAGCCCTCTACAATCTCGGCCACCACGATCCAGACCTCGCGAAGCTCCTCGCAGAAGCCACCTTCGAGGTCGTGAAGAATGCCGCGCTCGTCTGTCCTTCGGGCTCGGCTATGGAGCGCGCCGCGCTCGAGCGCGGCCTCCGGGTAGTGCGCGAGGCATTCGCCGACCGGCGCTACCTGCCCGATGGCTCGCTGTTACCACGTAGCGATCCGCGCGCGCTTCTCGCGGATCCGGTCGAGTCTGCGGCCCAGGCCGTCTCGCTCGCGACTCTCGCGAAGGTCGTCGCGGTCGATGGCACCGAGCTCACGCTGGAGCTCGAAACCATCTGCATCCACTCCGACATGCCGGGAGCGGTCGAGCGGCTCGTCGCGATTCGAGCCGCGCTCGCACGCACGGGTGTCGAGATTCGACGATGACTCGAACGTCCGCTCAACGCCCCATGGAAGCCTTCGTCTCTTTCAATTTCGCCAGATTCGTGCGGAAAAGTTGATTGTCCGGCTCGATCGTCAATCCCTTCTCGATCGCGCGAATCGCTCCGTCGATGTCGCCGCTCAGGTACGCGACGTTCGATCGGTACTGGTAGACCAGCACGAAACGCGGGGCGGTCTTCTCCGCGTCGTCGAGAAGGCGATTGGCGCCGGGATAGTCTCCACGCTTCGCCGCATCGGCTGCTCGCTGCACGAGCTCTGCCGCGCGCTGCTCCGCTTCGCCCTGAACCTCGACGCCGCTCTCCGACGCACCCAGCCGTACCAGCGCGAGGCGCGACGGCTCGAAGCTTCCGTATCGCATCGCGGCCTGGTAGTCCTTCACTGCTGCGGGCAGATCCCCCTTCAGCTCCCGGATCACCGCGCGGTTGTGATACGCCTCGACGTTGATCGGATCGAGCCGGATCGCCGCGTCGAGCTGCTCCAGCGCCGCGTCGAAGCGCTTCATCGCCCCGAGGGCACCGGCATAGCTTGATCGGAGCCCCGCCTTGTCGGGCGAAGCCGCTACGAGCTCCGCGTACGCCTTGATCGCTTCTTCGTATCTTCCCTGCTGAAAAAGCACGGCGGCGAGGCTCGCGTCGCTTCCTGGCGAGGTCGCGTTGATGTACCCGAGGCTCTTGAGCTTCTCGAGGACTTCGGGATCGACCTTCGCGTCGGCAACGACGGTCGTGGTCGCAGCCGCAGCTCCGCTCTCGTAACTAGCGATTCGCTCCGGACCCGGCGTCTCCAACACTTCCGTCAGTACTCGTCCCGGCATGTCTTTCGCCGGCGACACTCCAGTGAGTGCAAGAACGGTGGGAGCGATATCGACGATCGACGGCCGATCGATTGAGCTCCTCCGCACGCCATGGCCGTACATGTAAAGGATTCCGCGCAGGCGATGGTACTTCTCGCTGACGCGCGTGAGGTCCTGCGTCGTCGTCGGGTCGTCGGGTAGCTTCCCGAGCTCGAAACCGTGATCGGAGAGAACCACCAGCGTCGTGCGATCGTCCATCGCCTCCATGAACTCCCCGACGACGGCGTCGATGTGAACGTACATCTCCTCCACCGCTCGCCCGTACTTCCGCTGCTGGTCCGCGAGATCGCCGGCGAGCCCTTCCGCGCGGAAGAGATGTCCGAACAGATGCGAAGTGGAATCGACTCCCTCGATGTAGACCATCAGCACGTCGGGCTTGCGCGTCTCCCAAAGGTGGAGCCCGATCTTCTTGTAGGTCTCGGATGCTCCCCAGGCCCAGCGGAAGTGACCGATCCGATCGTGAAAGTCGAAGGGCCGGTCGAGGTCGGCCTGCGTGACGTCGAGGTATCGCGAAACGACGTCGAGACCCACGTTCTGCGGCCGCACCACGAACGGCGCCACCTCGCCGAGGAGCTCCGGAGGGTGCGTCTTCCCGGTCGAGTCCGCTCCCGATGATCCCTGGATGCCCTCCTGAAACAGGAAGTGGTAGGCGAGATGGTCGCTCACGATCGTGCCATTGACCGATTCCGCGGGCCACGTCGCCCACCAGCCGGTGACCGCAACGCTCTTCTCCGACTCCGAGAGGATGTTCCAGAGAGCCTTCGTCTTGCGCATCTGGCTCGTGACCGGAAGCTGCTCCCCCGTCTGCGGATTGACCGCAGTGAAATGTCCGATACGGTGCTGGTCGGGGCGTTTGCCCGTTGCCACGGTCGTCCAGATGATCGGGCTCAGGAGCGGCATCTCGCTGGTGAGAGGGGCGTACGCACCGTCCCGTTTCATCTTCGCGAAATTGGGCATCCGTCCTTCCGACATCAGCAGGTCGACCGTGTGCGGGTCGACGCCATCGAGCGCGAGGACGATCACGCGCGACGACGAGCTCTCCCGGCCACAGGAAAGTAGCAGGAGAGAGGCGAGCAATAGAGAGCAGACGAGGCGTTTCATTTGAGAAGTCATTCTAGCTTTGAACTCGAGTGGATGAAAAAAAGCGGGGCGCGTTCGTCACGCGCCCCGCCTGGGGTGGATGCTGCCCGGGATTCTACTGGCCCGGCACGTAGGTGGCGTCGAGCGTCTTGTTGTCGACGACGGAACCGTACGCCAGGATCTTGCCTTCGCCGCCAGTCACCCTCACCGCAAGGCGCGCGTTGTAGACGTCGCGCCCGGCAAGCGTCCGCACCACTCCGTTGAGCTGGCGGAACTCGTTCGCGCCGAGCTGGACCGTCGTCATCGGCGCGGACAGAGAAAGCGGAATGATCAGCTGCACCTGCACGGTCACCGGCTTCCCGGTCATCTCGGCGAGGCCGAGGTTCGTCCGATACTGCGCCGAGTCCTCGAGCTGGAGGATCTGCAGCGCGCGATCACTCGTTCCGACTGCCTCGTCAAGAGTGACACTCGGAATGGTCTGGCCGTACTTCCCGTCGTCATTGACGTCGAAGGTCTCGCCCGTGATCACGAGCGAGCTGCTGTTCGGCGTCACGACGTGCATCGCGCCGCCTGTGTTCTCGAGGCCGAACTGCGTCCTGACTACGCCCTCGAGTAGTTTTACTTCGCCCGCCGCGACCGTGATCGAGAACGGGCCAACCGGAGTTGTCGATCCCTGCGGGTAGAAGAAGAGGTCGGCCGACTGGGCCGTCGCACCCCCGTTGAAGAAGCGGACGTCGGAGCGCCAGTTGGCGTCCCCGTTCACCAGGTCAGCGATGCCACCGAGCACATACTTGCTTGCGTTGATCGAGCTCGGATCGACGCCACGTACGAGAGTCGGATCGCCCGTGCCCGAGGAAACGACCGAAGCGTAGGCCGTGATGGCGCCGTCGCCTCCGGTGACCGTGGCCTCGATGCGCCCGTCGACGACCGAGATGTTGTTCTGTGCAAGAAGCGAATTGAGCTGCCGGTGCTCGCCCGCCAGCAGCGAGATCGGGAACTGACCGAGCTGCGTTCCGAGCCTGTCGAAGACTGTGAGCTGGACGTTGACCGCCTTGCCAGCCCCTTCGACGATTCCGATGTTCGTCCTCGAAGACTGATCCTGCGAGATCTGCTGCATCGAGAGACGAGCCCCCGCGAGCGAGGAGTTGATGAAGCTCGCGAACGGCACCGACGGCATGAACTGTCCGAACGACGCGAGCGAGTTCGCGTCGCGCGTGTATGTGCGAGAGGTTGCGACCGTCGCAGCCAGCGTCGCCTCGGGATCCGTGCTGACACCCTGGAAATTCAGCGGACGGATTTCGAGCGTGCCATTGGTCCCGTCGGCGAGATCGCCGAATCCAAACCACTGGCGCACGATGTCATCCATCGCGACGGTCTGCCCGGGACGGAGCGTGTAGCCCGTCTTCTTGCCCTCGATCGTCCCGTCCTTCTCCGTCGCGGTGAAGGTGAGCTGGTACTGGACCGTCGTGTTCGCGGTGTTGTTGATGCGGACGTCCGAAAGCCACTTGCTGTCGACGCCGCCAACGTTCGCCACCGCGGGGATGATCAGAGCGTTCGCCGGGGGCGAAGTCTCCTTGCCGAGAGGAGTGATCGGCGAGACGAGGCTCACCGACACCGGCAGCTTCGAGGTCGAGGCGCCGTGCGTCGTTTTGCCGAGACCATCGTTTCTCGTCACGGTGATCGTGGCGATGTTCGCGCCGAGATCGAGCATGGTCGGGTTGGCGGTGAGATCGACCGTCGTGCCGCCCGGAGGCAGCTCGCCCTGCGCGGGGCTGGGCGTCAGCCACGGCTCGTTCGACTCCACCGTGTAACTGGCCGCGAACGGGGTGGTCTTCGAGGACGATCCGAATCCGGGGATGAAGAGCTGCGTGGAAACGAGGTCCTCGTTCCCGAACTCCGTGACGATCTGCGGATTCGTCGACGAAGGCTCCGGTTTCGGCAGATTCACGACGCGAATCACCTTCGAGTAAGGCCCGAAGACGTTCGTGTTGCAGTCCGCAACCGGGCGAACACGGTAGTAGTACGCGATCGGGGTTTCGATGCCGGGGTGCTTGAAGTCGAGACTCGTTCCCTGAACCGAGAACGTGGTCGCGCCGACGAAGCTCTCGAGGAGCGACTCCTGCACCTGGTAGGTCGACGCGCCCGAGACTGCGGTCCAGGTAAGCTCGTAGAACTCTCCCGTGGTCGACTCGGCTACCACCGACGGCAACGGCGCGATTGTGATCTCGCATGTCGGAGGAGGTGGAGGCGGTGGAGGAGGCGGGGAGGTCACGGTGAACTGCGCCGTGCTCGAATTCGAGAAGTTACAGCCCGTGCCGAACTGCGTGCGGACATACCAGGCGATCGCGCCGGGACCGACCGATTTCGTCAGAGTCGTACTGGCGGTGAGTCCGACGAGGTTGAACGGTCCTCCGTCCACACTGGCCCAGACTTCGTAGAAGAGCCCGCTCCCAACGCCGGTCCAACTGAAGGTGACCGGGTTCTCGACGGTGCCCGACGACGGGGAGAGGCCCGTCGCAAAACCACTGCCGCACGTCGGCGGAGGAGGAGGTGTCTGCGTCTGCGCGAAGAGTTGCGCATTCACGAGGTTCGGATACGTGTTGCTGTTCGTCCACCCGACGACGAACGCGCCCGAGCTGTTCATCCCTGTGGTGGAACCATACTGGTAGCCGCTGGTCGTCGTGTTGACAATGAACTCATTGCTCAGCGGGCTTCCACCCGCTGTAAAGAGGCGCCCGACGACGGCGGTGCCACTGCCGTCCTGCTCGGGGCTGGGAACCACCTTGAGCGGGCAACCGAGCGAGCTCTCCCAGGTGACGACGAAACTCGAGCCGTTGCCAGCCACCGCGGGGCGCTGCTGGAAGGTGGACTGCTGATCCACGTCGAACGGGGCGGTGAGCATCGTCCCGGCTGTGTTGAAGACTCTTGCCTTCACGTCGGGGTAGCAGCTTCCCCCGGCATCCTCGCCCCACGCGACGACGAAGTTGCCGGAGCCGACGGCGGAAATGCTCGGGTCGTTGCCGTAGCCGAGTGTGCCGATGGTGAAGTTCGACGAGATCGGGCCCGAGGAGCCGAAGCTCCGGCCGTAAGGGCCGTAGCCCGATGCCTGCACCGTGAAGCTCGGAGCTGCCCCGCTCTGCGGTACCTCGCGGGTGCGTGTCGGCGCGACACGCTCGGCCTTCGCCTTGCTCTTCGCCGCGTAGCCCATGTAGCTGTAGTCTTCGACCCAGGTCACCACGAAGTTGCCGGCGCGATCCATCGCCACATCGACGTCCGCCGGAGAGTTTCCGAAGGAATACGTCGATCCGACCGGGGCTCCCCCTGAGTTGTATTTCTGCACCGCGCCGTAGTAGTACCCGTAGCTGCCTTCGATCCAGGCGACCACGAAGTCGCCGGACGACTTGTTCATCGAGACCGCGGCGCGATCCGCCGTCGTGTAGCCGACGTTCAGCGGGCCGACGATCGGCGAACCGGCCGAGTTGAAGACCTTCGCCTGCGTCCCGTACCCGCTGTAGGGCTCGTAGCCGTTCCAGACGACGACGAAATTGCCGCTGTCCGCCTGGGCCGCGTCGACGAAGGCGCTCGAGGCGGAATAGGTGCTGACCGAGATCTCATTCCCGCCGACAGCGGTCGGGGAGAAGCGTCGCGCCTTCACGCCGCCGGGATACCCACCCTTGTACCAGGCGACGACGAAGCCGCCGGCGCCGTCCATGTCGGCGGCGACGCGGCCGTCGCCCTGCCCGTACTGCCCGACGAGCAACTCGCCTCCAACCTTCGGCGGCGTCTGGGCGATGGCGCCGAAAGCACACAGCACGACAATCGCACCCAAGATGACAATTCTGTTCCGCATGAGATGCCTCCAGCACACAACCGCGACAGGGCAGAAAATTGGTCGGTGATTTCCATGGCGATCATACCCCCACTGAGATCGCACGGACAAGTGTCACGGTGTAGTGTTCGTCGCCAGCGCCCGGTGACGCCGTGCCGCCGCGGTCTCACCCAGCCCCTCGAGCCGCTCCGCGAGCTGGCGTTCCCAGGCCGCGGAGCCAGAAATCAGCCCCTGAAACGACGGATTCGAGAGCAAACCCTGCTCGACACCGCGAACGCGATCGCGCTCCCTCCGAACGTTCTCGGCCTCGCGCGCGCACGAAACTCGGGGAGGCACGACGCCCGGCCGATCCGGCTCCTCCCGCTGGAGAAGGCCGCGAGGATTGATCGCGTGGCAGCGCTCGTACGCGGCGATCCCCTCCTCGTACCAGCCGTTCCTCGCGTAGATCAGGCCGACGTTATGAGACGAGAGGTCGCCGTCCGGCACGAGCTCGAGCACACGCTCCAGGCCGCGGCGCGCCCTCGGCCAGTCGAGCGTCTCGTACGACATCGCTTCCATGAAGTAGTAGTTCCCGATGAGACTGCGCGTGAGGAAATCCTTCGGCACCCGCGCGTCGCCTTCCCCTTCGATCGGCGCCGGCATCGAGGGCTCGGGTGGCTGGGTGCCGGCGCGGATCGCGCGGTAGGCGAGACCGACGGGCACGACGTCGAGCCCGGTCCCTCCCCACTGCGGATCGTGCGCGAGATAGACCGCGTCGTAGTCCGGGTTGAACGATACGTTAGGCCGCTCCTGATCGACTCCTTGCAGAATCAACTCCACGTCGGGCCTCACCTGCTCGACATGGAGCATGTAGAGAAGC
>JBPPMG010000379.1:0-3271 GCA_051305935.1 Thermoanaerobaculia bacterium
TGGCTTTATCCGCGCGAGAATCTCGCAGCCCGGCAGAACCGGGCAAGGGCGTGAATTCTTCCCCAGAACCGGGGCGATGTCAATCGCGGGGGAGATTACCCGCGCATCGCCTCCCAGATGGCCAGAAACGACGAGGAGACGAGGCTTGCCCCGCCCACGAGGAATCCGTCGACTTCCTCGAGCGAGGAAATCTCCGCGGCGTTGTCGGCCTTCACGGAGCCGCCGTAGAGGATCGAGAGACGGCAGTCTGCCGGGAGAAGCGGGGTGAGAATCCCAGCGATCGCCGCGTGCGCCTCACGAATCTCGGGATTCTTCGCGTTCCGTCCCGTCCCGATCGCCCAGATCGGCTCGTACGCCACGACGAGCCGCGGAAGGATGCGCGCTGCGACCGAGAGCCCGGTCGTCACCTGACGATGCAGCCAGTCGAGCGTGTTCCCGGCGTCGCGGGTCTCCTGGCTCTCACCGACACAGAAGATCGGTACCAGCCCCGCATCCGCGGCCTTCGCCAGCTTCTGCCCGATGACCTCGTCGGTCTCACCGAAAATCGTCCTTCGCTCCGAATGTCCGACGATCGCATAACGCGCGCCGAGCCCGGCGACCATCCGTGCCGAGACCTCACCGGTGAACGCACCGGAGTCGTGCTGGGACGAGCTCTGCGAGGCGACGGCAAAGGCCTCACCGGCCTGCTTCGATTCCCTGACGATCAGCTCTAGAAAAGGCGCGGGCGGCGCGATTACCAGGTCGAAGCCATCGTGCGGGCGCCCCCGCATCGAGGCGCAGTAAGCGCCGATTCCCTCGGCGGGCAGATTGAGCTTCCAGTTTGCTGCGAGCAGTTTTTCTCTTGTCATCACAACGAGTACCGGTCCTTTCCATTTCGCTTCGCATCGTAGAGTCTCTGGTCGGCGCGCGCCACGAGCTCCGGCGGCCCCTTGTCGCTGTCGTCGAGCGCCGCGATCCCGATCGAGATCGTGCATCGGATCGCGTCGTCGTCGGGCCCCCCGATTCGGAGCTCGCGCACGCGCTTGATCATCCGCTCGGCCGCCGAGCGCGCGCCGGGCAGATCTGTGTGCGGAAGGATGACTGCGAATTCGTCCCCGCCGAAGCGCGCGAACAGGTCGGGAGGCCGCAAGGTCTCGCGAACGGTTCCGCAAAGCTCCGAGAGCATAACGTCACCCATCACGTGCCCGTAGCGGTCGTTGACTCCCTTGAAATCGTCGACGTCGAAGAGTATCAGTGACAGCGCGATCCCATAAGTCCGCGCGCGTTCGATCTCCGACGGCAGCTGCCGCCGAAACGCGCGTTTGTTCCAGATTCCCGTGAGGTCGTCCGTGTCGGCGAGATTCTGGATCTGCTCGTTCGCGCGGATGTTGCCCAGCAGGATGGCGAGCTGGCTCGCCAGGAGCTCGAGAATCCGCTGCTCCTGCGACGAGAACGCGCGGCCGGAGCGGTAGAGGATGAGCGCCCCCGCGATCCGGTTCTCGAGCAACAGCACCGCCTGCACCTGGTGATCGATCGGATCGCCCGCGAGGTCGTGCTCGGGAAGATCGGAGAAGTCGCCACGGATGATCACGTCGGTCGAAGCGAACGATGCCGAGACCTGACCTCCGAGGGCCGTTCGAACGGTCTCGACGAGCCTCTCGCTCACGAGCTCCTCGTGTCTCGGCAGCTTCGACACGTACATGTCGAGGTTCTGCTCGAGCATCACCGCGCATCCGATGTCGAATGGAACGGTTCCCGCGAGGCGCCTGAACGTCGACCGGAAAAGCTCCGCGATCGTGCGGCAGCCCGTAAGGGCCGCGTAGAGCTCCTGAAGGAAGCCGAGCAGGCCCGCAAGCTCCTCGTGATCCGAGCGGAGCCGCTCGATCTCCGCGTCATGACGGTTCGCCGCCTCACGAAGCAGGTCGACGCTTGCCGCGTCTCCGGCGTACCCCGACGCGAGCGATACCTGCCCCCCCGCCTCACTCACGACGCCCAGGGCGGAGAGCTCTGCCGCGACGCCCAGCTCTTCGGGCGTGAGGAACTCGCGCGCCACACCATTCGGGGACGCGACGAGGAAGCGGAGAAGTCGCGCGTGCGCGACGTTTCCAACGAGAGCTGCGAGCGATTCGACACTCACGGGCCCGAATTATAGGCTATAAGGTTGAAGGCAAATCTCGGCGCGAACGCGGCTGGACGCGAGGCCACCGAGGCCCGTACCAGAGGCTGAATTGCGCAGCGGGAGCACTTGGAAAATGCTGCAGGAAAACGAGCTCGTGCCATTCCAGGCGACGTCGCTTCTCGGCGAGAAACTGCTCGTCCTCGCACCGCATCCCGATGACGAGGTACTGGGCTGTGGCGGCGTGCTCGCGCTGAACGCGTCCCTGAACCGCCAGGTCACTGTGCTCGTCGCCACCGACGGTGCGGCGGCCGACGGTTCGAAGCGAGACGCGGATGTCTACCGCGATCGCAGGGAGCGGGAGACCGTAGCCGGGCTCGCCACGCTCGGCATCGCCACCCCTCCCCGGTTCCTTCGCCTTCGCGACCGTGAGCTCGACGCGGCGCGCGCGACGCTCATGACTCACCTCCGCGAGACGATCTTCGAAGTGCGCCCCGACCTCGTGCTTGCCCCGAGCCCGGTGGAGATGCATCCCGACCACGTTGCGCTCGCGATGGCCCTGTTCGATCTCATCCAGAGCGATGAATCGATCCGCGGCGCGCTCTCGATCGCTCGCGTGGCATTCTACGAAGTCAGCCAGCCGATCCGGCCTAACACCATCGTCGACATCTCGACGGTCGCCGCGCAGAAACGCCTCGCCGTCGACGCCCACTCGTCACAGCAGGGCATCCGCGACTACTCCCGGTTCATTCGAGGGCTCAACGAGTACCGAACGATGTCGCTCCCGCCCGAGGTCACGGCGGCCGAGGGTTACTGGGTCACCCCGGCGGACGCCCTGCGCACGATGCCGTGGACCGAGCTCTGCCGTGCCCTGTCACCGCTGGGCCAGCCTCTGGCCGAGGTGACTCGCGCCGCGATCGACGCGACCGTCGTCGTCCGAACGAAGGACCGGCACGCATGGCTGCGTGAATCCCTGTCCTCGATCATCGCGAATCGACACCCCGCGCGCATCGTCGTCGTGAACGACGGCGGCGAATCGCCACGAGAGCTGATCGCAGGACTCTCCAGCGACATCGATCTCGTCGAGAACGAGCGAAGCCTCGGCCGCGCCGAAGCGATGAACCGTGGGGTTCAGGCCGCGTCGACCCCGTGGCTCGCGTTCCTCGACGACGATGA
>JBPPMG010000414.1:0-4141 GCA_051305935.1 Thermoanaerobaculia bacterium
GACGGACCCGACATCGTTCGCATGCTCGTCCGGGAGGCGGGGAGCCTCGCGGTTGCGGGGATTCTGTTCGGCGGGATGGCGGCGTGGCTGTCGAGCCGGTATCTCGAGTCGCTGCTCTTCAGCGTCGGCACGCATGACCCGCTCGTCTTCGGGGGCGTCGCGTCGATTCTCTTCGCCGCCGCTCTCATGGCCGGCTGGATTCCGGCGCGCCGCGCGGCAACCGTCAACCCGAACGAAGTCCTCAGGAACGAATGATGGAAAAGGAGACCCCATGACCTCGGAGATCCGAAGCGCATTGCGCTCGATGTTCCGGCGCCCGATGTTCGCGGCAGTCGTCGTGGCGACGTTCGCGATCGGGATCGGGGCCACGACGGCGATCTTCAGCGTCGTCGATGGAGTCCTCTGGCGCGAGCTTCCCCTCGCCGATCCCGATCGCGTGTTCGTCGTGGCGGAGCGCGACGTCTTCCGTGGCGAAGGAGGGCTCCCCGTTTCGCCCGCGAACTTCCTGGACCTGCGGGATCAGCTTCGATCTTTCTCGGGAGTCGCGGCATTCGACCCGGGCGGCGCGGATCTCATCCGGGAAGGACAGCCGGAAACGGTGCGGTCCGCCCGCGTCAGCGAGGACTTCTTCGCCACCTTCGGCCTCGCACCCATCCTCGGGCGCGAATTCTCGCGCGAAGAACACGTTGGTGGCGCAGGCCCGGTGGTCGTGCTCGGGCACTCCTTCTGGCGCGAGCGATATGGGGAAAGTTCTTCCGTTCTAGGGCAATCAATCGAAATCGACGGCACCACGCACGCGATCGTGGGGGTTCTTCCTCCGCGGATCCCGATGGCGAGGGAAACTTCGCTCTGGCTCCCGTGGGTGACCGGGGAGAGGGATCGCACGAACCGCGCGGGACGACGCATGAGCGTATTCGCGCGGCTCGCCCCTGACGCAACGGAGCAGGCGGCATCAGCGGAGCTCGCGGCCCTCGGTGAGTCGATCGCGCGAGACCTTCCCGACACGAACCGCGACACCCGCTTCGAGATGACGCGCATCGACGAGCACCTCGTCGGCGGCATGAGGCGCGGATTCATTTTCCTCCTCGGTGCCGTGGGACTCATCCTTCTTCTCACCTGCGCCAACGTCGCCAATCTCCTCCTGGCGCGCGCCATGGAGCGCGAGCGCGAGCTCGGCGTTCGATCGGCGATCGGGGCCAGCCCCGCGCGACTGGTTCGGCACGCGGCTGTCGAGACATCCATCCTCGCGCTCGCTGGCGGCAGCCTCGGCGTCCTTCTCGGCCTGTTCGGCGTCAACCTCATCGTGGCGCTCGGCCCTCACACGATTCCCCGGGCAGCCGAGATCGGGACGGATTGGCGGGTGCTCCTCTTCTCGCTCGCGATCACCGTGTTCACCGCCGCGTTCGTGTCGATCGCTCCGGCGCTTCGCAACGCACGACCCGCGAGCATCCTCGGGCTCGGGTCGAAGGGAACTTCTGCGGCCACCCGGGCAGGTGGGCGCGATCTCCTCGCCGCGGTGCAGGTCGCCCTCGCCTTTCTGCTTCTCACTGGAGCGGCCCTGCTCGGCCGAAGCTTCGCGAGCGTGACGGCGGTCGATCCCGGGTTCAACCCCGACCGCGTCGCGCTGCTGCAGATGTTCATCTGGGACCGCCGCGATTCAGCTGAGGGACGCACCCGGTTCTTCGCGGAAGCGATTGAAGCTCTCGAGCGGCTCCCGACGGTCGAAAAGGCGGGAGCCGCGAGCTCAGTTCCGTTCGCCGAGGTCAAGATCGACATCGATACGGCAGTCACGGGCTCGCAGGGATCGATCGATCCTCATCCCGGCTTCGTGACTGCCGCAACGCCAGGCTACTTCGAGGCGATCGGCGCGCCGCTCCTCCGCGGACGACCTTTCATTCCGGACGACGACTCGGATGGTGCTCCCGTGGCAATCCTCAGCGCAACGATGGCGCGACGCCTTTTCGGCGACGAGGAGGCGATCGGCCGCTCGATCCGGATGGAGTATGGCCGGCCAGTCGACCGCGAGGTCGTCGGCATCACGGGCGACCTTCTTCACGACGACCTACTGGGCCCGGGGAGGGCGGAGGTGTTCATTCCGCACGCGCAGACCGGCACGGGGAGCATGACGCTGGTGGTGAGGACAACCCTGGAGAATCCGCTCGCCGCGGTTGCCGACATCAATCGGGCGATCTGGTCCGTCGACTCACTCGCCCCGATTTACTCGACTCACACTCTCCCGGAGCGGATGAGCGAATCGGTCGAGCAGCGGCGGTTCATCCTCGCTCTGATCGCAGGGTTGTCGGCCATCGCGCTTCTTCTGGCGGCAGTCGGCACGTACGGCGTAATCAGCTTTTCGACACGTCAGCGGATTCCCGAGCTCGGCGTCCGAGCCGCCCTTGGCGCCGGCCGGATGAGACTCGGGGCCGGAACGGTATCGCACGCCCTGCGGATCGCGGCGGCAGGAGTCGCCGTCGGTGCCTGCTGCGCGATCCTGGCTGGCCGGCTCCTCGAGAGCATGCTCGTCGGCGTGGAGCCGACGGATCCCCTGACCTTCGCCTCCGCGGCGGCTGCTGTCGTCCTGCTCACCGTCGCGGCGGCGCTCATTCCAGCGGTCCGCGCGATGCGGGTCGATCCTGCGCAATGTCTCAGAAGCGAATGAAGATCGAGGTCAAGAATCGATGATGCAGTCACTACGACAGACCGTCCGCTCTCTCGCGAAGCATCCCCTGATATCGATCTCCGCGATCTTGACGCTCGCCATCGCCATCGGCGCCAACACCGCGATCTTCAGCGTCGTCAACGGACTTCTTTTCGAACGCCTCCCGTTCCGCGATCCAGACGGCATCGCCGTCCTCTGGCAGGACGCTCAGCACGACGACCGCCTCCCCGTGTCGCTCCCTGACTATTTCGACTGGAAGGAACGCGCGTCGACCTTCTCGGCGATGGGCGCCTACCGCTCGATCTGGGTTCCGCTTGGACTTCCGGAAGGCGCCCGTCATGTGGATGCGGTTCAGGCGACGTGGGATGTCTTCGAAGTTCTCGGCCTTCCGCTGAAAGCCGGGAGGACGTTCAGCGAAGCGGAGGAGAAGAACGGAGAGCATGTCGCGATCGTCGGCGAGCATGTCTGGCGCGAGCTCGGCCGCGATGGGCTCGGGCCCGACTCGGAGATCCGCCTCGATGGAACGCCCTACCGAGTCATCGGGATCATGGACATGAGCTTCAGCCTCCCCTGGATCAGCGACCCCGATCTCTGGATCCCGATGGGACGTCCCGAGTCGCTGATGAACCGGGCGGCGCATTCGAACACGCTCGTGGTCGGCCGCCTGGCCGAGGGGCGTGAGCTGGGTGAGGCTCTCGCGGAGATCCAAGCGATCTCCGCGGAACTGTCGAAGCAATATCCGGAGACGAACGGTGCGGTCCGATCGGGCGGGGACCTCCTCGCCAGCGAGATGAGGCGTGACTACCGTGCTCCGATTCTTCTTCTCTGGGCTTCGGTCTTTCTCGTGCTCCTGATCGCCTGCGCGAACGTGATGAATCTGCTTCTGGTCCGGGGTGAAGCGCGGCGTCGAGAGCTGGCGGTCCGGCGGGCGATGGGAGCGAGCCGCTCGCGTATCGCGCGACAGATCCTGAGCGAGAGCGTGCTGCTCGCCGCGGCAGGGGCGCTCGGAGGGCTTCTCATCGCGACACTCGCCGTTCCGCTGCTCGAGCGCGTCAACGACAGCCGCACGATGGCGGGAAGGATCGAGATCGACGCCGCGGTGCTCGGCTTCACGATCGCCGCCGCGCTGCTGACCGCGGTGCTCAGCGGGCTCATTCCGGCGCTCCGTCAATCAAAGGAGAGCGTTGGAGGACGCGACTCGCTGCTTTCGACGAGAGGGGGCTCGACACGCATTTCCCGCGCGATGCTCGTCGCGCAGATCGCGCTGGCTCTCGTTCTCACCACCGCGTCCGTGCTGATGATCGCGAGCTTCAGGAACATGATCGCGACCGATCCCGGATTCGACGTCGACGGCGTGATCCACGCAGGGCTCAGCATCCCGGCGGGCGCCTCGGCCGGCGCGGACGACCGCGAGCAGACCTGGCTCCGGATCCTGGAAACGGCGCGCACCCTCCCCGGCGTCGAGGCGGCGTCGTTCTCCAA
>JBPPMG010000457.1:0-16371 GCA_051305935.1 Thermoanaerobaculia bacterium
CTGCAGCACAAGCTGGAAGTCGAATACCCCGATCTGCAGCGCTCGCCGGAGGTGATCACGTCGACGCTCGCCTACGAAGGCGAATCAGGCGGGTTCACCGCGATGTCGAAAACGGTCGGGTTGCCGACCGCGATTGCGGTTCGCCTCGTGCTGGAAGGGAAGATCCCGCTGACCGGTGCGCAGATCCCCACGCATCCCTCGATCTACACGCCGATCCTCGCCGAGCTCGAGCGAGTCGGACTCTCGTTCGTCGAAAAAGTCGTAACGAAGGAGGATTCCACCACCACGACAAACGCCGGAGGAGGTCGAGCATGAACTATCTGGACATCGGAGTGGTGGCGACTTCGCGCACGGAAAACGAGCGGAGACTTCCGATCAATCCCGAGCATCTCGATCGCATTCCCGCGGAGATCCGGCCGAATCTTTACTTCGAGAAGGGCTACGGAGTTCCGTTCGGGATCGAAGACGAAGAGTTGGCCAGCGAGTTCGGCGGCGTAGGTTCCCGCGCCGAGGTCCTTCATCAGCCGGTTGTGCTTCTTCCCAAGCCGGTGCCGGCTGATCTCGCTGAAATGCGCGATCACGGAATCCTCTGGGGCTGGCCACACTGCGTCCAGCAGGCGGAGATCACGCAGCAGGCGATCGACCGCAAGCTCACGCTTCTTGCGTGGGAAGCGATGTTCACGTGGAGCGCGGGCAGAAGCGATCTCCACCTGTTTGCCAGGAACAACGAAATGGCGGGGTACTGCGGTGTTCTCCACGCGTTCCAGCTCGAGGGGGTGGACGGGCACTACGGACGTCGTCGAAACGCCATCGTCATCAGTTTCGGCTCGGTGAGCCGCGGCGCAATCCACGCACTCCGAGGCCGTGGCATCACCGACATCGTCGTCTATACGCAGCGGCCTCCGTGGAGCGTGCACGATCAGATCCCCGGATGCCGTCACGGCCAGATCGTCGTGAACGGCGACCGTGTCGAGGCGATCCCGCCCGACGGTTCACGGCGACCGTTCGTCGATGTCATCGCCGAAGCGGATTTCATCGTGAACGGCATCCTCCAGGACACCGACCAGCCTCTGATGTTCCTCCGCGAGGGTGAAGAGAAACGCCTGAAGCGGGGAGCGCTGATCATCGACGTCAGCTGCGATCTCGCGATGGGGTTCCCGTTCGCCCGCCCGACGTCGTTCGCGGAGCCGATCTTTCGCGTAGGGCTCGCGAACTACTACGCCGTCAATCACACACCTTCATACCTCTGGCGCGCGGCGAGCTGGGAAAACTCGCTCGTCATCATCGAGTTTCTCGAGCGCGTCCTCGGCGGACCCGCTTCGTGGGCCGGCGAGGAGACACTCTCCCGTGCCGTCGAGATTCTCGACGGACACATTCAGAACGAGAAGATTCTCAGCTTCCAGAACCGGGAATCGGAGTATCCACACGCGGTGCGACAAGCGCCGGCTGAATAGCGCAGCGCCCACCCCGCGATGCCCGCACGACGGGTTAGGCTAACACCGGGTACCCGCCCGCCGGTTCTCCACTCTGAATCGCGCTGCTGCGCTCGGCCCGGTTCGTCAGGCGACTGCCGCTGCCGCCATGGCCGGCGACGGCAGCAATAGGATTCTCGATTCCCCCCCGGCTTCCGATCTCGGTTCCCGGTTTCACCTGCACGAGCGACGGCGCTGCGAGGTCCTGCCCCAGGATCTGAACGGTTCCCGTGACGACGAAGAGCTGGGTCGTGCTTGCCACCGAAATACTTCACGTTTCGGCTCCGACTCCCGATGCAGATCCGGATTGCAGCGATCGATGACCTTGTTAAGATGAAAGAGCTGGCGGGAAGGCCAAAGGATCTGGAGGACATTCGCCAGCTCTTGCGGATCAAGGAGAGAGGGCGATCTTGAGCTGGACATCGTCATTCGAGGACGCGGAAGAACGGCTTCTCGACGTCTCGCTCGCGGCAACTCCGGAGCAGCGGCTCGAGTGGCTGGAGGAAGCGCAGCGTTTCGCGCTTGAGTGCGCGATGACGCGTCCGCTCGTCAAACGTCCCGCCGACGGCGATCCTGGTCCGGACCCAGAGACCTGATTTGGAGGTTCAGTCGGTGGGGTCAAGTCGGTGGGGTCAGATCGGAAAAATGAAAAATTCGCGGGGTCGCGAGTTATGGAATCGAGCTCCGGCCTGGCTGGCGGGCGAGTTGTGCGAATGAAGTGTCCCTCGGGCCCGGGGTGGACGACGAATTTTTCATTTTTCCGATCTGACCCCACGCGTGACCCCACGCGTGCTGACCCCACGCGTGACTGACCCCACGCGCCCCACGCGCTGCGATCACTATTCCAACGCGCTCCGGAACGTCGCGCCTGCGGCATTCACGCCCATCGAGCGTACTCTTCGGGAGAGCCAGTTTCCCGACGTGGTGAACCTTTCCGGCGGCGGCGTGGCACGCCGGCCGGAGTCGTGGAGATAGACTTCACCGGCGTAAAATGCCGGATGGGGTCGCGGATGGGGTCGGAGCTAAAATATAAACCTTAGCTGATAGTTGAGGGCGATCGATTATCCCGTAAAGTTTATATTTTGTCTCATGCTCAAGCAGACTTGCGTCCCTTCGTTGCGGCGACTTTTTTGCAGCCTTTTTCGCGGGAGCTTTTTCGGCGGGCTCCTTTGTTTTAGGCGAACCAGCGCGTGAAGGAGCACTTGCGCTTCCGCCTTTGATACTGCGCTTGAGATAATCGGCCAGGTCCAGGACATTGCCGCCGCTGGACTCCTCGCGATCCTCACCCTGTTTGACGTCATCGACCGCCTCACCGCCACTGATCTTCTTCTCGATGAAGTTCATCAAGGCCTCGCGGTACCCGTCGTGATACTCGTCCGGCTTCCACTTGCCGGTCATCTCGTCAATGAGGCGCAACGCGAAATTCATCTCGTTCTTCCTGGGCTGGAACTCCGCCTCGGTTGAGGCAGGAAGCTCCAGCTTCGACGAGGCACGGATCTCCTGAGGGAAACGAAGGAGCATGAGGATCAGCACGTCGTCGCGGACAAACATCGCCGAGAGATACTCCCGGGTCCGGATGACCACCTTCGAAATTCCTGCCTTGCCCGACTGGCGGAGTGCTTCCCGCAGCAACGCGTAAGCCTTCCGACCGCGCTTGTCCGGCTCGAGATAGTAGGGTTTGTAAGAGGATCGGGTCGATGTCGTCGAGGGAGACAAACGACGCGATTTCGATGGTCTTGGTGAGCTTTGGCTGCACCGCCTGGAGATCCTCTTCAGTCAACAGGATGAACTTCCCATCCTCGTGCTCGTAGCCCTTGACCATGCGATCCCATGGGACTTCATCGCCAGTGTCGGCGTTGACCCGCTCGTATCGGATACGCGCATGGTTTTCGCTGTCGACCATGTGGAGCTGAATATCGGGCCGGGACTCGGCGCTGGTCAAACCCACAGGGATATTCACCAGACCGAACGCGATCGCACCTTTCCATGCTGAGCGGGCCATGGTTCCTCTCTTAGCGAGATTCCCTCGGATTGCTCCTGGCGGATGGAGTTCGTTTCACCGCCTTTTGTGCAGGACCTCGAAGCCGGCGGCGTACTTTCTACTCTTGCCGCGACCCTCTGCCCGGGTAGTAAGTGCGCTTCTCGATGACGGGAGCGGGGACTAGATTCGGAGTTGGCCGTGCAGGTCGCGACCGGCTCCGCACCGAATCAACCACAGCTGTCTCACTTCCGACCGAAAAAGGAGAATGTGATGTCAATCGCCAAGGTCTCTGAAATCAGCGCCACCTCGACCAAGAGCTTCGAGGACGCCATCGTGAGCGGCGTCTCCCGGGCGAACAAGACACTGCGCAACGTGCGCAGCGCCTGGGTCAAGGAACAGAAGATCCGCGTCAAAGAGGGCGCCATCACGGAATACCAGGTAAACCTCATGGTGACCTTTGTCATCGACGAGTGAAACCAGGGGTTCGTGGGGTCAGATCGGAAAAATGAAAAATTCGGCAGACACCCCACGTTCGGGGACACTTCCGCCCGGCACTCGGACAGCCGGCGCACGAGGCGCAGTAGCCCTCAAACCCTGAGCCGGAGCACCGCCTTAGCGAGGGCCTTCGCGGACTCGTACACTCCATACCTCTCACGATACATCTGCATGTAGAGCGCCGGGGTATTTCGCGGTGGCTGCTTTGCCTCGGCCTTCGGCACGAGCGCGATCGCACCCGTTGCACACGTGGTGACACAGAGTGCGCATCCAATGCAGCGCTCGAGGGCGACGCTCGCGGCTTCGCCATCCATTTTGATCGCGTCCATCTGGCAACGTGCTTCGCACGTCGCGCAGCCGGCACATGCTTCGCTGTCGACGACGGCGAAATAGTTCGTCGAGAAGTGGTTCACCGGATCCGGAAGCCGCTTTGCACTTCGAATCACACCGCAGCAGCATCCGCAGCAGCAACAGACGAAGAGCGGCTGCTCCGTGTTCTGCGGTTGAAGCACGAGGCCTTCGCGGTCGGCAAGAGCCAGAATCGAGAGGACCTCCTCGCGCTCGATGAAGTGCGCCCCGCCGCCGTCGACCATGCCACGCGCCGCCGGGCCGAACGTGAGACAGGTCGATCGCGACTCCGTCTGCCGGCACGGCTCGCCGAGCAGTTCTTTTCCTTTGCGGCAGATGCAGTCCATGACGGCGAACGGTCCTCTGTTCGACTCGACGAATCCGCGCAGGTCGTCGTAGGTCGTTACAGGCCGCTCGACGGTGAGCGCGATCTCGACCGGAACGGTCCGCATTTGCTGAGGCTTGGTCGAGTGGAACGCTTCACCGAACGTTTCGTCGAAGTACTGCTCCATGTCCCGCTGCAACTCGGGAGTGAGGCGAGTGAGCTGGCGTTCATAGATGCCGACCGCGAGAATCGATTTCGAGTAGCGATTCGTCCCTTTGATGCTCATCCGCTCGATCAGCCCGCGTTCAGCCATGGACTCGACCGCGGCGACGAGACGCTCGAGACTCCAATCGCGGCCCAGTCGCCGCCGAATCGTCCGCGGCGACTCTGGCACCGCACTCAAGGCGAGTGCAACCGCCACATCCTCTTCGCTGAAGAGAGCCCGCAGGATTCGGAGCTCGACGCCCGAGCTCGTCGCAGGGAACGGGACAGGCATGCGGTCGAGATGCTGCTGCAACTGCCGATAGACGTCAGGTTTCATGGGGCCTCACGCGTAGACGCGACGGTAGTCGCTGTGGTCGAGCATTATACGGTTGGCGTCGGTTTCCTGCGATCGCTCCTCACGGACGCATGTCATGTTCCCCTCACGCGACGCGCAGACAGCGCGAAGCGTATGTGATTGGGACGCTTCGGGTAGTGAGGACCAGAGGGGGATTTCGAGCCGCGAACGCGACCTGGTCGAGCAGCTCGGATGCTGCTGCCGAGTACACGTGTTCATCGTGTTGATCTGGCCACACCTTTGAATCTGCTAGCATTCCCTCCATTCATGAGGGGATTCCGTTGCCGCCCGTGATGC
The DNA here is from genome assembly GCA_051305935.1 of Thermoanaerobaculia bacterium. Classification (GTDB taxonomy): domain Bacteria; phylum Acidobacteriota; class Thermoanaerobaculia; order Gp7-AA8; family Gp7-AA8; genus JACPDH01. The sequence continues at coordinate 5,478 of JBPPMG010000457.1, forward strand.
GGACCGAGGTCGTCGCTGCGCTTCCGCCCGCGCCGTTCGTCCGCGATCTGCTCGCGTACCTGAAGGAGAGCGAGGCCGCACTCTGGAGTTGGTTTGCCGGAACTTCGAGAGGCGTCGCTCACGTAGAGGCGACTCGTCTCGAACTGCTCAAGCAGACGTATCGGTTCGATCCGGCAGACTATCCGGAACTCTACGCCTCGGCCGAACGCGCACGCGCGGCGCTCGGCCTCGAAGTCGCGGTGACGATCTATCAATCGACGACGGGCTCGAACCTGAACGCGTTTCTGCTTTACGTGCCGGGAGAGGCACACGTCGTGTTCGAGGGGTCGCTCCTGTCGACGCTCTCGCCGACCGAGCTTGAAGCGGCGCTCGCGCACGAGCTCACGCACTATCTCCTGTTCGAGGCGTTTGACGGTGATCTGCTCACCGCGTCGCAGTTGCTGACGGCGCTGCAGTCGCACCCGTCGGTGAGCCCGTCGCACGTCGAGACGGCGCGCCTGTTCAGCCTCCACCTCGAATCGCACGCCGATCGTGGCGCGCTCCTCGTCTGCCGCGATCCGCTGCTGGTCATTTCGTCGATCGTAAAGACGCAGACGGGACTGAGGGAAGTGCATGCCGAGAGTTACCTGCGGCAGGCCGACGAGATCTTCTCGCGCGCGGACGTGCGAGCCGAGGAGCTCACCCACCCCGAATCGTTCATCCGCGCTCGTGCGCTCGGACTCTGGGCATCGAGCGCCGATTCCGCGTGGCCCGAAATCGAGAGAATGATCGAGGGACCGGCGCGGCTCTCGACCCCGAACCTCGTCATGCAGACGCGATTGAGCGAGCTGACGCGGCGTCTCGTTCGACATTTGCTGGCGCCCGACCACATGCGTACGGATGCGGTGAGCGCGCTTGCGCGGAAGTATTTTCCCGACATCGATTCCGGAGAGCTGGCAGCCGACGACTCGATCGTCGCCGACCTCCGAACGCTCGACGCATCGCTCATCGACTACGTGCATTTCGTGCTGCTCGATTTCGCGACGATCGACGGAGATCTCGAGGACGTGCCGTTGATCTCCGCGACACGCTTTGCCGAGGCGCTGGGCAGTCGCGATCGATTCCTCGAGCTCGTGACGAAAGAGCTCGGACTCACGAAGAAGGTCGCCGCGAAGCTGGACAAGGATTCCGCTGCCCACCAACAAGGCGGGAACGAGGCCGTCTCGTGAGCTCAGCGACTCCGACGCCCACCGCAATTCCCTTCGTGCAGTTCGTTCGAGGGCGCTTTGCTTCGGGCGGATTCACGACGGAGGACATCCTCGCCTCGATGCTTCCGCTGCTGCGCGACGTCGCCGCTATTCATGATTCCGGGCTCGTCGCGCCACTGAACGGCGCACGGAACGTCGGGGTCAATGGCTTCCGCCTCTTGCTGATGAGCGATGAGCGTCTGGAGCCGAAACTCAACAGGTCGGAGATCGAGAGGCTTGGTCGTCCCTCCTCGCTCGCATTCGAGGTAATGCAGACGGCGCGGGTCACCGTCGACGCCGACAGCGGAATCGTCGACAGCGAAAGTCTCTCGGTCGCCGTCTCGGGCGAAGTGCTTACCGAACCGAAGTACCTGATCGGCTATCGAAGCTGGGAGCACGAGGTTGGACACAACGATCCGCTCACGGACAACATGGTGCTCGGGCTCATGCTTGCGAGCCTGGCGTGCGGGCTCGACCTCACGAACCGGGACGATGCCGATCGGTTCGCCCGAAACCGGCGCAATCTCTTCGCGCTCAATCCGAAGCTCAACCCGGTCGTCGCCCAGGCGATTCTGCGCCTCACCGATCTCGACCGCTCGCGGAGGGCACGCGACCTGGGCGAGGTCATCCGATTTCTCGAGACCTATCGCGATCAGGACATCGACTTCGACCTCGACCTGCGACGCGCCGAGACGAACCACCGGAAGCACGACAAGCGAACGTTGATGCTCGAACGTCTTCGCGAGCGCCTGTTCGAGATTTCTCGACGGAACCGCCTGCTGCACCACAGGTCGACGCAGCAGACGCTGAACATGACCGTCGCCTCGGTGCCGGCCCTGTTCGACGTGCGAAGCATCCGGCCGGAGCAACTCCTCTTCTGGCATCCCGAGATCGAACGCATCCTGGCGCAATCGAAGCCGCTTCAGCTCGGGAAATACCTCCGGTTCGAAGATGCGCCATACCTTCCGGGCGTGCTCGACGGAATCATGGCCGAGGCGAGGCGCGACCAGGCGGAGATCGGATTCTCACAGCTCCGGCTCGTCATCTGCTTTCTTCGCTGGCACAACCTCAAGGAGAACCCGCAGGAGCGGATCGACTCGCCGCTGCTGCTGCTGCCGGTTGTGGTCACGAAGAAGAAAGGGATCCGCGACTCGTACGTACTGCAGCCGCTCTCCCGCGAAGCCGAGGTCAACCCGGTGCTTCGCTATCACCTGAAGGAGCTTTACGGGATCGAGCTGCCGGAATCAGTGGAGCTCGCCGACGATGCGATCGGAGGTTTCCACGAGCTTCTCGCGGCGGCCATTCAGAAGAGTGAGCCGGGTGTGTCGCTGTTGAAGATTGAAAAGCCGCATGTCGAAATGATCTACGAGCGCGCACAGCGGCGGCTCGATCAGTATCGGAGGCGCCTCCGTCCCGAACGACGTCGTGTGACTCAAACCTACCGCGACCTCGATTACTCGTACCGGCGGGAGCGGTACCAACCGCTGGGAATTCAGATCTTCCAATCGATGATCGCGCCGCCGCCGGCGCCGATGCGCGAGATCGTCGATCGCAACCCGCGGCCTCGGAACTTCATGGTTCCGGAAGGAGAGTATTCCGGTCGGGAGCGGAGTGTGGTCGCGCTGCACGAGAGCACGACAGGGAATCCCTACGTGTGGGACTTCGACCTCTGCAACGTGACGCTCGGCAATTTCCGCTATCGGAAGATGTCGCTCGTGCGCGATTACAACGCGCTGCTGGAGGGCGGCCATTCGAATCCCGCCTTCGATGCGGTGTTTTCGCTGGCGCCACGCCCGGATTCGATCGAGGCACCCGCGTTGCCTCGGGTCGACCAGTATCCGATTGTCGACTGCGACCCGACCCAATCGAGCGCGATCGCGCTCGCACGGACGGGCGCGAGCTACATCATCCAGGGGCCTCCCGGGACGGGCAAGTCACAGACGATTACGAATCTCATCGCCGACTTCGTGGCACGCGACAAGCGCGTGCTCTTCGTCTGCGAGAAGCGAGCTGCGCTGGACGTCGTCTATCACCGGCTGAAACAGCAGAAGCTCGACGTTCTCTCGTCGCTGATTCACGACTCGCAGTCGGACAAGAAGGAATTCATCCAGGACCTGAAAGGAACCTACGAGGGGTGGCTGCAGCACGACATGAGGGACGCGGGCAGTCCCGAGGCTGCGCGCCGCCGCCTGCTCGACAGGCTGGACGTCGAGATGCGGCCGTTGCGCGACTTCGATGACGCGATGCGCACGTCGCACTCCGGAGCAGGCATCGAGCTTCGTTCGCTACTTCACCGTGCGGTGGCCCTCGCCGCATATGCGGCGAACCTCGACGCAGCGCAGAAGGGGAGCGTTCCGAACTATCGGCTCTGGGTCGAGAACGAAACGGCGTTGCAGCGGGTCGAATCTCTCCAGAAGAATCTGCCGGGGGGATCACTATTCGCTCGTCACCCGCTTCGGAGACTCTCGCCGCGGGTTGCCGCGGTGACCCGTCCTCGAGACGCCGTGGAGAAGCAGGCTGTCGCTGCCGCCGAGCTGGCGGGGAGGATCACTCGCGCGCTCGACGGGCTCGCCGTTCCCGTGGAGAGCCGCGCGTCGCTCGAGAATGTGAGGTCGATCATCAGCTTTGCCGCGCGCGTGGAGCGTTTGACCCGATTGAACGTATACGACGTGCTCGACTCGAGAAGCGGCGCGAGCGGGCGGCTTCGGGAGGAACGCGATGCGGTGGCGCGGCTCGAGCAGCAGCTGCACGAGCTCCAGAAGCTGAACGGGCCCTGGCGGGAGAAGCTCCAGCCCGCCGATACGGCAACGGCGCTCGATCTTGCCCGAGGGCTCGAGCGGTCGATCACGCGTTTTTTTTCGGGCGCCTTCTGGAGCCTACGCAAGCTTCTCAACGCCCGGTACGACTTTGAGTCGCAGGTGGTGAAGCCGTCGTGGACGCAGGTCCTGTCGCGGCTCGACGAGGAGCACCGTGTCGCGGCTGCGATCGCGGAGGCGTCGCGTCACGCCCGAACGCATTGGGGTGCCGAAGGAGGCATCGAGGAGTTCGTCTCGTTCGTCGACGAGGTGCGCGGGTCGATCGTCCGCGCGGCGGAGCCGGTCCGGCAGCTGCATGCGCGGCTGCTCGAGTCGGACCGGCCCGAGGTTCTTCTCTCCCCGTTGCTCGCGGCCGGTTCGGACCTCGACGCGCTCGACCCGATTCTCGACGGCCTCTTCGCGGATCACGAATCGCGATCGCTGGAGGCGGTCATGAACGACCTGGACGAGACGCGCGGTGCGCTGAACAGAATCGGCGAAGTCCTCCCGATTCTCGAGGAGCTGGCAATGCTCCCTGAGCCACTCCAGCACGCGATCCGCTCCATTCCAGTGAGCATGCCCGAGCTCGAAGCTGCGAGCGCCGACCGGACGATCGAGGAGATCTTCGCGCGCGACACGGCGCTCGCGCAGTTCGGTGCGCTGGCGCGCGAGCGGCATCTCGAGGCGGTCGCCACTGCGTATCGGGAGTGGCGGCGGGAGAACGGCCGCTTCGTACGCGACAGGGCTCGAACGCGCTTCCTTCGCAATGTCGCGATGAGCACCAGCCCCGTGGCGCAGCTTTCCCGTGAGGAAGCGGCGTTCAAGAAGCGCTATGCGACCGGTCGGCGCGAGCTCGAGCACGAGCTCGGCAAGACGATGCGCTATCGCTCGATCCGCGATCTCGTCGCCGGGCCGAGCGGCGACGTGATCCTCGACCTCAAGCCGGTCTGGCTGATGAGCCCTCTCAGCGTTTCCGACACGCTGCCACTTGATGCCGGCAGGTTCGACGTGGTCATCTTCGACGAGGCGAGCCAGATTCCTCTCGAAGAAGCGATTCCCGCGACCTTCCGCGCGAACCAGATCATCGTCGTCGGAGACGAGATGCAGCTCCCGCCGACGAGCTTCTTCTCGGCGAAGCAGACGGCGGACGACGAGGGCGGCGCCGGGGACGAAGGCGAGATGGTGGCGCTGAGTCTCGACAGCGACAGCTTCCTGAATCATGCCACGCGCAACCTCACGTCTACGATGCTCGGCTGGCACTACCGGAGCCGCTCGGAGTCGCTGATCAGCTTCTCGAACGCGTCATTCTACGGTGGCAGGCTTCTCACGGTCCCCGATCGCCGCGTCGCGTCGCCGCAGCAGCACGAAATCGCAGTACAGCACGCGGAGAGCGGCTTCGACAACGCCGGGCTGCTTCTCGAGCGCAGCGTCAGCTTCCACTTCATGGAGCGTGGCATCTACGAATCACGTCGCAACACCACCGAGGCGTTCTATGTCGCTCAGCTGGTTCGCGGCCTGCTGGCTCGGCACGGCGGTGAGAGCATCGCGGTCGTTGCGTTCTCCGAAGCGCAACAAGGAGAGATCGAGCGGGCGTTGGGTGTGCTCGCAGCCTCCGATCCGGACTTTTCCGCCGCGCTCGACGCAGAGTACGAGCGAGAGGAAGACGGGCAGTTCTCGGGGCTCATCGTGAAGAACCTCGAGAACATCCAGGGCGACGAGCGCGACGTCGTGATTCTCAGCGTCTGCTACGGCCACGGACCTGACGGGAAACTGATGATGAACTTCGGCCCGATCAACCAGAACGGTGGAGAGAAGCGCCTCAACGTCGCGTTCTCTCGCGCGAAGAAGCACATGGCGCTCGTGAGCTCCATTCATCATCAGGAAATACGCAACACGTACAACGACGGTGCGAACGCGCTACGACGCTATCTGCACTACGCCGCCGCGGTCTCACGCGGAGACTTGGGCACCGCGGAAGTGGTGCTGCGCGAAAGCCTCAAGGATTCGCCACTGGCCAAGCGTGAGGTAGAGGGCGATCAGGTCGGAGACCAGATTGCCGACGCTCTGCGAGCGGAGGGATTCGAAGTCGATCGCGACATCGGACAATCGCACTTTCGCTGCGACCTCGCCGTGCGCGAGCCCGCCGATCGCTTTGCGCGCCTCGCGGTGCTGATCGACTCCGAGGCGCACTACCGGCAAAGGGACATTCTCGAGCGAGACGTGCTGCGCCCGTCGATCTTGCACAGCTTCGAATGGCGCGTGGCACTCGTTTTGACGAAAGACTGGTACGAGAACCGTCTGGTGGTGCTGGAACGGCTGCGGCGAGCGCTCCGCGAGGAATCGGCGTCGACCGACGTTGGCGTCGCACCGAAGGAACCGTCGACGGAACTGGCATCCGATGAGGCTCCGGTCGAACATTCGATCAATGATCTTAGTTGTGAATACCCAGTCGAATACACCGCGTCGAGCCTCGAAGCCGCAGCCATTGTTGGGCAGAACGGTGGGGATCAGCACGTGGACGAAGACAGGCCCAACACTCCGGATGGACCCGCGACGCACGATTCAGGCAACCCGCCGTTGACGTTTCCTGCTTTGGAGCCGCTCGAGTCGCGAGCCGCGCTCCGAAGCGCGGACGAAGATGGGATTTCGAGCTGGCCGGTCGAAAGGCAGCCGCAACGTGCCACTCCCGCCGGTTCGCTGCGCCGATTCGAGCTCGTCGATAGTACGTCGAGCAAGTACTGGGAGATTTCGATCTCGGGTACCGAGCATACGGTGCACTTCGGCCGCATTGGTACCGAGGGTCAGTCAAAGACGAAGCGCTTTGGCTCTACTGAGGAGGCCGCGGGCGACGCGACCCGGCTCATTCGCGAGAAACTGAAAAAGGGATACGTCGAGGTGTAACCGTCAATCTCCACGTGTCTCTCGTCGAAGTCATGCATTGATGGACGGGCCTTGATCCGCGCAACGTTTCAAGTTCGGCCACCAGGGTTTCTTGTGACTCTCTGCCGAACTCGGGCCCTCGGCGCTCCGGCGATGTGGTTCGCTCAGGTCTGCAGAAAAGTTCACTCCGAGGTGATGGCGCTCGAGATCTCGCTGAGCGCGCGAGTGAGATAGTCGTGGTGGCCGGCATCGACGACAATGAGCTCTGCTCCGGAGGCGCGCGCGAGTTTCTCGACTGATTCGAGCGGCGTCACCACATCCTGCCGGCCGTGCACGAAGATGACCCTGGGGCCGATCACCTGCACGGGCTTCGCGATCGGATGGTGCAGCATGATGCCGACCGCGCCGTCGACCGATCCCAGATCGTGCAGGACGGAGTCACGCACTACCTCGGGGGGGCGGCTTCGGTCGAGCGCCGGAAGAATGCGGCGAAGGGCCGGGCGGAACGCGCACATGGCCGTGCACGTTGCGATGGCGAGTGGACGATTCGCGAGGAACGTCCACCCGAGCGTGGACATCGATTTGATTCTCTCTCGCGCCTCGGATTCGGATCCCCACACCGGCGCTCCGAGAAGCACGACGCGTCGCACCTCTCCAGGATAGGTTGCCGCGTAATGTGCTGCGATCACCGTGCCGAACGAATGCGCGACGAGCGTCACGTCGCGGGTCGCATCGAGTGCGACGAGAGTTCGACGCAGTGCGCCGATCTGGTCTGCGAGGTCGTAGGGGCTGTCCTCGGGCCATGGCGAGCGACCGAAGCCGAGCTCGTCGACGAAGATCAGACGATGAGTTCCCTCCATCGAATCGAAACTGCCGTCCCAGAAGCGCGTCGAGCCCTGCATCCCGGGCAGGAAGACGATCGGAGATCCGGCGCCGCGACTCTCCGTGTACAGGCGATCGCCGAGATAGAGACGTGCGCGGCGCTCACGGTTCATGTCGAGAATCGCGGCGAAGTGGACGGCGGCGCCGGCGAAGATCGTCGCGCCGGCGATTCCCAGGAGAATTTTCGTGCGACGCCTCATGCCACAAACCTCGCAGCCCGGGGAGCGCCCGTTTCCCTAACCGCCGTTTCGGGAGAGTGGATCACGAAGTCGGAACTCTGAATTCTCATCGCATACTCCGTGGGGTGAGCGGTCTCGAGAGCTCCGAGAGTCGAACCAGCTGTTTCCCGAGAGCGCTCCGGTCGTGTCGCCCTTCGTCGAACCGCCAGAGGCGCGACCGGGGATCGGTCCCTGAGAGGCAAACATACCACCGATCACCGTGAAGCGATTCGTCGCGAGCTCCCGAAGGCAAATGCCGCGCCTACGAAGTGGGGGTCAGCGCGGATGGAGTCCTTGGCGGTCGCGCGCAATCGAGCGACAATCGAACGAATGAAATCGATGATGTCCGTTCTGACCGCGTCGCTGGAGAGCCATACCAGCCGCGCGAACCTCCGGTCACTCGGGAGGCTGCTGCTCCTGCTCGCCGGGCTGATCGTGTTCTACAGCGTTCTCTTCCACGTCTTCATGCTTTGGGAGGGGCAGGAGCACTCCTGGATCACGGGCTTTTACTGGACGCTGACGGTCATGACGACGCTGGGCTTCGGCGACATCACGTTCCACAGCGACCTGGGGCGGCTGTTCTCGGTGGTCGTCCTCGGAACCGGCGTGACGTTCATGCTGATCCTTCTCCCGTTCACGTTCATCGAGTTCTTCTACGCGCCGTGGATGAAGGCGCAGACCGCGGCGCGAGCGCCTCGCGAGCTGCCCGAGTCGACGCGTGGCCACGTGATTCTCACGAATCATGGTCCGGTTGCGATGACTCTCATTCCGATGCTCGAAAAGTACGGCTATCCGTACGTCATCGTCTGCGCGACCGTGCAGGAGGCGCTCGAGCTCGATGATCGCGGCGTGCACGTCGCGGTCGGCGATCTCGACGACCCTGAGACCTACCGACGGCTGCGGGTCGGTCAGGCGGCGATGCTCGCCACCACGAGGTCCGACGTCGCGAACACGAATGCGACGTTCACGGCTCGGCAGCTCTCCGAATCTCTGCCCATTGCGGCGACGGCGTCATCGGACGCGGCGCGCGACGTGCTCGAGCTCGCTGGTGCGACGACGGTCGTCAGGCTCGAGGAGACGATGGGCGCGGCGTTCGCGAGGCGCGTGCGCATCCGCGACTCCGACGCGCACCTCATCGGGAACGTCGACGGGCTGCTCATCGCGGAGGCGGCGGCGTTCGGGACGCCGCTCGTGGGCCAGACGCTCGGCGAGAGCGGAATGCGCGCGCGGACAGGTGTCAGCGTGGTCGGCACCTGGGATCGCGGCCGACTCGGGATGGCCGACCGCGACACGGTGATCGGGCCTGACACGATCTTCGTGCTGGCGGGGACGCGCGAGCAGCTCGACCTCTACAACTCGTCCTATCCCACGGTCCGCGGGCAGGAGCCGCGCGTTCTCATCATCGGCGGAGGGCGCGTGGGACGAGCGACGAGCCGCGAGCTCCGGGCCCTCGACATCCAGACGACGGTCGTCGAAAAAGTCGCCGAGCGCGTGGCGGGGCACCCCGAGGCCGTCGTTGGCGACGGAATGGAGATGGAGGTGCTGAAGAAGGCGGGTGTGCGCCATGCGACGACGATCGTGATCACCACGCACGACGACGAGACGAACGTCGCGCTGACGATCTTCTTCCGCAAGCTGAGCCCGAACTGGCAGATCCTCGTGCGAAGCACCCTCGAACGAAACGTGAGGACGCTCTCCAGGGCTGGCGCCGACCTCGTGCTCTCCTACGCGTCGATGGGCGCGAACACGGTATTCAACCTCCTTCGCGGCGGCGACTCGGTCCTGCTCGCGGAAGGCATCGGTGTCTTCCCCGCGCGTGTTTCCGAGCGTGCGTCGGGTCGCAGCCTCGGAGATCTCCGGATCCGGACGCTGACGGGATGCACCGTGGTTGCCATTCAAGACGGCGAGACCCGCGAGATGAATCCGGGGCTGGACTACGTGATGCCCGCGGGAGGCCGCATGCTCCTCGTCGGGACGCTCGAGGCGGAGGAGAGATTCCTGGCGACCTTTGGCGGTGGCGGCGCCAGCACCCGACGCGTCAAGCGGGCCTGACGTGAATGGGGTGAATGGGGTCACACCTCGAGTCTAAGATCAACGGGAGCCGCCTCGGCACCAGGGGTTCCTGCGAGCGGGGTGAGCAGTTGTGTGCGTCAAGTTCTGCAAAATTGGTTGAGACGGGCCCTTCGGTTCCTCTGGCTCTCCGTGGGTTGATCGCAGGGGCTGTGGGAGCTGTGGGAAACGCGGAGCGTTTTCCAAGCCCTGTGGAAAGCCGCGAGCGGCGTTCCACAGGGCGGCAGCTTCCATAGCCCGGTCTCCTAGGCCACCTCCCGCAGCCGGACGATCTCCCCGCCCTGGTCGACGGGCGGGGGCCATGCCCAATGAGGAGGGTCCTGATGAACCGACAGTCGACGATGCTCGCGGCGATCGTGCTTCTCGCACCGTTCGCATTTGCGGCGGAGGCTTCACAGGATTCAAGGGTTCCGGGGCCCGCGGCGCCGGAGGCGCGCGCCAGCGGTCTGGGCGTCAACCTCGCCATCATCGGCCGGCTCATCGGCAGCGGCAACCCCCTCTTCATCACCAGCGTCGACGTGGCGAACAACACCGGCACCAGCACGCAGGTGGACTTCTATTTCGACGGGAACGACCTGGCGGACGGCAGCCCGATCGTCGTGGACGGCACGATTACGAACGCCGGAATCGGGGCACCGGAGACCGGGACACTGCGCGCCAACTCCAACGTCCACTTCGATGACTTCATCGAGAGCCTCGTGGCGGCGGGGCTCGTCAGCGCCGAAGCGCGAGACCATGGCATCCTGGGATCGCTGTTCCTGGTCGTCGACGGTTTCGACCGTCGCGGTCAGGGATCCGCCTCGGCGCGAGTCGAGACCGAGTT
>JBPPMG010000474.1:0-3687 GCA_051305935.1 Thermoanaerobaculia bacterium
CGGTGAGGCGACAGTCGCGGTCACGGTCCTCGGCCCAGGCGAGGCGATGGATGCGATCGCCGCGATGATCGCGGCGCTGCGGGACGGCGGCTCCCTGAATCGAGGGCAGGCGAATGCGCTGCTGGCGAAGCTCGAGCACGCGAGAGACCTGTACGAGCGGGGGCGCGCGGACGACGCCGTCCGGCATCTCGAAGTGCTGCTGCGCCAGGTGGAGACTTTCGGCCGGACCGGAGTGCTGACCGCGGCGGAGAGCGCCGAGCTGGGATTCTGGATCGAGCAGCTGATGGCGTCGATCGGAGCGGGGTAAACGAGACGAATGCGTCATGCGCCGCGCCGGCGGCGCATGACGCAGCTGCGCGCGCTTAGCGGAGCTCGAGCTCGATCTTCGGGGCGAATACGACCTCGCCTTCGAGCGCGTACTCGGCGTCTGCGGTGACGCGGTTGGCAGCGACGTCGGACGTGATCTTGAGAAGGAACTTCGAACGATCCGTCGTGCTGCTGACTTCCGCCGGCTCACCAGCCTTGAACTCAATCCTCACACGAGCAGCACCGCGAAAACGAACAACTGGAGCATCGCCGCTTCAGGCGGGCTCGCGCTTTCGCCTCCGGGCGAGAAAGTCGTGAACGCGACAAAGGCGGAAGCGATCGCGACGAAGATGTGCGGAGAGGCATACCCTGCGAAGTGCGAAAGAAAGCCGCGAAACTCTGGTCGCATCGGTCCTCCGAAACTATGACCGCACTGCACAGTCCACATGCGAAATGGTACCGCACTCGCGGAAAGCTGGACCTGACGGAGGATTTGGCTTTCCGGCCTCGGCGTCGGTTGGAGTCCCTCGTCCCTCGCCCCTCGTTTCCGACGCGTGCGCAGCGCAAGCCGGCTCCGCTACGGTTCAGGGATCTCGAGATCGCGGCAGATTCTTTTCGCAGTGAAGTCGTTGACTTCGTTGTGGCGTGGGACCGTGGATGCCTTTCCGCGGGACCGATTGACCTACACCGAATGGCGGGCGCCCTCCCGCAACAGCTCACAGCCGTGCACCTGAAGGTGGCGGACGAGATCTCGCCTCTTCATCCGGAAATCGGAAGTTGCTCGCGAATGACCTGCTTGCCGGCTAGCGACTCCTCAGCCAGGATTCGGTTCGATTCGAGGATCAGCTCGATCGCCTCGTGCAGATTCTCTCGCGCCTCGTCGACAGTCGTACCCTGGGCATTCGCCCCGGGCAACTCTTCGACGAAGGCCGCGTACCCGCCGGGTACTTCCACATAAACGGCAGTCCAGTTCGTCATCGCCCAATGATAACTCCCAGGCCATTCCCGAATTCCGACCAGGGTCGCCGGGCCAGGCCGGGGGGGATGGCTTCCAGACTGGGCCTCACGGCCGCGGCGGATAAAGACTTCCTGTTGCCGATGAGTAGCGCCGCTTCCGCTCGTGGGGAGATGACGGAGGCTGAAGCCTCCTCCACGTCACGACTCGCGCAGCACCTGCCGCAGCGCGCGAAGGAGAGCCTTCATGCCGGGCCGCGTGACCTCCCCCATCAGCGCGATCTGAAGCCAGTTCCTCGTTCTCAGATACGAGCTCTCCCAGGCGACGAGAAAGCCGCGGGCGGCGAGCGCCGTCCCCACGTGGGCCGAGCCGCGTTTCGGTTCGAGCTCGATCGTCACCGCGTGGGGCGCCGGGGTCGCGCCGGCGCCGATCAGCCGCAGGTTCATCGACGCGAGACGCGCGCGAAGCTCGGCACCGAGCTCGGCCCGCAGCGCAAACGATGCGGGCCAGTCCGGCCTCTCCAGCGCGACGCGGAGCGCCCGCAGAAGATTCGACGAGTGCGTGAACGGCACACTCGAATTTGCATCGTAGAGACCGAGGTCGAGCGAGCGCGGGATCCCATCGGCGGGAGCCGCCGGATCGCGATGAAAGACCATGGCCAGCCCGGGATAGGATCCCAGACCTTTCCCGCTGACACCCGAAGCGAAGTCGACCTCCGACAGGTCGACCGGAACCGACCCGATCGCACTGACGGCATCGAGGCAGATCCGCGCGCTGCGGCTCCGCGCGATTGCGGCGATCCGGCTCCAGTCGTTCAGCACCCCCGTCGATGTCTCGCACGCCGTCATCCAGATCCATGCGACCCCTCTCGCCTCGATCGCGCGGCGAACGCGCTCGAGGTCGATCGCCTCTCCCCAGTCGAATCGCATCGACTCGAACCGGAGGCGGAATCGGCGCGAGTGGTCCTGGAGCCGCTCACCGAACTCGCCGTTCGTCAGGATGAGCCCCTGCCCTTCCCAGCAGGCGATCTGCGCCGCGACCATGTCGTTCGCGAGCGTTCCGGTGCCGGTCACGATCTGTGCGTTGCTCGCCCCGGTGAGCCGCCGGAGCGCACCCCGTGCGGCGCTCATCTCCTCGGCGAACTCCGTGGAGCGATGCGAAAAAGCGCGCTCGCCGAACGCGGCAACGACGTCGCGATGAATCGCGACCGGGCCTGGGAGGAACACCGCCTTCTCGCCCGCGGCCTGCTCCTCCTCCTCGACTCCATACAGCCCGCCCATCTGCCGCGCGAAACTCTCGCGCGTCAGGAGCATCGGCTGAAACGGCGCCTCGGCCGAGCCGACCAGCGGTCCGAACGGAACGAACCCGAGGTGCTCGTAGAGCCGGAGCTGGCGGGTCGTGGCCGAGATCACGGCGGCATCGCAGCCGCGCGACGCAGCGGACTTCCACACTTCGCCGATCAGCCCCGCCAGCGCCGCCCCGCCGCGGAACTCCTTCTCCACCGCGAGCAAGCGCAGCTCGCAGAGGCGCCGCCCCGCGGGGACGTACGCTTCGAACCCGCTGAGCTTCGTCTCGACCGAAAAGGGGCGCTCGAAGCGGACCGCGATCATTCCGACCACGCGCTCATCCGCGACGCAGACGACGTAGACATTCTGATCGTGGAACTTGTCGACCCGCCGCCGCGACTCTTCCGGGCCGTACTGCGGAATCTCCTCGGTGAACGTGACGTAGTTCAGGCGATGGATCTGCTCGAGCTCCCAGGGCTCTCGCGCGATCCTGAACTCGAGGCGGCGTGGCGGCCGGCGCATCTGAGCTTCGTTCAAGGCGTTGTCTCGCTGGTTTCCACCAAGTTACTGGAGGGGACGAACGCGGTCAAATCGCGGAGAGAGCGAGTGGCGGGGCGCCGTGAACGAAGAGACCGGCGCTCCTCCGGGCTTCAGGCAGTTCCTCGATCACGCCCGAGGAACTGCCTCTCCGACGCGAAAGCTCATCGCGACTTCATCGCCACAGCCATCTGCTTCGCCATGAGATCGCGGATGATTGCGGCGTGGATGGAGCCTTCGATGGTCATCGAATCCGAGGCGCGTTGGATGTCGAAGCGGCGGAGGACCGCGACCATTTCGGGGACCTTTTCGCTCGCCCCGAGGCGCAGTGCTGCGAGTGCGCCCCGCGCTGCATCAACCACGGCTGCAGATCGTCCCCTCCTCAGGATTCCCGCCGTCACCCTCGCTCCCATGGGTGCTGAAGCTGCGGTATCTTCTGCGGAGCACAGTCGTCGTTTCGCCACGACGAAACCGGGCTCGCTAGCAGTGCTGCGCCATTCACTCGGCCGAAGGGCGACTCAGGCACGCAACTGGAAAGGGTCGGAACCGATGCAAAGAACCGTAGTCATCACGGGCGGGAGCTCGGGAATCGGCGCGGCCGCG
>JBPPMG010000442.1:0-15878 GCA_051305935.1 Thermoanaerobaculia bacterium
CACTTCCGCTTGAAGCGGCGAAGTGCGTTTTCGAACGACTCGTCCTCTTTTACGTGAACCAGAGGCACTGGATATCCCCCCCTTCTCGCGCTCCCCCGGGAGCTGGGTGACCTATATTTTAGGTGGCGCGCGGGGAGGCGGTCAATGCCGATCCCGTTGCTGACGGGACGTGCAACGAAGCGCAATCACGACTCTATTCCGCGGCCGGGGTGAATTTTCCACGGCGAGGCGCCTCGGAGGCTCCACAATTCGTAGATTGTCGATAAGTTATTTATTTCCAATAATTTCCGTAACTCTGGAAATGATCGCGTCGAGAGCCACTCGATTCTCTCCCCCCTCGGGGATGATCAGGTCTGCAAAGCGCTTGGACGGCTCGACGAACTCCTCGTGCATCGGCCGGACCGTGGAAAGGTACTGATCGATGACGGATTCGACCGTCCGGCCTCGCGATTCGATGTCCCGGCGGAGCCGGCGCAGGAAGCGGATATCGGCAGGGGTATCGACGAAGAGCTTGATGTCGATGCGCTTGCGGATCTCGGGCTCGGCAAGCACGAGAATGCCCTCCACGATGATCGCCGGCTTGGGCTCGACGCGGCGCGTCTGCTGCGAGCGCATGTGCCGGGAGAAATCGTAGATCGGGAGCTCGACCGCGTGCCCCGCAACGATGCGGTCGAGGTGCTGAACGAAGAGGGAGGTCTCGAGCGAGTCGGGATGGTCGTAGTTGACGCGGTTCCGCTCCTCCATCGGGAGCGCTGCGAAGTCGCGATAGTAGGCGTCGTGTGAGATCCACTCGATGCGATCGCGACCGATGTGCTCGTACACCCGTCGCGCGATCGTCGTCTTTCCCGATCCGGTGCCGCCCGCGATACCGATGATGACTGGGGTGGTCGTCATCGCGCGCTCAGGTTCGCTGCTCGTCGAGTTCCGACTCGGTCATGAACTCGCTGGGATCGTCGTTCCCGCAGGCGGTGCAGAGCGCGGATGTGATCTTTCCCTCTTCCCACTCGAACGAGTAGGTCGGCGTCTCGCAGTTCAGGCAGATGAGGAATTCCGGTTCGCTGGCCATCGCGCGAAGAATAGCACCGCGCGCGGCCCTCGCGCGATCTTCGAAACGTCGCGCCTCAGCGGGGCCCGAGGTAGCGCGCGTTGTGCGTAGAGTTCGCGATCACCGACGCGTAAACGTAGGCCTCCGGGTTCGTGTGCTCGACGACGAGTGAGACGTTTTCAGCCTCGGTGAGCAGCGGGAAGAACGACTGGAGCGGCAGCTGGATGTGCGTGCGCGGGGGGATCCGCTGCGAGACGACTCCGATGTTCCGCCCCGGCACCTTCTGGAGAGCGAGGATCACGATCGCTTCGCTCTCGCTGGGGTTCACGAGGCCGATGTTCGTCCTGAACTGCGCGTTCACGTTGAGCGCCGGGATCGTGACGAGCATCGGGCGAGATCTTCCGTACTGGACCGTCAGCACCTCGGGCTCGGTTGGCCCCTCCGCGGTCATCCCCTGAACGACCGCGGCGACGGTCACCGATGTTGCCGCGAGCGTCTGAACCAGCAGCGGAGACAGGCGGTCGACGACTCCGAACGTCTGGCGTGGCAGATCGTGAAGCGTCATCGCGTCGCCCGCGCGAATCGTCGTGAAGAGGAATGGATCGTTCGGGACTCCGACGAGACTCAGCATGACTTCGACGTCGTACGGCATCGGATTGCGCAACGCCACGTCGGTGCTCCAGACGACGTTTCCGAGCCCGCGCAGCGATCCGACCACCGGCACGATCGCCTCGGAGACCGTGATCTCCTGCGCCGACGCGCCAAGCGAGAGCGCGAGAATCGCTGCGACGACGAGAGTGCGGCGTGACATCCGCAAGCGATTGTACAGGCTCGAACTTCGCTGCCGGCGGCACGCGACCGGTTGTGGGGAGGCGATGATCGAATCCATCTCCTCATGGGAGACGCGCGCGCGGCCGTTCGGGTTTCACGCGAACGTGGGGCGAGCGAGACCGCGAAGCACGACGAAGACCTTGTGTGGCAGGGAGAGCGCCACGCGGCGGTGCAGCGTCGCGAACGGATCGGCAAGCACCTTGCGAAGCACTTCGGAATAAATCGAGCCCATCATCAGCGTCGGAAACCGCGAGTCGGGATCGAGCTCGTCGAGCAGCGGCAGCGCTCCGGCGAAGTAGTCGAGCGCGCGTCGCGCCTCGAACTCCACGAGAGCGCGGACGCCGTCCGAGTGCTTCTTCGCGAACAGGTCCGCTTCGGTTACATCGAATCGCGCGAGATCCTCGGCTGGAATGTAGATCCGGTCGCGCGAGAGGTCGTCACCGATGTCACGCGTGATGTTCGTCAGCTGCAGCGCCGTCGAGAGGTTGCGGCCGTAGTCGTGCGCTTTCGGCGTCCTGTATCCGAAGATCGCGAGCGAGATCTCCGAGATCGAGGTGGC
Source organism: Thermoanaerobaculia bacterium (assembly GCA_051305935.1). Classification (GTDB taxonomy): domain Bacteria; phylum Acidobacteriota; class Thermoanaerobaculia; order Gp7-AA8; family Gp7-AA8; genus JACPDH01. Next base: position 2,436 of record JBPPMG010000442.1, read on the forward strand.
GACGAGATCGCAGTAGTGGAGGAGCTCCTCGAACGTTGCATAGCGCGGCTTCACCATGTCCTGGCGGCAGCCGTCGATCAGGGCGAGAAAGCCTTCCTTCTTCGGGATCGCGAAATGTTCCAGCGCGTCGGCGAGGGCGATCGTGATTGCGTGCGCCGGCTTCCCCGCGTAGCACGCCTCGATCTCCGCCTCCCAGGCGTCGAGTCGCGGCCCGATGTTTTCGCCGGGGTCGTCGGCGATGTCGTCGGCCCAGCGGCAGGCTGCATATGCGGCGTAGACCGCGTTCCTCTTCTTCTCTGGAAGAAATCGGAAGCCCACCGAGAAGTTCGCGCCGTGCTTGTGCGCGACGGTGCGGCAGAACGCATACGCTTCGGTCGCGCTCGAGACCTCGGGAGCCTGCTGCTGCCCGGCGGGCGTTGCGATCGAACTCGTACTCATCCGTTCTCCACCGGGCCGAGTGGCGGAACTTTCACCTGGCTGTCCCTCGATCGGCACCAGTGTACCCCCGGCTTGTGGAGGCAGCGCCCCTCGTTTTTCCACATCGGGCGGACGATGCGTGCGATCGCCGATTTCCACCACGAGGCCTTGTGCCACGACGCGAGATACGCGTGGAAGTCGCGCGCCCGCGAGGCCTTGCTCACGAAGCTGCGAAGGCCGAAGTTTCCGGCCGCTTCGTAGAGAAAGCGATTCGCGAGGCTCGTTTCCGCTTTGTGCGGAAACGCCTCTTTCCAGAGGTCGTCGAAATCGCGATTCTCGAGAATGCTCCTTGCTGCGAGGTTTCCCGTCGTTAGGGCGTAGCGGATGCCGAGACCGAACAGGTAGTCCTGAAAGCCGCCCGCCTCGCCGACGTACGGTCTGCCATCGACCTTCGCGGAATCCTTGATGCAGAAATTCATGTAGGAGTAGCCGGTGCGGAGCTCGCGCGTCGTGTCGATCGGGCGGAAGCGCTTCGCGACGGCGAGCGAGTGGTCGAAGTAGTCCTCGATGTTCTTGAAGTCCGAGACGATCGCGCAGCCGAACGTCGCGTGCCCGTCGAGCGCGAAGAGGTAGGAGTAGCCTCCCGGCGAGAGCTCGTGGTTGAACCAGACGTCGACGATCTCGAGCGCCGGGTCGGTCGCGAAGGTGATCTCCTTCGCGATGCCGTCGGGCGCGGCCGGACCGGTTGCGACGATGTCGGCGCTCGCCGCATCGAGACGGCTCTTGAACTTCACTTCGACGCCGAGCGCGAGCGCCTGGGCCAGCAGGCCGCGGTCGAGCGAGCTCTCGATCGGCCCGCGGCGGATGAAGTAGCAGTAGGGCTGCGCGGCCGTGACGGTGCGGGCGCGCCCTGCGGCGTCGTAGAACGTCGCGCGCATCCCGGGACGGACGTAGAAGTTCGTTTCGATGCCGATGCGGGCGAGAAAGTCGGGTACCGGCTCGGGCTCCGAGGAGTTCTCGATCACCTGGAGATCGCCGATGAAGCGCGCGCCGACGTCCGCCTTCGCCTCGTGCACGTCGACGCGGCGGCCGCCGCGCGCGAGCGCGATCGCCGCCGCGAGCCCGGAGGGGCCGGCGCCGGCGATGCGAATTGTCTGCTCATCGATGCTCAACTCTCGAATCCTCACCCAATCCTGCGTGGCCGGCGTCGCAGCGCGGCCACCCAAGGCGACCATAATAAGAGACAATCGAGGGCGCGAGAGGGCCGAGTGGGTAACGACGAGCAGCAGACGGGAGCGGACGGCGCGGATGGCGCGGCGATGCCGGGCGTGCGGCGGGGAGGCGCGAGCCTGGTGGCTCTCGGCATCTTCCTGAGCCGGATCGCGGGACTGATTCGCGAGCGCGTCTTCGCGCACTACTTCGGAGCCACGGTCGCCGCGGGCGCCTTCAAGGCGGCTATCCGCATTCCAAACGCTCTCCAGAACCTCTTCGGCGAAGGTGTTCTCTCGGCGTCGTTCATCCCTGTATACGCCAAGCTTCGCGCCGAAGGTGACGAGGAATTGGCGGACCGGGTCGCCGGAATCGTCGGGTCATTCCTCGCACTCTTCGTCGCGGTGGTCGTCGCCGCGGGGATGCTGCTCAGCGGGCCGCTCGTGAGCGTCATCGCCGGGGGATTCACCGGAGAGGCGCGTGAGCTCACGGTGAGACTCGTCCGAATTCTCTTTCCCGGAGTCGGGCTCCTGGTGATGTCAGCGTGGTGCCTCGGGATTCTCAACAGCCACCGGAAGTTCTTCATCTCGTACGTCGCGCCGGTGTTCTGGAGCGCCGCGATGATCGTCGCGATGATCGCGTTCGGCGGCCGCGTGGGAGAAGAGCGCCTCGCCGTCATTCTCGCGTGGGGAACGGTGGTGGGGTCGCTGCTCCAGTTCGGCGTGCAGCTTCCGTTCGTGTTCCAGCTTGCGAAGGGCCTGCGCGTGGGGCTCGACCGAACGCTCGAGCCTGTGCGGGAAGTCTTTCGAAACGCACTCCCGGTCATCGTCGGACGCGGTGTCATTCAACTCAGCGCCTTCGTCGACGAGCTAATCGGGAGTTTTCTCGGCACGGCCGCGATGGCGGGGATCGCGTACGCGCAGACGCTTTACATGCTTCCGGTGAGCCTGTTCGCGATGTCGATCGCGGCGGCCGAGCTGCCCGAGATGTCGAGCGCGCTCGGAACGGCCGAGGAGATCGGCGCGAAGCTGCGCGCGAGAATCGGCGCGGCCCAGCGCCAGATCGCGTTCCTCGTCGTTCCATCGATCGTCGCGTTTCTCGCGATCGGGACGTTCCTCGTGAGCGGCCTCTTCGAGACCGGCAAGTTCGGTCGCGCGGAGACTCACTACGTGGCCTGGATTCTTGGCGGCTATTCGATCGGCCTGTTTGCCGTGACGCTTGGCCGGCTCTACTCGTCAGCGTTCTACGCGCTGCGTGATACGAAGACGCCGCTCCGCTTCGCGATCATTCGCATCTTCGTAGCCATCGTGCTCGGCCTCACTCTCGCGATCCCTCTGCGTCCGTACTGGGTCGAGATGATCAAGAGAGCGGGCCTCTCTCTCCCCGAAATCTCGAATGCGGAGAAGGCGATCGGAGCCGTCGGGTTGACGATCGCGGGAGGCATCGCGTCGTGGATCGAGCTCGTGTTGCTTCGCCGGGCGCTGGCCAGGAGAATCGGCGCGACTCCGATGGACGGAAGTTTCCTTGTGCGAGTCTGGTGCGCGGCTCTCGCCGGAGGCGCGGCCGGCGCTGCGTTTGGCGTCTACGGGGCCGGCGCGGTGATCTCGCGACTACCTTCGACGTTCGGCTTCCATCGGATCGGCGGCGCGATCTGCGTTGCAGCGGTCTTCGGTCTCGTCTACCTCGGCGTCGCCGCATTGCTGCGCGTGCAGGAGACGAGCCGTGTGACACGCATCTTCCGCCGCCGCGGGTGATGCTCGTGCTGTCTGCTAACATTCCGGCGCGATGAGCGAAGCCGCTGCGATGTCGGACCGCGGGCGTTTGGCGACGGCCGACGCGACGCCGGTCCTCGACGTCCGCGACCTGCGGGTTTCGTTCGACACGGACGACGGCCGGGTTCGCGCGGTCGACGGAGCGTCGTTTGCCATCGCGAAAGGGGAGGCGCTCGCGCTCGTCGGCGAGTCGGGCTGCGGCAAGAGCGTCACGGCGCTGTCGATCCTCCGGCTGCTCTCGCGTCCCGGACGCATCGAAGGCGGCGAGATCCGGTATCGCGGCCGCGATCTGCTTTCGCTGGACGAGCGCGAGATGCGCGGCTTTCGCGGAAATCGCATCGCGATGATCTTCCAGGAGCCGATGACATCACTGAATCCGGTGATGAAGATCGGCGACCAGGTCGGCGAGCCGCTGCGCATCCATCGCGGCGCGAGTCGCTCGGAGGCCCGGGCTCGCGCGGTCGAACTGCTCGACCTGGTCTCGATCCCCGACGCGGCGAGCCGGATCGACGACTATCCTCACCAGCTTTCGGGCGGGATGCGACAGCGCGTGATGATCGCGATGGCGCTCGCCTGCGAGCCGGAGCTGCTGATCGCGGACGAGCCGACGACCGCGCTCGACGTCACGATCCAGGCGGGGATCCTCGAACTGCTTGCATCGCTTCGCGAGCGGCTCGGGCTCTCGATTCTGCTTATCACCCACAACCTCGGCATCGTCGCGGAGTTCTGTGAGCGCGCCGTCGTGATGTACACGGGGCGCATCGTCGAAGAGGCGCCGGTCGAGCGTCTGTTCCGCGATCCGAAGCATCCGTACACGCGAGGGCTGCTCGCGTCGCTGCCGCGGCTCTCGTCCGGAGCCACGAGGCTCACGACGATTCCAGGCGTCGTGCCCGACATCCGCCGTCTGCCCGCGGGCTGCACGTTCGCTCCGCGTTGCTCCGAGGTGATGGAAGCTTGCAGTGTGGCGGTGCCCGCACTGATGCCGACTGGTGCCGACTGCCGCGCTCGCTGCTTCCTTTACGGTGACGCGAGAGAGACGGGGAGCCGCGCGTGAGCGGGACGATTCTCGAAGTCGAGGGGTTGAAGAAGCATTTTCCGGTTAGGCGCGGCCTGCTCGCGCGCACCGTCGGTTCCGTGCGCGCCGTGGACGGAGTCAGCTTCGCGATCGCGCAGGGAGAGACGCTCGGGCTGGTCGGAGAGTCGGGCTCGGGCAAGACGACGACCGGGCGCTGCGTGCTGCGTCTCCTCGAGCCGAGCGCGGGGGAAATCCGATTCGAGGGAACCGATCTCCGCGCGCTCGATGCGGAGTCGATGCGCCGGATGCGGCGGCACATGCAGATCGTCTTCCAGGATCCTTACGGCTCGCTCAACCCGCGCATGCGGGTGGAAACCCTGATCGGCGAGCCGCTGGAGATTCACGAGCCCTCGTTGACGCGCTCAGAGCGCCGCACGCGCGTCGGATCGTTGATGGAGCGCGTGGGGCTCAGCCCCGATCTGATGCGGCGCTTCCCGCACGAATTCTCGGGAGGTCAGCGGCAGAGGATCGGAATCGCGCGCGCGCTCGCCACGAGCCCGAAGTTCCTCGTGCTCGACGAGCCGGTCTCCGCGCTCGACGTCTCGGTGCAGGCGCAGGTCATCAACCTGCTCCAGGATCTGCAGCGCGACCTCGGGTTGACGTATCTGTTCATCGCGCATGATCTCGCCGTGGTCGAGCACATCTCGCAGCGCGTCGTGGTCATGTATCTCGGGCGGATCATGGAGGCGGCGAGCCGCGACGAAATCTATGCGCGGCCGATGCATCCGTACACCAAGTCGCTGCTCAGCGCGGTTCCCGTGCCGGAGCCGGGTGCGAAGAAGTCGCGCGTGGAATTGCGCGGCGACATCCCCTCTCCCGCCGCGCCACCGCCGGGTTGCGTCTTCCAGACGCGCTGCCCGATCGCAGAGGAGCGCTGTCGCGTCGAGATCCCCGAGCTCGTGGAAATGAGCGCGGGTCACCAGGTGGCCTGCCACTTCCCGGGATAGAGCGCCTCGCACGGCGGCGAGGATTTTGTACGTTTCCTTGGTGATTTGGACAACTGCATGACCTGACCCCACCTCCGGGTAAACGATCGGAAAACTGCAGCTTTCCCTGTCGCTCCCTTCGCAACCTTTCTTTCGTCGATCCGTTGATCCGTTGCGGACGACGAAAGTCGAACAAAAAGGAGAAAAGAGCGATGAAGCGAATGAGTGGAATCCTGTTTGCGGCTCTGTTTGCGGTAGGTTGCAGTTCGACCTCGATGGCGCCGAACGAAGCTGTAACGGGTGCCGCCGAGTTGAGCGGGAAAACGCCGACGTACTACCGTCTCGTCTCCGACCCGCTCCCGATCCGCGAGATCGACTGGGGCCGCCCGCTGACGAGCCTCCACGTGAAGGGTCACCTCACGAACCAGGGCTTCGTGCCGCTGGCGAAGGTCGAGGGAAGCGGACGCCTCTGCGAGAGCGGAAATGACTGGGTCAGCCTTACCGATGGCGAGTTCCACAGCGGCGACTCGGGTGATACGCCGAAGGGGCCGTACATCAAAGGCTGCAAGGGACGCACAGGCGCCTTCCTGCCAGCGTCGAAAGAGGTCCTGGTCAACTAGCTGACGGCGCGAGCCGGCCAGGCGAGTCGCGCGCGGCGCTGCCCAATCCCGGGCGCGCCGCGCGCCTTTTTTTGGAGTGCGAACCCGAAGCTCCGGCGTGGATGCTCCTTGACGACGAGTGGATGGATGAGTTGTTGGGGTTACGCCTCCGGAGCGCGAGGAGCGGAAGCTGAGGCTTCCACCGAAGAAGAGCGAAAGCTGCGCTTTCGCTCTCCACATGGAGCTTGCATTCAGGAGGGGAAACTCTGGTGCGCCCGGTAGGATTCGAACCTACGACCTTCGGCTCCGGAGGCCGACGCTCTATCCAGCTGAGCTACGGGCGCACACTGTGGGACGCGCATTCTATGGGATGCGTGCCGGGGGAGCAATGGGTGCCTCCTCGCGTCTCCACTCGGATCTGAACAACCGCGCGAAGCACGCAATCTGTTCCGCGCTTCTCCCGTCTCGGCGCAAGGCAACTGCGCGTGCCGAACCTCCTCTCGATGCGCATGAGCCTCGGCGTGGTATTCAGTCTCCTTTCCAAACCCGGATTCGTTTGCTACAGTTCGCGCGGCTTCCGCAAGCCGAATTCCGAACGGGGCAGACTCATGCACGGATCGATGAAGATCTTCACGGGCCGCGCCCATCCGACGCTGGGCCACGAAATTTGCAGGATTCTCGGGGTCGATCCGGGACACGTACTCCTGTACAACTTTTCCGACGGCGAGAACTACACCCAGATCGACGAAAACGTGCGCGGCGCGGATGTTTTCATCATCCAGCCGACGTGCCCCCCGGTGAACGACAACCTGCTCGAGCTCCTCATCATGCTCGACGCGTTCAAGCGTTCCTCGGCGAGCCGGGTCACCGCGGTCATCCCGTACTACGGTTACGCGCGGCAGGACCGCAAGGACAAGCCGCGCGTCCCGATTACGTCGAAGCTCGTGGCCGACCTGCTGAGCAAGGCGGGCGCCGACCGCATCCTCGCGATGGACCTGCACGCGCCGCAGATCCAGGGATTCTTCAACATCCCGGTCGACCATCTCTTTGCCGCGCCGGTGATCATCAAGCATCTGAAATCGCTCGAGATGGACGACCTGACGATCGTCTCGCCCGATGCGGGCGGCGTCGAGCGGGCTCGCGCCTACGCCAAGCGCCTCGGCGCGGCGCTCGCCATCATCGACAAACGGCGCTTCGCCGCGAACCAGACCGAGGTGCTCCACATCATCGGCGAGGTCGAGGGGCGGAACGTCTTCATCGTCGACGACATCATCGATACGGCGGGAACACTGATCCACACGATGGAGGCTCTGCTAAAGGCAGGGGCGAAGTCGGTGTCGGCCTCGGCGACGCACGGAGTGCTTTCGGGACCGGCGCTCGAGCGCATCAACAATTCGGCGCTCAACCAGGTGGTCGTGACCGACACGATGCCGATGGCCGACAAGGAAGCGGAGTGCAGCCGGCTCAAGTCGTTGTCGATCGCCGAGCTGCTCGCAGAGGCCATTCGCCGCATCCATATGGAAGATTCGGTCAGCTCGCTTTTCGACCTGTAGGATGTTGGAAATCGCGGCGGATGCCGCACCGAGGCCCGTCGCCCCCCGCGGGAGTGTGGACGGGCGGCCAAATCAGGAATTTTGCGCCGCCGGACTGGTTTAAGGCTCGGCGGTTGAGCAATTTGAAGGAGTTTTTCAGTCATGGCAGAACTGACAATTGAAGTCACGCGCCGCGAGACGACCGGCAAGGAAGTGGCGAAGAAGCTTCGCCGGGCCGGACAGGTCCCCGCGATCGTCTACGGCGGACACCGTGAACCGGTCCCCGTTTCGGTCGATCTGAAGACCATCTCCGAGCTCGTGAAGAAGAGCGAGCACGGCGTGCGCTCGATCTTCCTGCTGCAGCTCGCAGGCTCCGATCAGAAGCGCCACGCGATGATCAAGGACCTCACGATCCACCCGATCAGCCGGAAGATGATCCACATCGACTTCGTCCGCGTCATGATGGACGAGAAGGTGCGCGTCGTCGTCCCCATTCGCCTCTCGGGCACGGCGAAGGGTGTCAAAGAAGGTGGGCTCCTCGACTGGCAGGTGCGCGAGCTCAACATCGAGTGTCTTCCGGGGGCGATCCCTGACTCGATCGATCTCGACGTGACCGATCTCGCGTTCAACCACTTCTACCGGATCTCGGACCTCAAGATTGCCGATGGCCTCCGCGTTCTCGACGACGTCGAGCGTGTCGTCGCGTCGGTCCATGGCCACAAGGAAGAGGAAGAGGTCGCACCGAGCACCGCACAGGCAGGCGCCGAGCCCGAGGTCGTCAAGAAGGGCAAGACGGAGACCGAAGCCTGATCTCTCCAGCATCGAATCGAGAAAGACCTCGCCGACCGGCGAGGTCTTTTTGCTTCCCGCGATGGCTCGGGCGCGCCGTCGCCTCCATTGCGGTTTGCGCGTCGCTTGCCGCAGGCTCCGCGTGCCGCTACGAGCAGCCTGCAGTGCAGCCGGCCTCGGAAGAGATCGCGTTGCGGCCGCTCGTCGGAGACTTCGAGGAGATCGCGCTTCCGGCGGGTCCTGGCGCTGGACAGCCGTTCGTCGCGGCTTCGTCGTCCGGTGGCGTGCTGGTTTCGTGGCTCGAGCCCGCGGATGGCGGCGGCCACGCTCTGAAGTTCGCGCGAGTCGACGGCGCGACGCCCCCCGAGGCGCGGCTCATCGCGAGGCGCGACGACTTCTTCGTGAACTTCGCCGACTTCCCGTCGATCGTCGATTCGGGAGGCGTCCTGTTCGCGCACTGGCTGCAGAAGCGTGGGGCCGGCACGTACGCGTACGACGTGAGGATCGCGGCGTCGCGTGACGAGGGGGCGACCTGGAGCGAGTCGATCGCCGTCCACGACGACGGCGTGCTTGCGGAGCACGGTTTCGCGACGCTCGTCCCGCTCTCCGAGCCGGGCAAAGTTGGCGTGGTCTGGCTCGACGGCCGGAACATGAGTGGCGAGGGTGGTGGGCACGGGGAATCGGTCGGCGACATGACGCTTCGCTATGCGGAGGTCGATGCAGAGCTCGCGGTGACCGCAACCGCCGAGCTCGATTCGCGAACCTGTGAGTGCTGCGCGACGGCGATGACGATGACCGAACAGGGCCCGCTGGTCGCATTCCGGGACCGCTCGGAGGACGAGGTGCGCGACATCGGGATCGTGCGGCGCGTCTCGGGCCGCTGGAGCGAGCCGCGGGTTCTCGCGAATGACGGGTGGAAGATTCACGGCTGTCCGGTGAACGGTCCACAGGCAGATGCGCGTGGGCGCCAGGCAGCCGTTGCTTGGTTCAGTAAGGCGGGCGATCGCCCCAGAGTCAGTCTCGTGATTTCGAAAGACGAGGGCTCGGGCTTCGGGCCGGCGATCCCGATCGCCGAGCGCGGGGCGGAGGGATTCGTCGACTGCGCGTTTCTCGGCGACGATCGCGTCGCGATCACGTGGCTCGAGGACGATGGCGAGGGGATGAAGCTGCAGCTTCGCGAGGTGGGTGGCGACGGCTCGCTCACGCCGGCCGTGACGATTGCATCGACGACGCGTGGACGCACCGGTTTTCCTCGCCTCGCGCTGGCTGGCGATTCGCTGTACGTCGTCTGGAACGAGAAGGGCGATTCACCGCGAATTCACCTTGCGCGCGCGACTGTTGGACGATAATTCGAAACCGTAGCCGAGGAGAAACGCATGCATCGCACCGCTCTCACCATCGTCGCACTCAGCACCGTCTTCGTTCTCGTGGGCTGCGGCAGAACCGAAACACCTTCGGTCGCGACGCAGACCGCTGAAACGACCGATACGTCGACAGCGACGACTTCCACGAGCGCTACACCTGTCGCGACGGAAGCGCCGGCGGAGGGCTCGAAAGAAGCCGAGATGGCCACAAGACTCGCGACCTATGCGGCGCCTCGGCTCGACGGCACGCAGTACGTCATCGGCGAGCAGAAGGGGAAAGCGCTGCTGCTCAATGTGTGGGCGACCTGGTGCGGCCCGTGCAGGTTTGAGATCCCCGAGCTCAAGAAGCTGCAGGCGGAGTTAGGCCCCAAGGGGCTCGAAGTGGTGGGAATCGCGGTGGACGAGGCGCCGACGAACGAGCAGGAAGTGCGCGCGTTCGTGACCGAGAAGGCGATCGAGTATCCGATCATCCTCGATCCGGAAGGGCGCATCCTGCTTCTCCTCGAGACGTCGACGGTGCCCACGACCGTGCTGCTCGACAAGAACGGCAACGTGGCGTGGTACTCCGTCGGTGTCGTGCAGTCGACGAATCCGGGTTTGCAGGAAGCGTTCGCGAAAGTATTCGCGCAGGAATGACGCAGTAGCGCTCGACAGACGCACAGGAAGATCGAAATGTCGCGCGTCAGCGTCACGTTCTACACGCGGCCCGGTTGCCATCTATGCGACGACGCGAAAGCGGCGATGATCGGCTGGGCGCACGCGCGCGGGTTCTCGATCGAGCTCCGCGAGGTTAACATCGACGAGGATGCGCGGGCGCACCAGCGCTTCTGGGTTCACATTCCGGTTGCGATGATCGGCGACGTCGAGGCGTTTCGTCATCGGTTCGATCCAGATGCTTTCGAGCGGGTCGCGCGCGAAGTCATGGAAGGAACAGGAGGAGAGTCGAAAATGAGTGATCTTGCGAATGGGCACTGCGTTCCCTGTCGTGGCGACGTGCCAGCGTTGCGCAGCGAGGCGATCGCCCCGCTGCTCGAGCGACTTGGTGGCGGCTGGACAGTCGTTGGTGATCATCATCTGGTGAAGGAGTTCCTGTTCGACGACTTCGCTGGCGCGCTCGCGCTGGTCAACCGAATCGGTGCGGTCGCCGAAGCGGAAGGGCATCACCCTGACATCGAGCTTGGATGGGGACGGGTCGGAGTGACGATCTGGACGCATAAGATCGACGGACTGACGGATAGCGATTTCGTGCTCGCCGCGAAGATCGACCGGGTGGTCGACGCCGGCGAGGGAGTCGAGAAATGACGAAGAAGTACCTGATCCTGTTCGGAGTCGTGTTCCTCGTTGGCCTGATCCTCGGCGGTCTGGGAATGAGCAAGATTATGGATCGCTCGAAGCAGACAGCAGTCGAGGCGGCCACGCAGGCGAGCCGCGAGCAGTGCGCGTCGATTCAGAAAGAGCGCGACACGCTCGCGACCGGCGCGAAGATGGCGGAGTTGAGGCTTCGCCTCGGACTGGCGGCGATCCAGGCCGGAAAGCTGAACTACGGAAACGCCCGCACCGAGGCGGAGGGCTTTTTCGAGGCCGCGGCCGCACTCGAGGGAGTGGTGAAAGGCACGCCGGACGAGCGCGAGTTGGCGATGATGCTGTCGCGCAAAGAGCAGGTGCTCGGCGATCTCGCAGTCGGGAGCCCGACGGCCGCAGTGGCGCTCGAGCAGATGTACACGGCTTCGCTCGACGGTTCGAAAGGCCGCTGAGGCCGCACGTCAGTCTGGCGGAAACGTCGGTTTGTCAAGCGCAGCGCAGCGCGGCCGAGAGGGGCGGGCGCGCTCGATTGCGATCCTTGACGCGGCATTCCGCGTGGGTTACGCTAACCCGCGCGGTAGCACTTCGCGAAATCTTTTGTTTTGTGAGGCATAGACGCGCTGCAACGCGGCTCGTGCCGACCAGGTGACATGGCTTTTCAAGGCTCGCTCAAAGAACTTCCGCTCCCTGACATCATCCAACTGGTGAGTGTCTCGGGTAAGACTGGAAAGTTCACGCTCTCTCAGGAGGGTATGACGGGCTACCTCTACCTCAAGAACGGCCAGATGATTCACGCGACGGTGGTCGACCTCGTGGGCGAGGAGGCGATCTACGCGCTTGCGATCTGGAACCACGGAGAGTTCCAGTTCTCGCCCGGCGAAGAGTCGCCGCAGCAGACAATCACGAAGTCGAACACCAACCTCCTGATGGAGGCCGCCCGGCGCCTCGACGAGTGGCGGGTGCTCTCGAAGAAGATCCCCTCGGTCGATCTCGTGCCGTCGCTCGTGCCGCGCCAGAATCGTCACGAGCAGATCACGCTCAATCCGCAGGAATGGCTCGTCGTGACTCAGATCGACGCGAGACGTTCGATCGCCGACATCGGCAAGGCGCTTCGCATGTCGGGCTTCGACGTCGCCAAGCTGCTCTACGGGCTCATCACCTCCGAGCTGGTCGACCTAAAAAAAAAACTTGAATCCGGTGGCGGCGGAGACGCCGTCGATGCTGGAGACGGTGGGCACCTGATCGCGGTCGCCGACCAGATCCGCGCCATCGCCGACAAGTACATCGGCGACTCGGGCGCAAAGACGATCGAGAAGCACTATCAGGTCGCGGTCGACGCCATCCGCTCCGGCAACGGTGAGGCGGGCATCCGCACCATGATCGTCGAATTCGAAAAGGCGACCTCGCTCCTCCGGGGTCTCGCGATGAGCGAGCAGTTGCGCGGCGAGATCGGGCGCCTCCGTAGTTGAGCGCGCGTCGCCCGAGAGTTCGGATCCCGACGCGATGAGCTTCTCCTCCTGGACGATCGAGCAGACTTCGGTCGGCCGCGTCGTCGTTCCGTCGTCCCTGCCTCCCGGGCTCGCGCTCCTCTGCACGACCTCCGATTTCGCGGGCTACCTCGACGACTCCGTCGCGGAGCGTCTGCTGCGCGTGCTTCGCGAGCGGTTCGAGATCACCGCAGGGCTGGCGACGTGCGAGCAGGTGCACGGGGCCGCGGTCGTTCACGCCGGGAACCCAGCGCCGGGAAGCTGGCGCGAAGCAGCGTCGTGCGACGGCCTGGTGACCCGGACTCTCGGTGTCGCGCTCGGCGTGAAGGCGGCCGACTGCCTGCCGGTCACGATCGTCGACACGGACTCAGGAGCCCTTGCCGGAATCCACTCCGGCTGGCGTGGGGCAGCGGGCCGGATCGTTCCGGCCGCGATCGACGAACTGCGACGGGGAGACGGATTCGACACTCGTCGCGCGCGCGCGTTTCTCGGGCCTTCGATCCGCGCCTGCTGCTTCGAGGTTGGCGAGGAGGTCGTCGATGCACTTCGGGATTCGTACGGTGCGGTCGACGAGTTCGTCGACCGTGCGCGCGGCGAGAAGCCGCACGTCGACCTGCCGGGGCTCACGCGGCGCCTGCTGCTCGACGCAGGATTCGACGGCGACGCGATCGACGATTCAGGGCTCTGCACGCGCTGCGACGGGTCGATCTTCCACTCGTACCGCCGCGACGGCTCCTCCGCGGGGCGCAACCTGTCGATCGCGGTGCTCGCCTGACTGCCTAACGCGACGCGGGCTCCTTCGCGCCCGCGATGTCCAGCCCCACCGCGCGCATGAGGGCGAGCGCGTTGCTCTTCGCGACGACCCCTTCGCGCATCCGGTAGTCGAAGACCATCCTGTCGTCTTCCATGTGGTCCTCGAAGTGAACGTTCCGCGCGAGCTCGCCCAGATCGTCGGCCACGTGCGCGAGCGC
>JBPPMG010000502.1:0-37207 GCA_051305935.1 Thermoanaerobaculia bacterium
GATGTGTATAAGAGACAGCACCACGACGACTCCAAATCCCAGGGCAGTTCGCGGGTGGGCAACCCTCACTGATCGAATGAGGCGAGCCTCCCCGGAATGCGCCTCGAATGGAACAATACCGATGAAGGCTACCAGGATCGCCCTCGTGGCGTTCTTCCTGCTAACGGCGATCACCGCCGCACACTCATCCTCAGCGGCACCGGCGACGCACACGATCGAGGTGCGACTGCAGTGGGATCTAGACGTCCCGGTGCAGTTCACGATGCTTGGGTCAGCCGCCGGCCAGCAGGCGATTCTCACCGCCACGAGTAGCTCGAGCACGATTCCCGGCACAACCATGGGCCTGAGCGGCCAGACCGCGTGGTTCAAGATCGCCCCGATCGAAAGCGGTGTGACGTACGCGCTCTCTGCCGCTACACTGGGTAATACCTGCTCGCCGAAGGCCAGGGTTACGACCGAGTGGTATTACGACGGCTGCCTCACGCAGAGCCGCACCTATGAATTCTCGTCGTGCTACCAGCCGGAGATCGGGCGCTACACGCCAGGTGACACGTGCGCCCCGAGGTTGCTGCTGGACACTGACTTTCAGTTCGATCCTTCACTTCACAAGGACGACCTGCCGCAATTCGTTCCCGGCTCCAGCCTGGACGGCTCGAGCATCGCGCCGGGCTCAATGCCGCAGGCAGTTCGGCTCGTTGCCGTGGCGCCGACGGGCTCTGGCAACGTAAAGTTCGAGTTCGTCCCCGGATCGGTGTCAAAATTCCCGGGGATTGCCATGAACTATCCCATCGACAACGCCGACGTGAGCGAGGACGTGTATTTCCTCGTTCCAAAGGACCCGAAGAAGCCCAACGGAGAGCTGATCAAGGCTACCTCGGTATCCGCAACGCTAAACAACGGCGTAGCAATGACCTTCATTTACGTCAACGACTACGCCTCCTGGGCGAGTGTGACTGCGACCATCCCCACGGGCAGAAGAACCCCGCCGGCCTACGTCACGATCCGGGTGCCACAGGATAGCGACGGGAACCTCCTGCCCGACGCCGGCTGGCCCGCCCAGCCCTGGCGAGTCGATTCAGGTCAGATTGCCCGCGGAGACGAAGCGAAGGACCTCGACGGCAATCCCGAGGGCCCTACGCAGATCGGCGACGGGTTGAGCGCGTTCGAGGAGTATCGGGGATTCGTCGTCAACGGCGCGCATCTGAGGACGAACCCTTTCTACAGGGATCTCTTCCTCGATGTGGACGACGACGTCGACCAGACATTGTTCGACCAGCTTCCTTTTCAGCTCACACGCATCGGCGAGGGGGAGAGCTTGAACGAGGACAAGGAGCGGAACACGACACCGGAGTTTTTTGGCCCGAAGTCCACGGTACTGACGAGAATCCGCCCGGAGATCAATCCGAACAGGGCAGCCGCGGGGGGAACGACAGTGCCCGGGAGCCTGCCCAATGGCCAGCGCGGGCTGCGCGTGATTTATCAGAGGGATGTGCCCCCGACCAAAATGCGTCAGGACTCGAGTGGTGAGACGTTCTATTACGAAACGTGGATGACCGGCTCGGGCGGCATCGCATTTCCCGAGACGTATACGAACTTCGATGTCCTCAATGCCGCGGAGAATGTCTTTTCGGTGGGATCGCCGAACGAGACCGCGTTCGTGGAAGTCTATCCGCAGTTCATGGTGAATAGCGGCATCGCAACTCCCGACTTTGCGAACCACTACAACGAGGCCGGGCAGCTCGTTTCCGATTGCGGGCCCGAGTCCGACCCGGAGAAATGCGACAGGTTCAACGAGCTGACGTCGGGCTCCCAGGTTTCGAGGATCATCATCCCGGCGAAGCGCGAGAACTTCTACTACAAGCTCAACAGCGCCCTCGATCTCGCGCGCAACCCTGATGACCGCTATTCGAAAAGGAACATCACCTTCTCGAGCGTCAATGGCGAGTGCTACTCGGGTTTTCACAAGATCCTCGAGCCCTACGAATTCGCATTTCTCCCGTCGATTGCCGCGGTGCACGAGGTGATGCACGGCCTCTCGGCGCCACACTCAGCGAGGTGCGAGTCTCTGATGCTCTCCAGGGTGCTCGACGGCCAGGAGACGACGGTACTCGACGTGACGCCGCTTACATGCACCATCGACACGGAAGACAAGGGAGGTCTGAAAACATGGACACCATGACGCAGTTGCGCGCTCGCTTCGCTGTCCTGCTTCTCGCCGGCGCGGTCTGCCTCCCCGCGCTTGCGGCCGAGTTGAGACTCGGTACCGAGATCGACACCTACTACGACACGCCGCTCCGGCTGCGGGTGTCGCTTACCGCGGAGCAGATCGATGACGCGGAGTACATCCGTCCGAACTGGTTCGATGAATTGGAGTGGTCGGTCACGGAAAAGAGCCGCGGCGCCCTTCCGGTGCGAATCGGCTCCCTGAAGCCTCAGCCTGACCAGTTCGTACCCGGTTGGCCTTCCCGGCGGCCGGAGACGAAGGGACGGCGGCAGGAGACGAGAATCAGCGAAGCCAAGGTCGTGATGGAGCCGCTCGGCGTCGGTGACTTCGAGATCCAAGTGCGCTATCGGGACAAGACGGCGGTACTGAAGCTTCTCTTCGCGGATCCCGAGACCGACGAACGAGCAAAGGACACGCAGTTGCGGCGTGAATCCGAGCGTTCGGGGCTTACGTGGGAAGAGTACCGCGCGATTCA
Organism: Thermoanaerobaculia bacterium; assembly: GCA_051305935.1. Lineage (GTDB taxonomy): Bacteria > Acidobacteriota > Thermoanaerobaculia > Gp7-AA8 > Gp7-AA8 > JACPDH01. The sequence goes on from JBPPMG010000502.1 coordinate 2,700, forward strand.
GATGAAGCGACTCGACCGTCATCCGGGAAGCTGGATCATCTACTGGAACCTGGGATGGCGATCGCTTCGAAATGTCCCCATGGCTGAGGCTGACGGGTACTTCGCCAAGTCGATCGAGCTCGAGCGTTCTTTCATGGAGAAGTTGCAGGCGTCCGTAGACAAACGCGACCAGCATGTCTACAAGGACCAGCGCGCGGCCTACGAATATCGTGAGCGTGTAACGGCTGCCGTACGCAGCCTGCTCCCCGAATACTACAAGAATCGCGACGACCTATGGATCGTCGAGGAGTGGGTTGACTCGACGGGTAGAGACACGCATGGCGTGACTCTGCTCGAGTGGCCGAGCAAGAAGATTATCCGTGTGATCGATTGCCGGCCGCCCAAGAAGGACGACGAGACGCAGGAGTCGCAGGTCATTCTGAACAACTTCTGAGCCCCGGGAATGGAAGACCCCCAAAGCGAGCGTCGGATACCGTGACGCGGCTTGGCGTGACGCTGCGAGCGTCACTTCCGTGCGGGCGATTTCGCGAATCCGCCCGAAAGAGAGCGCTTCAGGTACGCGCCAGTCGCGCATTTCACCTTCGCAACCTGCTCCGGCGTACCTTCCGCGACGATCGCGCCTCCCTCGTCTCCACCCTCGGGACCGAGGTCGATCACCCAGTCGGCAGTCTTGATGACGTCGAGGTTGTGTTCGATGACGACGACCGTGTTCCCCTTGTCGACGAGGCCGTGGATGAGCTGCAGTAGTCGCGAGATGTCGTCGAAGTGCAGGCCCGTCGTCGGTTCGTCGAGGATGTAGAGGGTCTTTCCCGTGGAACGCTTTGCCAGTTCGCGCGCGAGCTTCACGCGCTGCGCTTCGCCACCCGAAAGCGTCGTCGACGACTGGCCGAGACGGATGTAGCCGAGGCCGACCTCGTCGAGCGTCTCGAGGATACGGTGGATCTTCGGGATGTTGCGGAAGATCTCGAGCGCGTGCTCGACCGTCATCTCGAGGATGTCGGCGATCGACACGCCCTTGTACATCACCTGGAGCGTCTCGCGGTTGTAGCGGCGCCCGCCGCAGATGTCACAGGTGACGTAGATGTCGGGGAGGAAGTGCATCTCGATCTTGTTCTTGCCGTCGCCTTTGCACGCTTCGCAGCGCCCCCCCTTGACGTTGAACGAGAAACGCCCGGGGCCGTAACCGCGCATCCGCGCCTCGGGTGTCATCGACATCAGGTTGCGAATCTCGGTGAAGAGGTTCGCGTAGGTCGCCGGATTCGATCGCGGAGTCCGTCCGATCGGCGACTGATCGATGTCGATCACCTTGTCGATGTGCTCGAGCCCCGAGATCGAGTCGTGCGCGCCCGGAACCATCGACGACTCGTTGATCCTCCGTGACAACGCCGCGTAGAGGATGTCGTTCACGAGCGTCGACTTGCCCGAGCCCGACACGCCGGTGACCGCGATCATCAGGCCGATCGGGAAGCGGACGTCGATGCTCCGGAGATTGTTCTCCTTCGCGCCGTGCACGACGAGCTCGCGCCCGTCGGCTTTGCGGCGCGTAGCGGGAATCGCGATCGACTTCTCGCCGGAGAGGTACTTGGCCGTGAGCGAACGCTCGAACTTGAGGATCTCGTCGAACGTGCCCTCGGCGACGACCTCGCCGCCGTGTTCGCCGGCGCGGGGGCCGAGATCGATGACGTGGTCGGCCGCGTGGATCGTCTCTTCGTCGTGCTCGACCACGATGACTGTGTTGCCGATGTCGCGCAGGTTCTCGAGCGCGTCGAGAAGCTGACGGTTGTCGCGCTGGTGCAGGCCGATCGACGGCTCGTCGAGGACGTAGAGCACTCCCATCAGTTTCGAGCCGATCTGCGTCGCGAGCCGGATGCGCTGCCCTTCGCCGCCAGAGAGCGTCGCGGAGGCGCGGTCGAGCGTCAGATAGCCGACGCCGACTGCGTTGAGGAAGCGCAGGCGGTCGCGGATCTCCTTGAGGATCTTCCCGGCGATCATCTCTTCGCGCTCGCCGAGCGAGAGAGCGTCGAAGAAGCCCTGCGAATCCCCGAGGGATCGGACAACGATCTCGTCGATCGACTTGCCCGCGACCTTCACCGCCAGCGCCTCTTTCTTGAGCCGGCGCCCGCCGCAACCGGCGCAGCGGCGCGCGGTCATGAACTTCTCGATCTCCTCGCGCATGTCGTCCGACGCTTCCTTGTGTCGTCGCGTGAGCATCGGCACGAGGCCTTCGTACTCCGAGGTGTAGTGGTACGCGCTCGATTCCCCGGCGAACTCGAACTTGATCTTGTCGTCGGTGCCGTAGAGGATCGCGTGGCGCCCGCGTTCGGGCAGCTTCGACCAGGGAACCTCCAGCTTGAACTTGTAGTGCTTCGCGAGCTGGTCGATCTGCTTGGTGCGCCAGTTGTCCGCGCCTTCGCGCCAGAGGGCGATGGCTCCTTCGGTGATCGGCTTGTCGGGGTTAGGCACGAGCTTTTCGATGTCGACCTCGAGAAAGACGCCGAGCCCCGCGCAGTCGGAGCACGCGCCGTACGGGGAGTTGAACGAGAAGAGGCGAGGGGCAAGCTCGCCGATCGACACGCCGCAGTCGGGGCAGGCGTAATTCTGCGACAGCAGCTCCTCGCGCTTGTCCTCCGCGTACAGGATCTTCACGAGCCCCTTCGCGACGCGCGCGGCGGTCTCGATCGAATCGAATAGGCGCTGCTGGATTCCTTCCTTCATCACGAGGCGGTCGATGACGACGTCGATCGTGTGCTTCTTCTGCTTGTCGAGCGTCGGCGGGTCGGCGAGCTCGACTGTCTCGCCGTCGACGACCGCGCGCGTGAATCCTTCCTTCACCATCTGCAGCATCTGCTTGCGGTACTCGCCCTTCTTCCCGCGAATGTAGGGAGCGAGCACGGTGAACTTCGTGCCGGCGGGCAGGCGCAGGAGACGGTCTACCATCTGCTGGATCGACTGCGGCCGGATCTCCTGGCCGCACTCGGTGCAGTGAGGCACGCCGACGGAGGCGAAGAGGAGGCGGAGGTAGTCGTAGATCTCCGTCACCGTGCCGACGGTCGAGCGCGGATTCTTCGACGTGGTCTTCTGTTCGATGGAGATCGCCGGGGAGAGCCCTTCGATCGCGTCGACGTCCGGTTTCTCCATCTGCTCGAGAAACTGGCGCGCGTAGGCCGAGAGCGACTCGACGTAGCGTCTCTGGCCTTCGGCGAAGATCGTGTCGAACGCGAGCGACGACTTGCCCGAGCCGGAGACGCCGGTGATCACCACGAGCTTGTTGCGCGGGATGACTACGTCGATGTTTTTGAGGTTGTGCTCGCGAGCTCCGCGAATGATGATCGAGTCCATCGGAATCCTCAGGGGCATGCCGCGTTCCTCGCGACGCCGGGGTGAGCGGCCATTGTAATGGAGAGATTTCGCGATTCCCCGGAACTCTACGATAGGTAGAACAGGCCATGTGGAGTGCGGAAGCGGAGCTTCCGCTCGTTCGTCGAGCATGTAGGGGCGACGCGATGCGTCGCCCGTTCGATTCCCGTGGGCGACGCCTTGAACGGGCGACCCATCGGGTCGCCCCTACGGAGCACTCCACATGGCATTTCGTGAGCCGGCTCACACTCTCGACTCCGTTCCGGAGTGATACTGCGCTAGACTTCCCCTTCAACCCCTACGGAGTGAGATTGCTTATGACGGCGTATCGGCGTGAGCTGCGCCTCTTCGTTGTGTCGATTCTTGCGCTTCTGGCGCTGAGCGGCTTCTCGCCGCCTGTCGCGTCGCCGGAAGCTGTAGCAACCGGGAACCCTGTTCTCTTCGTGACGCAGGTCCCCGTTCCAGCCGACTTCACGACCGTTGCCTCGGTGTTCGGCAACCATCGGGGAGACGTCGACAGCGCCGCGCGGGGTGGCGACCTCTGGATCCGCTATCCCGACGGGACGCTCAAGAACCTTACGAAGCTGACCGGCTTCGGCATGGAAGGGATGCAGGGAGCGAGCTCCATCGCCGTCCGCGAGCCGAGTGTTCACTGGAGCGGGACGAAGGCGCTCTTCTCGATGGTCACCGGCTCATCGACCGAGCAGTTCGTGTACGGCAACTACTACTGGCAGATCTACGAAGTGTCGGGGCTCGGCCAGACCGAGTCGCCCGCGATCCGAAAGATCGCGAATCAGCCGGAGAGCTTCAACAACGTGAGCCCGATCTACGGCACTGACGACCGGATCATCTTCACCTCGGATCGCCCTCGTAACGGCGCGCGGCATCTCTATCCCCAACTCGACGAGTACGAGGAGGCGGCCGTGGTGTCGGGTCTATGGAGTCTCGATCCCGCGACCGGCGATCTCAGGTTGCTCGACCATTCGCCTTCGGGTGACTTCTCGCCGACCGTCGATTCGTTCGGTCGCGTGATCTTCACCCGGTGGGACCATCTGCAGCGCGACCAGCAGGCGGACGCCGACGTCATCGATGGCGAGACCTACGGAACGTTCAATTTCGCCGACGAAACGGCGAACGCCGCGCGCCTCACTTCGCGTGCGGAGGTTTTTCCCGAACCGCGCAACTCGCGCAAGGACCTGCTCACCGGCACGAATCTCGAAGGGCACTCGTTCAATCAGTTCTTTCCGTGGCAGGTAAACGAGGACGGTACCGAGCTCGAGACGATCAACCACATCGGACGCCACGAGCTGCACGACTACTTCAATCGATCGGTCAACGACGATGCGAACGTCGAGGAGTTCATCGACGACGGCGCTTCGCGCTTCAACCGCAACGAGATCCTGAACCTGCTGCAGATGCGCGAAGACCCGAACCGGGCCGGCATCTACTTCGGGATCGACGCGCCAGAGTTCCGTACGCACGCCGCCGGGCAGCTCGTGTCGTTCAACGCGCCGCCGGGGCTTCCGGCCGATCAGATCGCGGTGACGTGGTTGACGCATCGCGACACGGCGAACTTCACCGACGATGGCGCGACCGTTCCGCCGACGCACTCGGGGCTCTACCGCAATCCACTTCCGCTGGCGAACGGCACGCTTCTCGCCGTGCACACACCCGAGACGCGGCAGGATGACAACACGGGAACGAGGGCGAATCCGGGCTCGCGTTACGCGCTGCGGATCAAGTCGCTGAAGAAGTCGGGTGACTACTGGGTCGCGGATGAGCCGCTGACGAGCGGAATCACGAAGAGCGTCTCGTATTTCGATCCCGACGTTCTCGTCACCTACAGCGGTGAGTTGTGGGAACTCGATCCGGTCGAAGTTCGCGCGCGCCCGCGGCCGGCGCGATTGACACCTCGCCTCGAGACCGAAGAGCTTTCCGTCTTCGAGGACGAGGGTGTGAGCGTCGCGTCGCTCGAGAGGTATCTCGAGACGAACGGGCTCGCGCTCGTCGTCAGCCGCGACGTGACATCGCGCGACGCCGCGGATCGGCAGCAGCCGTTCAATCTCAAAGTCTCGGGGAGCGCGACGCAGACGGTGGGCGCCTCCGGGAAGCTCTACGAAGTGAAATACATGCAGTTCTTCCAGGCCGATCAGATCCGCGGCATCGGGGGCGTCGAGCAACCGAGGGAAGGCAGGCGAGTCCTCGCGCAGGTGATGCACGATCCCGCCGTGAAAAACCCGGATTCCGCAGCCCACCCGGCAGGGAGCGTGCGGATCGCGGCCGACGGATCGATGGCGGCCTTCGTTCCCGCGCGTCGCGCGATGACGTGGCAACTCACCGACCCCGATGGCGCCGCGGTGGTGCGCGAGAGATTCTGGCTGACCTTCCAACCGGGAGAGATTCGCGTCTGCAAATCGTGCCACGGCCTCAATACTCGGGACCAGGCGGGTGCAGGCGCGCCGGTGAACGCGCCCGAGGCGCTTCGCGAGATTCTGCGCTACTGGAAGAGTGAGCTTCAACCCCCGCCGCGCAGGCGCGGAGTTCGCCGTTAGGCGACGCGGCGCGGGTGAGTCTATAATCGTTCGCATGAGCGAAGCGAGAGTCGTCCTGTCGACCATCGGATCGTCCGACGACGCGGCGAAGAAGATCGCCCGCAAGCTCGTCGAGGAAAGGCTCGCGGCGTGCGTGAGCATGTCGCCGATCGAGTCGTGCTACGTCTGGAAGGGAAAGCTCGTCGAGGACACCGAGATCCTGCTCGTGATCAAGACCTCGGCCGCCCGCCTCGTGGAGCTCGAGCGACGGCTGCACGAAATGCATCCGTACACCGTGCCGGAATTCATCGTGATCGAGCCCGAGCATGTCGCGGAGCCGTATCTCACCTGGCTTACGAAGACGGTGAAGCCACCCTGGCCCTGACTCGAGACGAGAAAGTCCGTCAGGTGGTGATGCCCCACCCGCGCATCGTCGCGACCGGCGCGCGCGAGAGGAAGTCCGCGAGCGTTGCTCCCGTCCGTTCTTCGACCCCTGTGCCGCACGGCATGTAGGCGACGAGCCAGAGGCGCGACGAATCGTCACGCGCCTTCACCCGGACTCCGCCGGTGATCGGCGTGTCCGCCGGCCCGATCGCATCGACGAGAAGCGGCTTGCCTTCGAGATTAAACGAACCACGCAGCGACTCGTACGCCTCGCCCGCCGCTCCAGCGCGAAAGTGAAACGGCGGCGCGAGGTGGCGCACGTCCATCACGCAGGCGGGCACGGCGAGCTCCGCTGAGAGACAGTTGTTGAGGTCGACGATCGGGCTGATTCGCGGCATCTCCTCGCCCTTCAGCAGGCGGCGCAGGAGCGCTTCGTTCGAAGGGCGATATCGTGTCGGATCGGTGCCAGCCGCGCGAAAGAGCTTCCGGATCCCGCTCACGGTCGGGTCGGACGAGAGCGACTCCAGGGTCCATCGGGAACGCGCGCCCTGCGTCACGGCGTCACAGAGCATTGCGAGCGGCGCCTCGTCGCACGAGGTGAGCTCGAGGTCGGCCCAGAGAAGCGCCCAGCCGTCGATGCGATGCTCGCAACTGGGAGGGAACGCGCCGCTCGTCATGCCAACCATTATGCCAGCCCGGCACTCCCGAGCCCCCTCCGCCACAACCAACAACCTCTCCCGTTTCCTCACGCCCTCGAGTCGAATTCCTTCTCGTAAGGAATGTCGTTCTGCTCGAGCCAGGGTTGCACGTCGAAGTAGCTCTGAAATCGTGTGGCGCAGGCGCTCAGTAACTCCGCGTCGCCAGTGCCTTCCGGGAGACTGAGTGCGATCGCGAGAGCTGCGCGTGCCGCTGGCGCGACCACGATCGAGATTGCGATGTCGTTCCCGAAATGTTCCTGCGCCGCGGGGCTGAAGTCGAAGAACTCGAACGCGACCGCTCTCCGCTCGTCGACGAAGATCGAGGAGACGGTCTGAGGGGGGCCTCCGGGCAACTTGATTCGCGATACGGGTTGGTTTCCAGTCATGTGTCGCCTCGAGCCACGTGGAGGATCGTCTCGCCTGTTCCACTAAATATGCACCCGTTCGGGCGGCGAGGCGAGTGAACACGTCGTGGGCCTTCCCCTCGGCGCGGCGCTTTACCAGGAAACTGGCGCTCCCCCCCCTGAGGTCGCTAAGCTGGCCGCGATGACGGATTCCCCACGCGAGACCTTTGCTCCTGAGGAGACGCCGACTTCCGGCCCACCACCTCGGCGGCGGGGGCTCGTGCGGCGCATCGCGATCGGTCTGCTCGCAGCGTTGCTGCTCTTCCTCGCAATCGAGTGGCTGAGATTTCCCGACGTTGCGAAGCTGCGGAAGGAAAACCCGAAGACGACTGCCTTCATGGAGCTCCGTCGCAAGCAACTCCGGAGCGAAGGGAAGAGCGACGAGCTGAAGCACCGATGGGTGCCTTACGAGCGGATCTCGCCGAACCTCCGGCGTGCCGTGATCGTGTCGGAGGATTCCGCGTTCTACGAGCACGAGGGAATCGACGTCGAGGAATTGAAGAAGTCGATGGAGACGAATCTCGAGAAAGGAAAGCTCGCTCGGGGCGGATCGACCATCACGCAGCAACTCGCGAAGAACCTCTACCTCTCGCCATCGAAGAATCCGTATCGCAAGGTTAGGGAACTGCTGATCACTCGCGCGCTCGAGCGCGAGCTGACGAAGAAGCGGATCTTCGAGATCTACCTCAACGTCGTCGAATACGGCGAGCAGGTGTACGGCGCGGAGGCAGCGGCACGGTTCTACTTCAACAAGCCGGCGCTGGCGTTGAGTCCCTCGGAGGCGGCGTTGCTTGCCGGGTGCCTGCCGAACCCGCGCAAGATGAATCCGGGGGCGCCGAACAAGCGTCTCCGCGCGCGGCAGCGAATCATCCTCTCGCGGATGAACCGCTGGGGCCGCTACTTCGAGCAAGAGGTGTTGACGGCGCCGGCTCCCGCGCACGCAGCGGAGGAGGCGACGACGACGGATTCGGTGACGACCGCGACGGACGCGACCGCGTTTGACCCGGAGACTGCCGCGACGTCCACGGATGCAACGACATCGGGCGAGCCTGCAGCTCCCGGCACCTCGACAGCTCCGGTGCCCGCTGACGAGTTGGACCCTCCGGCGAGCGAGACCGTGGCCGAGCCACCGCCAGAGCCGCCCGGGCGCTGAGCGATTTCCTGCCGTCCGGCGACACGATCGTTCTCTGGCGGCAGTGCTGCAGGATGAACTTCCCTATCTCCCGGGCTGTTGCTTCCCGCGGTCGGGAGGGATAGATTCGTGCGAGATGCGCCGATGGCTGTGTGTGTGCCTCGTTGGCGGCGTGCTCGCTCTATGCGCGGGCGACACGGCGGCGCAGCGCTTTCGCTTCGAGCGCTTCACGACGAACGAGGGTCTCGCGTCGTCGATCGTCTTCGCGATCGATCAGGACGAGCGAGGCTACATCTGGGTTGCCACCACTGAGGGTCTCAGCCGCTTCGACGGCCGTGAGTTCGTTTCCTTCGACTACTCCACCGGGTTGCGCGACCAGCGCCTGAGCGCGATGGCCCGCGACGCGCGCGGACGACTCTGGCTCGGAAGCGAGCAGGGAGTCTCGATCTGGGACGGGCTCGTCGTGGAGAACTACGGCGTGGAGGAGGGAGTCGGCCGCGGCACGGTCTGGTCGATCGCCTTCGACGGGAAAGGACGCGGATGGGTCGCCACGCAGGGCGGCGGCATCACCTCGTTCGACGGTACGCGCATTCGCACCTTCACACGCGAGCAGGGTCTCCCGTCCGATTACATCTACGCGCTCATGTTCGATTCGAAGGAGCGTCTATGGATCGGCTCGCGAGACAAAGGGGTCGCGCTGGCGGAGATCTCGCCGGAGGGAGAGCTTCGTGTCGTGCATACGTGGGGAGTCGCGGAAGGACTCGCCAGTAACGGCGCGCGCGCGTTCGTCGAAGAGCCAGGGGGCTCGGTCCTCGTCGGACTTCGCGAGGGAGGGATCGCGCGTCTCGACGCGAACGGCGAGCTCGCGCAGCTCGAGACCCGAGTCGCCGGAAGCGACATCTACGCGCTGCAGTTCAACCGTCGCGGCCGGCTCGTGGTCGGAACGGTGGATGCGGGCGTGTCGATCTGCACGGCGCCTGAGTACACGAGCTGCCGGAAGCTCGATCGCTCGAATGGCATGCCCTCGGTGAACGTGACGGCAGTGTTCGAGGATCGCGAGGAGCAGCTCTGGATCGGTACCACCTCGGGGCTTCTCCGCTTCGCTGGGCATCGATTCCTCACCTACACCGAGGAGGAAGGTCTTCCGAGCGACGCGATACTCGGGATCACGCCGGACGGGAGCGACGTCGTCTGGATCAGTACGATGGCCGGATTGAGTCGGGTGCAACTCGGCGATGCTCCAGGGAGCGAGGCGTCGGTTCGGACCTACACGAAGGCCGACGGGCTTCCCTCGAACACGGTGTGGCACACACTGCGCGACAGGAGCGGCCGACTCTGGCTCGCAACCGGGAACGGTGTCTGCCTCTTCACGGAAGGCAAGGGTTGCCGCAACTTCACAGTGGACGACGGGCTTCCTGCGAACCAGGCTCTGACGCTGTTCGAAGCGAAGGATGGAACGCTGTGGGTCGGGACGCGCGGAGGGGTCGCGCGGCTGCGGGACACGGAAACGACGCCGAGCTTCGAGTCGATGGCGAGGGAGAACGGAGTGGCGGCGGAGTGTTTCGCGATCGACCAGTCGGACGACGGGAGCATGTGGTTCGCGACCAGCAACGCCATCACCCGGTTCGACGGACGCGAATGGAAGCGGTTCGACGCGGCGAAGGATCTCCACGCGCCGGCGATCACGGATCTCCTCGCCGGGGAAAAAGGACAGATCTGGCTTGCGACGAGCGGAGTGGGGGTCGTCCTTTACGAGTCGGCGGCGCAGCCCGATGGGATCGCGCGGGCGTACGGAATGGACAGCGGCCTGCCGTCGAACACCGTCCGTGCGCTGGTGCGCGGAATCGATGGAACGATCTGGGCCGGGACACTCGCCGGAATCGCGCGGTTGAATCCGCGCAAGGCGGGACAGCCGGAATTCGTCGAGCGGCACTACACGGTGGAGGACGGGCTCGTTTCGCTCGAGCCGGCCAGCCCTAACGCGTTCGCCGCCGCGCCGGGCGGCGACATCTGGTTCGGCCTTCTCGGCGGCGCGACTCGATACCTTCCCGGCCGCGACGTGGAGCCGGCGCTGGCGCCGGGCGTGGCAATCGAGTCGGTAATCGCGGGAGAGGACCGGATGTACAGCGCTCCATTTACGGCGATGACCTCGAGCGTGAAAGCGCGGGAGGAGGGCCGGCGCTACGAGCTGTCGAAAGGCTCGCGTGACGTGACGATCGGATATCGCGCAGTCTCGTTTCGAAATCGTCTGGGGGTTCGCTATCAGTTCCGCCTCGACGGGTATGACGACGACTGGTCGGCGCCCACGGCGCGGACGTCGAAGGAGTACACGAAGCTCTCGCCCGGCCGATACACGTTCCTCGTGCGCGCGCGAGTAGGTCAGGGGCCCTGGAGCGAGCCGGCGACGCAGCCCATCGTGATCCCGGCGCGAATCTTCGAGACGCGCTGGTTCCGCTTTTTCTGCGTGGTCGTCGCCATCTTCGCGATTCTCGTGGCCCATCGGCTGCGCCTTCTCGCGATTCGGCGCAGGAACAAAGAGCTGAAGTCGATCGTCGAGGCGCGGACGAGCGAGCTCGAAGAGCGCAGCCGCGAGCTCGAGCACGCGAATGTCGAGCTGGCGACGATCAACGAGCTCGTCATGGACGCCGACCGCGCGAAGAGCCGTTTCCTCGCGAACATGAGCCATGAGCTCCGAACGCCGCTCAACTCGATCATCGGCTTTTCGGAACTGCTCGTTGGCTCGGGCTCCCGCGTCGCTCCGGAGAAACAAGCGAGATTCCTCTCGAACGTCCGCCAGTCGGCTCAGATACTTCTCGGCCTGATCAACGACGTGCTCGACCTCTCGAAGATCGAGGCGGGCAAGATGGAAGTGCATGTCGAGACCGTCGAGGTGGCTTCGCTGGTCGAGGCGGCGACCGAAGGGCTCCGCGGACTTGCCGATCCGAAAGGGTTGCAGCTCGAGAGAGAGGTCGACGGCGGACTTCCGCTCGTCCAGGTCGACCCGGTCAAGGTGCGGCAGATTCTGAACAACCTCTTGTCGAACGCGATCAAGTTCTCGCCGCAGGGTGCGAGCATCCATGTGCGTGCGACGCGCAGCGAGCCCCGTGAATCGGGGCTGAAAGTCGATGCGTTCGAGCTCAGCGTGTCGGACCGCGGGCCGGGGATCCCTCCGGAGCAGCTTCGGGGACTCTTCGAAGAGTACCGCCAGGCAAAGGCGGGCGCGCGCCTGGGGCTGGGCACGGGTCTCGGCCTCGCGATCGTCAAGAATTTCGCGGAGCTCCTGGGAGGTCGGGTGGCTGCCGAGTCCGTCGTCGGCGAGGGGAGCACGTTCCGCGTCTGGCTACCCGTCGACGCGCGCGCGTTCGATTCGGAGCGAGGCAGCGGCTGAGACCGTATCGAGAACTGGGAATTGCGGACTGAGAGAGTGCCAGGTTGAAGCCGCTTCCTGCTTCCCGATCGATATCTGAAGGCCGAAGGCTGGCGAGTCGATCGCGAGAATACGCCTCTCGTCCCTCGCTCTCAGTTCTCAATTCTCCAATTCTCAATTCCTCACTTTCCCTCCCCAGGCGGCGCGCGTAGACTAGCGGCATCATGTTCACGATCTCTGAAGTCTTCGCACGGGAAATCCTCGATTCACGCGGCAATCCGACCATAGAAGTCGACGTCGTTCTCGATTCCGGTGTGCTTGGGCGCGCGGCGGTTCCTTCGGGCGCGTCGACCGGCACACGGGAGGCTCTCGAGCTTCGCGACGGCGACAAAGGGCGCTATCTCGGCAAAGGGGTGAGCAAGGCGGTCGACCACGTCAACTCCGACATCGCGAACGAAGTCGAAGGCATGGACGCGCGCGAGCAGTCGCTCATCGACCTCGTGATGCTCGAGCTCGACGGCACGGAGAACAAGTCGAAGCTGGGCGCCAACGCGATCCTGGGAGTCTCCCTCGCCGTAGCCCGCGCTGCCTCCGAAGCCGCGGGGCTCCCGCTGTTCCAGTACCTTGGCGGACCGGGAGCGCGGACGATCCCCGTGCCGATGATGAACGTCATCAACGGCGGCGCGCATGCGGACAACACGCTCGACTTCCAGGAGTTGATGGTCGTCCCGGCGGGATTCCATTCGTTCAGCGAAGCGCTGCGTGCGGGCGCCGAGACGTTTCACAGCCTGAAGAAAATTCTTCACGACAAGGGCCTCACGACCTCCGTTGGGGACGAAGGCGGGTTTGCGCCTAACGTCAAGTCGCCCTCGGAGGCGCTCGGCTACATCATGAGTGCGATCGAGAAGGCCGGGTACAAGCCGGGCGAGCAGATCTATCTCGCGCTCGACGTCGCGGCGTCCGAATTTTTCAAGGACGGCATCTACGACCTTCACGGCGAGGGGCGCAAGCTCAAGGCCGCGGAATTGAACGCCTACTACCAGGAGCTCCGGAAGGCCTATCCGATCATCTCGATCGAAGACGGAATGGCCGAAGGCGACTGGGACGGCTGGAAGCTGCACACCGACACGATGGGCGCGGGTACGCAGCTGGTCGGCGACGACCTGTTCGTGACGAACACGAAGATCTTCGCGGAAGGAATCGCGAAGGGGATCACCAACGCGATCCTCATCAAGGTCAACCAGATCGGCACGCTCACAGAGACCCTCGACGCGGTCGAGATGGCGAAGCGCGCGGGCTACCGCGCCGTGATGTCGCATCGCTCGGGCGAAACCGAGGATTCGACGATCGCCGACCTCGCGGTGGCGACGAACTGCGGACAGATCAAGACGGGCTCGGCCTCACGCAGCGACCGCATGGCGAAGTACAACCAGCTGATCCGCATCGAGGAAGAGCTGGGTGACGCCGCGGTCTACGCGGGCAAATCGATTTTTCGTTCGCTGTAAAGACAGTTCTCGATGATGGTTGCGGACGCTCCGCGAACCGGCAGGGATGCCGGGCGCGGGCTGTCTGCGTTCACGCGGCGCCCGGGCGCCGCGGGGTGATCGATTGCGAAAAGGGGGCTTCCATGAAGATCAAGAGGATCGTCGCTGTGCTGATCGTTTCCCTGTTACCCGTGGTCGCGGGAGCGGCGAGCTGGATCGTCGTGCCCCACATGGGTGGAACGCTCGCGATCCATCCCGAACGCGTCGGCACGGTGTGGTACTCCGCGAAGGGCGAACCGGCGAGCGCGACGCTGCGCATCATCTACGACGGCAACGCACAGGGTAAGGTCCTCACCGGCTCGGAGGCGACCGTGGCGTGGCAGACGATGCAGGCGGATGCCGAACTGCTCTCGCGGTTTCTCTGGGTGCCGCACATGGAGGGAACGCTCGGAATCCCGCACCGATCGGTCCAGGCCCTCTTCTTTGCGCCGGCGGAAGCAGCGAAGCCGGCGAAGCTTCGCATCATCCATGACGTCGACACGAAGGTGATCGAGGGCGCCGAGGCCGAGGCGCTCTGGAAGAAGCTGAGCGCAAAGTAAGGCGGCGTCACACGAGTCGCAAGCGCGAAGGGGCACGGCATGCCGTGCCCCTTTGCATTTCGTGCGTGTTGCGCTGCGGTCACGCCATCGATCGAATCGCTTCCTCGATCCGTTCCGGGGTGGGCAGGATGCCCTCGACGAGCATTCCCTCGGCCCACTCGAACTCGCCCTTCATGAACGACATCGCGACCTGGTAGCTGTAGTCGTCGTGATTGTGGAACAGCGTTCGGAAGTTGTTCTCGATGCGCAGGCGCGCCTCGCGGCAGAAGTGATCGGCAAGCTCGTACGCGTTCGACGTGTCGCCACCCTTCTTCGCGAGATGCTGCGCGTAGGTGATCGCAGCCGACATGGCGAAGAGATCGGTGCCGATGTCGACGAGGCGGAAGAGCGTGCGCTGCTTGCGCTCCAGCTTCGCCTGGAAGATCGTCATCGCGTGGAAGATCGCGCGGGCGAGCTGGCGCGACGCGCTCTCGGCGAACTCGAGGTGTTTGCCGAGCTTCCCGAAATCACCGAACTGTCCGCGTCCCTTCGGTATGAAAAGCGTGGGGTACCAGCCGGCGTAATGCAGCCCGGCCTTCGTAAGGGCGGGGAGCTTTTCGCCGAAGGTCGCGTCTCTCTTGAGCATCACGCCGGCGAGCTTCATGTGGGGATCGACCGCCTCACGCGCGATGAACAGGTGCTGAATCTCCGAAGTGCCCTCGAAGATGCGATTGATGCGCATGTCGCGCATGATCCTCTCGACCGGCCAGGGCTTCTCGCCCCGGGCCTCGAGTGACGCGGAGGTCTCGTAGCCGCGCCCGCCCCGAATCTGAACGAGCTTGTCGACGATCTGCCAGGAGACCTCCGTGTTGAACAGTTTCGCCATGGCGGCTTCGAGCCGCAGGTCGACCTTGCCCGCGTCGGCGAGGCCGGAGGTGAGCCAGGCGATCGCTTCCTGGGCGAAGGTGTGTGACGCCATCCAGGCGAGCTCGACTGCGATCGCCTCGTGCTTGCCGATGGGGAGCCCCCACTGCACGCGCTCGTTGACCCAGTCGCGAGCGATCTGCAGCATGCGGCGCGAGCCCGCCGCGCAGCCGGCCGGAATCGTCAGGCGACCGGTGTTCAGCGTGATCAGCGCAAGCTTGAGGCCAAGCCCTTCGCCCCAGATGATCTGATCCGCGGGGATGAAGACGTCTTTGAAGCTGATCAGCGCGTTGCCGATGCCACGAAGTCCCATGAACTGGCAGCGGTGCTCGACCTTCACGCCGGGAGAGCTCGTCTCGACGAGAAACGCCGTGATCTGCTTCTTTTCCTTGCCGTCGACGACCTTTGGCGGCGTCTGCGCCATCACCACGAGCAACTCGGCGCGCGTGCCGTTCGTGCACCAGAGCTTCAGTCCGTTGAGAATCCAGCCCTTCCCGTCGGGCGATGGTGTCGCGACCGTCTTCATCTTCGCGGGATCGGAGCCGACGCCGGGCTCCGTGAGCGCAAACGCGGAGATCGCGCCCGCCGCGAGCCTCGGAAGCCACTTCTGCTTTTGCTCGGGAGTGCCGAAGAGCTTGAGCGGCTGCGGCACGCCAATCGACTGGTGCGCGGAGACCCACGCGACGGTCGATCCGCACCACGTCGCGATGAGCGCGATCGCGCGGTTGTAGTTCACCGAGGAGAACCCCATGCCGCCGTACTCTTTCGGGATCTTCATCCCGAACGCTCCGAGCCGCTTGAGCCCTTCGAGCACTTCCTGCGGATAGTCGCCGTCGCGATCGATCTTCTCGGCGTCGACTTTCTCCGAGAGGAATCGTTCGAGCTTCGCCAGAAACTCGTCACCGGTCTTCCTGTCCTCGGTATCCTGCTCCGGGAAGGGATGGACGAGATCGAGTCTGTACTTTCCGAGGAAGAGGTCGCCGACGAATGACGGCTTCTCCCACTCGGTCTCGCGGCTGGCCTCGGCGACTTCCATCGCCTCTTCGGCGCCTGCAGTTTTCAATTCGGGCTTCATCGAGTGGTCCTCGTTTCGATTGGGCATGGGGGTGGGTACAACTCCAGCGGATACAACTCCACCGGCGCTCAATTTTCGAGTGGGGAAATTATGAATGACCATTCATTCAGCTGTCAACTCCCGCGATTATTGGGTGTTATCGGGTGGTGCCGGACTCGATCTGCTAAGCTTCAGCCGCTCGGCAGCCAAGGCGCCGGGAAGATCCGGGGAGGCTCCATGACCAGGACGCAAGGCGGACAGCGCGAGCTCGAAACGGCGCTTCTCGCCGAAGGTGGGCCGCTCGCGGCGCCCAGACCATCGGTCGACCGCGAGAAGCTCCAGGAACACCTCGCAGAGGTGTTACGGCTTCTGCACGTGGATCTCGAAGACGAGAACCTGCTCGAGACGCCGAGACGGTGGGCGCAGTCGCTCATCACGCTCACGAGCGGGTACGACTACACCGATATCGCGAAGCTGAGCACGCTCTTCCGGCAGGCCTGCGTGAAGACGGACGACTCCTGCCAGAACCTCGTCGTTCTCGGCGGAACCTACAAGACCCTCTGCGCGCACCACATCCTTCCGTTCTTCGGCAAGTTCATCGTCGGCTACATCCCTAACCAGCACATCATCGGCGCGTCGAAGATCCCTCGCATCGTCGAGGTGCACATGCGGAAGCTGCAGTCGCAGGAGCATCTCGCGCACGATGTGGCCGATACGATCGAGGCGATCCTCGACCCGCTCGGGCTCGCGGTGTGGATGGGAGGGCGTCATCTCTGCATGGTGATGCGCGGGGTGGAGCAGGAGTCGTCGTTCATGGAGACGAACGTTCTCCGGGGCGCGTTCCTGCGCGACGAGAAGACGCGGCAGGAGTTCATGTCGATCGTGACGCGCCGCGGAGAGCAGTCTTAGGCGCGGCGATGACTGCGAGCACCTTCGGTCGTGCGAGGCCGGACGAGCGCATGATCGGCGTCGAGGAGGCGCAGCAGCGCGTGCTCGGCGAGGTCAGCCGCCTCGATGCGGAGCCGGTAGCCTTACGCGAGGCGCTCGGCCGCATCCTCCGCGAAGACGTCCTCGCGCCTCGCGACGTTCCCGGCGCCGACAACAGCGCAATGGACGGCTATGCGCTGCGCGCGAGCGATGTCGAAAGCGCGACGCATGACATCCCCGTCTTGCTTCGCGTGGCGGGCGACCTTCCTGCCGGAGCGGTCGCCGAGGCGACTGTCGAAGCGGGCGCCGCGATGCGCATCATGACGGGTGCGCCGATGCCGCGAGGGGCCGACTGCGTCGCGCAGGTCGAGGTCACCGACGGCGGCAGCGAACAGGTCCACGTCTTTCAGGCACTCAAGCCGGGCGCGAACATCCGCCGACGCGCCGAGGACATGCGCGAAGGGGAGACGGTCCTGCGCTCGGGCGCTCGCATCGGAGCAGGGGAGGTCGGGGTCGCGGCGTCTGCACAGCGAAGCGAGCTGCTCGTCGCGCGGCGTCCTGTCGTCGCAGTCTTCTCGACAGGGGCCGAGCTCGTCGAGGTCGGTTCTCCGATTGGTGCGGGACAGGTGGTCAACTCGAATTCGTGGTCGCTCGCCGCGCTCGCCGAAGAGGCGGGCGCAATCGTGCGGAGCTTCGGAATCGTCGGCGACACGAAAGAGGCGACGGTCCGGGCGATCGAAGCGGCGCTCGATGCCGACTTCATTCTCTCGTCTGGAGGAGTTTCGGTCGGCGCGTACGACTTCGTGAAGGATGCGCTCGACGATCTCGGAGCGGAGACGATCTTCTGGAAGGTCGCAATGAAGCCCGGCAAGCCGGTCGTTTTCTCGCGCTTGCGCGGAAAGCTCTACTTCGGGCTTCCGGGCAATCCCGTGTCGTGCATGGTGTCGTTCCATCTCTTCATCGCGCCGGCGCTGCGCAAGGCGATGGGAATGACCGCCGGACTTCTGCCGCCCGTCGTGCGCGCGCGTCTCACGGCGCCGCTCGAGGCGAAGGGCGACCGCCGCGTCTACATGCGGGTGCGCGTCACGGCCGCGGGCGGAGAGCTCGTGGCTGCGCCGGCGCGCGCGCAAGGGTCGGGAGTGTCGACGTCGATGGTCGGCGCAAACGGCCTCGCGGTTCTCGAGCCCGACACGGGTCCGCTCGCTGCCGGCGACCTCGCGACGGTCGTGATGATCGGGGCGATCGCCGGCGAGTGACGGCGCCTCAGCCGGCGGCCATTCGCTGATCGTCGCGTGTGCGCAGCCAGCGATCGAAGCCGGTGAGCGTGCGGAATCTCGGGACTCCACTTTCTGCGCTCACTCCGCCGCGCGCCCACTGTCCGCCGATCACGAGCTCCACTCCCAGTTGCCGGCAGTGCCCGGCCAGAGCTCGAAACTCCGGAGCGTTGAACGGCACCTGGTTGCGGGCAGAGAGCAGCACCATGGCGGGGTTCTTTGCGTCGATCGCGCTCCGGATCGAATCCCAGGGAACGTCGGCGCCGAGGAAGTCGGTGTGGAAATCACTCCACTCGAGAACGATCCTCACCATGTTGAGCGGGATGGAATGGAGCTCTCCCGGCGGGCAGCAGAGCGTTGCGAGAGGCCCGGCGGACACGGCAGGCCGAGATCGGTCGATCGCTTCGGCCACGGCGTACGAAGTGCGGTGCTCCATCCCGACGCTCCACTCGCCGCGTTCCCACTTCTCCCCAATCTCGCGGAGAAGCTCGCCCACGACCGTGTCGAGAAACGCGATCCGTTCGTCGTCGAGCGCGAGGTGGGCGCCGACGATGCGGCGCACCGACGCGACATCGCCCGTCTCCAGGTCGGCGAGCAGCCTTCGCATGATCGATGCGGCGTCATCCTGCTCGAACGCCTCGATGCGCTCGAGCGGCGGAAGCTTCGAGACGTCGAGGCCTCCGGACGAGGCGAACGCGTGAATCGCCTCGAGGCGGTAGCGCCGATGCCCTCCGACGGTGCGGACCGATGCGAGCTTCCCGCTGTCCGTCCATCGCTTGATGCTCGACACACCGACTCCGAGCGCTCGCGCAACGTCGTTTGACGTCCAGAGAGGCTCCTGTCCAAATTCGACGTTCATGCCAGGAACAAAATAGCGGATTTCGACCGAATCGTGCAGTGACCAAGGTTGGTTGGGGTGTGAGTTTCGTCCTTTCCGGGGTGTTGCGGAACTAACGTGGTTGTCCCCGACGGAATCCCCCGGTCGCTCGTTCCGTTCGATTCGCCCGACATGCGCCGCCTCGTCCACGAATCGCTGATCCCGCTTCCGCCCCGCCGGCTGTTCGACCTACACACGATCCCGGAAGCGCTGTCGCGGCTGTCGCCGCCATGGCCGAAGCTCGTCCGGGTCGAACAGAGCGGTGGATTCGAGCGGGGGACGCAGGTGCTCATCGTGCTCGGCATCGGACCGTTGCGGCTCGAGTGGCTTGCCGAATACACGGACGTGATCGAGGGGAAGAAGTTCGTCGACCGGCAGGTTCGCGGTCCGTTCGCGGCGTGGACGCACTCGCATCTGTTTCTGCCCGCGGACGGTGGGACCAGGATGCGGGACGAGGTCGAGTACCGGTTGCCGTTCGGCAACCTCGGAATTGCCGACGCGCTCGTCGTGCGTCCGCTGCTGCGGGGCTACTTCAGGGAGCGCCACCGGCTGCTCGCCGATTGGGTGCGCGAGCTCGCCGCGTCGCTACCTCCGGGTTGACGCGCGAACCGGCCTCAATCATTCTTTCTCCACAATCGTTACGCACGAGTTCGAAGCGAGACGCGCGGCGACGCGCGCGAGGAGGATTGATGTCATCCGAAGCAGGGGTTCCCGCGGCCGAGCCGCAGAAGGGCGGGGTTCCGATCGCGAAGATCGTCATCGGGGTCGCGGTGGTCGCAGCCTTCATCATCGCGGTCAAGCTGCTCCCCACCGACGAGTGGCTTCGCGCGCTGCAGACGTACGTGAAAGGACTCGGCGCGGTCGGCTGGATCGTCTACGCGCTCGTCTACGCGGTCTGTTGCGTGCTGTTCGTGCCGGCGTCTCTCCTGACGCTGGGCGCCGGCGTGATCTTCGGGCTCGTCGAGGGAACGATCGTCGTGGTCATCGGCGCGACGCTGGGCGCAGTCGCATCGTTTCTCCTGGCGCGCACGGTCATGCGAAGCAAGGTCGAGGGGATGACGGCGGGAAACGAGAAGTTCCGCGCGCTCGACCGGGCGATCGGCAGGGAAGGCGCGAAGATCGTCTTCCTGATCCGGCTCTCCCCGCTCTTCCCGTTCACGTACATCAACTACGGCTTCGGCCTAACAGGCGTTCGAACGCTCCCGTACGCCCTCGCGACGCTCTTCGGGATCATCCCGGGGACGTTCGCGTTCGTCTACATCGGTTCGCTTCTCGCGACCGCGGCGGGCGATGCAACCGCCACGCAGAAGACGATC
Source organism: Thermoanaerobaculia bacterium (assembly GCA_051305935.1). Taxonomy (GTDB): domain Bacteria; phylum Acidobacteriota; class Thermoanaerobaculia; order Gp7-AA8; family Gp7-AA8; genus JACPDH01. The sequence goes on from JBPPMG010000502.1 coordinate 23,007, forward strand.
CAGATCGCGGGGCTGGCGGTGACGATCATCGTGACGATCCTGGTGACGAAGATCGCCCGGAACGCGATGAAGAAGACCGGGCTCGAGGACGAGAAGGCAAAGGACGCGTCGATCTAGCCCCGGGGGGCAGGATTCCGGCCAGGTCAAAGGTCAGAGCAAGCAAGAGACCGCGCACGCGCAGAGCGGACTCCACTCTGCCTGCTTTGACCTATGACCTATGACCTATGACCTATTCCGGGGGCGCGCTTCGAGCCGTTCTGCGACATAATCAGCGCTCACTCACGGAAAGAAATCGTGCGCGGCTGGAACTCGGCCGCGCCATGGGGAGGCTGCCATGTCGAAGGCGCAGTTCGGAATGATCGGGCTCGGAGTAATGGGGCGGAACCTGGCGCTCAACATCGCGGACCATGGTTTCCCGGTCGCGGTCTGGAACCTCGAACCCGAATGGGTCGATGCGTTCGTCACCGAGCATGGCGCAGGTCGCTCGCTCACGGGGACGAAGACGTTCGAGGACTTCGTCGCCGCGCTCGAGCGGCCGCGGCGCATCATGATGATGATCGCGGCGGGACGGCCGATCGACCTTACGCTCGACAAGATCCTTCCGTTGCTCGACGACGGCGACGTGCTGATCGACGGCGGCAACTCGTGGTTCAAGGATACGCAGGCGCGCGAGGCCCGCGTCCGCGAGACCGGCAAGCGCTTCTTCGGCTGCGGCGTCTCGGGCGGGGAAGAAGGGGCGCGCAATGGGCCGTCGCTCATGCCCGGCGGAGACATGCAGGCGTACGAGCATGTCCGCCCCGTCTTCGAGGCAATCGCTGCAAAGACCGATTCGGGCGCCTGCGTCGCCTACTGCGGCTCGGACGGCGCCGGACACTTCGTGAAGATGGTGCACAACGGGATCGAGTACGGAGACATGCAGCTCATCTCCGAGGCGTACGAGATCCTGCGCGTGGTCGGCGGGCTCACGAACGACGAGCTTGCCGACGTCTTTTCCCAGTGGAATCAAGGGTTGCTCGAGTCGTTCCTCATCGAGGTGACCGCGAAGATCTTCCGCGTGAAGGACGAAGAGACGGGCAAGCATCTTGTCGACCTCGTTCTCGACAAGGCGGGGCAGAAGGGGACGGGCAAGTGGACGGCGCAGGTCGCGCTCGACCTCGGCATTTCCATACCGACGATCGCGGCGGCGATCGACGCGCGCGTGCTCTCGAGCCTCAAGTCGGAGCGGGTGAAGGCGAGCGCGAAGCTGCACGGGCCGCACGCCGCCCCGTCCGTCGAGAAATCGAAGCTCGTCACCGACGTGCACGACGCGCTCTACGCGTCGAAGATCTGCTCGTACGCGCAGGGAATGAGCCTCATCGGCGCCGGCTCGCACGAATGGAAATGGGGAATCGATCTCGGCGAGATGGCGCGCATCTGGAAAGGCGGCTGCATCATCCGCGCGCGCTTCCTCGATTCGATCCGCAAGGCGTACGCGCGCGACGGCGCGCTCCCGAACCTGCTCATGGACGACGAGTTCACCGCGGCGATCCACGCGGCGCAGTCGGGCTGGCGAAGGACGGTGAACCTCGCGCAGTCGATGGGCGTGGCGATTCCTGCGATGTCGGCGAGCCTCAACTACTTCGACGCCTATCGCTCTGCGCGTCTGCCCGCGAACCTCGTGCAGGCTCAGCGCGACTTCTTCGGATCGCACACGTACGAGCGCGTCGATCACCTGGAGCGCGGTTTCGTGCACACCGACTGGAGCTCGAAGGCCTAGTGGCAACGGGCTTGTGGCGAAGGCCTCCGGCCTTCGCCCAGTTGGGGGAGATCGATGTGCCGGAGGGCGGCGGGCAGAGCGGCACGCCATGCCCCTGGCGCGCTCGCCGCGTACCGAATCTGTCGAGCCGCCTTTGGAACAGGAAGGCTTCGAGCATCAGGAATCCTGAAACGAAACCGTCGCCGGAATGTTGAATGCATGAAAGCCGCGCGCCGGCCCATGGGGGTGGACGACTTCACTCCCGGGTGGCTTCGCGGGATGTCGGTGGCGCGGCCGCGAGCTTTTTCGCCAGCGCGATCGCAGCGACGAACGCCCAAGTGCCCTCGAGCACGACGAACGGCATGAAGTCGATCATCCAAGACGACAGGCACGCTAGCGTGCCTCCGAAGAGATTGAGAAGGATGTACGGATAGCTGTTCGCGCGCAGGAGCTTGAACAGGTTCATGAAGAACGCGACGAGGAGAAGGCCTACCCCGATTGAACCGACGAGCGTCGCGTTGGAAGCGCCAAACATGTCGACACGATCTTACCCGAGGCCCGCTCCTGGGAGCCCGGCAAGCCCTGCCATAATGCGAGATCGTGATCGACTCGTGTCTCGCCCTGGCCGGCATCGCGATTCCGGCGTTTGCGCTCGTTCTCGTGCTCCGGAGACTGGAAATCCGGATCGAGCCGTGGATCGTGGTTCAGTTTCTCGCGCTCTCGATCGCGTTCGTGAGCCCGGGACTTCTGCCCGATCGCATCACGGTCCCGGTGGATGAAGTCGCGCGAGGATATCCGTATCGCGGAGTCGTCGGCGAGGTCGCTCCGAAGAATCCGCTGACGAACGACACGGCGAGGCTTTTCCTCCCGTGGCATCACGTCGTCCGCGAGGAGCTTGGCGCGGGGCGGCTTCCGCTCTGGAATCGCTACTCGTTCTCGGGCTATCCGCTGCTTGGCAACGGCGAGTCGGCGCCGTTCTCTCCGTTCTTTCTCGCGACCGTCTTCGTCCCGCTTCCCAAGCAACTCGTTGCGATGGCGGGGCTCAAGGTCTTCGTCGCGCTTCTGTTCTCTTATCTCGCCGCGCGCCAGCGCGGTCTCTCGATGTGGGCGTCCTGCTTCGCGGCTGCGGCATTCGCGCTGTCCGTGTACCAGACGGTCTATCTGCACTACAGCGCGGCGACGGTGTCGGCGCTCGCACCGGTCGCGCTATTCACGCTGACGCTCGCCGTGGAGAAAAAGACGCGGCGAGCGTGTTTCCTGGTGAGTGGCGCCGTCGCCGCGCTGCTCGCCGCAGGGCACCCAGAGAGCGTGCTCCACGTCGCGGTCGGCTGCGGCGTCGTGCTCGCGGGTGATGCGCTTCTATCCTCGGAGCGCCGGGCATGGATTCGAGGATTCGGAATCGCTTGCACAGGCGCGCTGCTCGGGCTCGCCGTCTCGGCGCCCACCTGGATTCCCGTTCTCGAGCAGGTTCTCGAGAGCGCGCGGTTCGCGGAGCTCGCGTCCCACCGCGAGATGACGGAGCCATTCCGCTACGCGGCCGCGTGGGCGCTCGTCAGTCCCGACGCGTTCGGGAATCCCGCGCACGGCACCTGGTCGTGGATCCATAACTACTCGATCGTCGCGTCGTCGTACGCGGGCCTGGTTACGCTCTGTTTTCTGCCTGCGGCCCTTGCAAGAGCGGTTCCGCGCAGGATCCTCTGGCTCGCGCTCTCCGCGGCCGCGCTCTTCCTCGTCTGCATGGACTGGACCTGGCTTGGTGTCCTCAACGACGTGCCGCCGCTCTCGCTCGTGGCGAACGACAAGATGCGATTCATGGTCGTTCTCATCGCCGCAATCGCGGTTGGCGGCGTGCTCGATCATCTCGACCGCTTCGCGATCGGCATCGCGCTCTTCTCGACCACGGTCGTCGGCTGGCTTCTCGTCGAACTGTTCCAGCATCACTACGGAAGGCACTTCGGTCTGTGGGCTCTCGTCGCCCCTGCCGGGCTCGTCGCCGTCTGGCTTACGGTCGCTGCCTCGGGCATTACACGCGCCAGGACGGTCATCGTGGTGGCGTACCTGGCGACGGTCGCGGAGCTCTTCGCATTCAACGCGCCCTTCAACGCGGCGGTCGACGAGACGTACTTCGTTCCACGGCTGCCCATCGTGGAGCGGCTCCGCGCGATCGCGCCGCGGGAGCCGTTCCGGATCGCGGGGCACGACTGGGTCTTCCTGCCGAACAACTCCGCACAATACGGTCTCGAGGACGTTCGCGGAAGCGATCCGATGGCGTGGGCCCCCTACGTGGAGTTCCTGAAGCTCGCCACCGTCGACACGCCTGGCGCCGACGTGAGGCGCGTGGTCGACGTCGGGTTGCCCGCGATCGACTTCCTCAATGTGAGGTTTCTCTTCACCGAGCCCGGGTTCGAGGAGTCGGACGGATGGACGCTTCGCTACGACGGTGCGGACGGGCGACTGTTCGAGAATGACGAGGCGCTTCCAAGGTTCTTCGCGCCGGAGCAGATCCGGCGCCACGCGGCCGGCGCATGCTGCGCGGAGCTCGGGCGGGTGACCGACTTCCGGAGCATTGCGGTGATCGAGGAAGCAGGCGCAGCGGAGATGGAGTCGAACGCCGGGCTCGCGTCCATATGGTTCGAGCAGACGCGGCCCACGCGATTTCGCCTGACGCTCGACGCCTCGCGGCCCGTTCTGATCGCTTCGAGCCAGCCGGCCAATCCGGGGTGGAGGGTGAAGGTGAATGGACGGGCAGCGCCGCTCGTCCGCACGAATGGCGCGTTCGTTGGATTTCGCGTTCCAGCGGGACATTCGAAAGTCGTAGTCGAGTACGCTCCCGGGTCGTTTACGGCGAGCTGCGCGCTTGCGCTCGTCGCGTTAGGCGGGATGGTCGCGACGTCGATCCGGCGGCGACCGATCACCACGCCGGAACCGGACTGACCGGGAGAGCGCGATCGCGACGCAGAAGAAAAGGGCACGGCGGAATCGCCGTGCCCTCGATCGACTGCGTGTTCGTGTGGACTATTTCTTCTGGTTTGCGAGCAACTCTTCCCACTCGGTGTGTATAAAGCCGGCCTGCGGCTTGTCGGTCCGCTCGTAGGTGTGCGAGCCGAAGAAGTCGCGCTGCGCCTGCGTGAGGTTGAGCGGCAGGTTCGCGCTGCGGTACATGTCGAAGTAGCCGAGGCTCGCCGACATCGCGAGGACGGGGACGCCGTGCTGCACGGCAGTTGCAACGGCGAGACGCCAGTTCGCCTGCGACTTCTCGATCCACGCCTTGAAGTCGGGGTCGAGGACGAGGTTAGGCAGGTCCGGCCTGCGCTGGTACGCCTGCTTGATCTTGTCGAGGAACTGCGCGCGAATGATGCACCCGGCCTTCCAGATGCGCGAGACCTCTCCGAGGTTGATGCCCCACTTGTAGTGGTCGCTTCCGGCGCGGATGAGGTTCATGCCCTGCGCGTACGAGCAGATCTTCGACGCGTAGAGAGCGTCGCGGATCGCGGCGATGAGAGCCTTCTTGTCTCCCGAGTACTTCGGGAAGTTCGGCGGGGCGATCTGCTTCGAGGCTTCGACGCGCTCGTCCTTGCGCGACGAGATCGTGCGGGCGTCCACCGATGCGTCGATCGTCGGCACGACGATGCCGAGATCGAGCGCGCTCTCCGAGGTCCACTTGCCCGTGCCCTTCTGTCCTGCCTTGTCGAGGACGAGGTCGACCAGCGGCTTGCCGGTCTCCGGGTCCTTCACGCGAAGCGCCTTCGCGGTGATCTCGATGAGGAACGAGTTGAGCTCGCCCGCGTTCCACTCGTCGAAGACGTCGGCCATCTCGTCGGCGCTCATGCCGAGGATGTTCCGCATCATGTCGTAGGCCTCGGCGATCAGCTGCATGTCGCCGTACTCGATCCCGTTGTGGACCATCTTCACGAAGTGGCCGGAGCCGCCGGTGCCGATGAACGTCACGCACGGGCCGTCGTCGACCTTTGCCGCGATCGCTTCCCAGATGGGGCGGATGCTCTCGTAGGCGGCCTTGTCGCCACCCGGCATGAGACTGGGGCCCCAGAGTGCGCCCTGCTCGCCGCCGGACACGCCGGAGCCGATGAAGGCGAAGCCTTCGCTCTTGAGCTGCTTCTCTCGGCGCTCGGAATCGACGAAGAGCGAGTTGCCGCCGTCGATGATGATGTCGCCCGGCTCCATGAACGGCTTGAGCTGGTCGATCGTCCAGTCGACGGCTTCACCGGCTTTGACCAGCAGGATCGCCTTGCGCGGGCGCTCGAGCGCCGCCATGAACTCCTGCGGCGTCTTCGTCGGGATGACCTGCTTGCCCGCGGCGCGCACCATGAATGCGTCCACCTTCTTCGGATCGCGGTTGTAGACCGCAATCGGAAATCCGTTGCGCTCGATGTTGAGGGCGAGGTTCTCGCCCATGACTGCGAGACCGACCATGCCGATCTTGGCTTTACCTGACATTGACATCTCCTCTCAATATTCGTGTGTAAAGCGGGGCTGAAACGTTTCGCCGCCCGGCCCGTGGTTGTTGCGCGGGCCGGCCGGCGTGAAGGGTGTGCTGGCGGCTAGCTCGCCGCGCCGGCAAGGGCGCCGCGCTTGGACTCGATCGACGACACGAGGGTGTCGAACGATCCGACGAACGCCTTGAGGCCGTCTTCCTGGAGCTTCTGCGTCACCGCGGCCATGTCGATTCCGATCGCCGCGAGGTCGGCGAAGACCTTCGTCGCGCCGTCGAGGTCGGCCTCGAGCGTGAGGGCGACCTTGCCGTGATCCTTCGTCGCGTTGTAGGTGGCGGGTGGAACGGTGTTGACCGTCTCGGCTCCGATGAGGTTGTCGACGTAGAGGCAGTCGGAGTAGTTCGGATTCTTCGTTCCGGTCGAAGCCCAGAGGCAGCGCTGCACCTGCGCTCCTTTGGCAAGCAGTGCCGCGAAACGCGGGCCGTGGAAGATCTCCTTGAATTTCTGGTAGGCGAGCTTCGCGTTCGCCACCGCCGAAGTGCCCAGAAGCGCACGCAGGCGCGCCTTCTCGGCGTCGGAGCCGGCTTTGGCGATCAGCCCGTCGAGCTCCTTGTCGACCGAGGTGTCGACGCGTGAGACGAAGAAGCTCGCGACCGAGGCGATGCCGTCGACATGCTTCCCTTCCGCGGCGCGGCGTTCGAGTCCCTTGATGAAGGCTTCGGCCACCTGCACGTAATTTTCGAGGGAGAAGATCATCGTGACGTTGATGTTCAGCCCTCGGTAGATCGATTCCTCGATCGCGGGAAGCCCTTCCTGCGCGGCCGGGATTTTGATCATGACGTTAGGCCGCCCGACCGTCTTGAAGAGGCGGCTCGCCTCGTCGATCGTCCCCTGCGTGTCGTAGGCGAGACGCGGGCTTACCTCGAGGCTGATGTAGCCGTCGAGCTTGTTCGTCTTGTCGTAAACGGGACGCAGAATGTCGGCCGCGAGCGCGATGTCGTCCACGACGAGTCCTTCGTAGATCTCCTTGATGCCCAGGCCGCCGGCGATCAGCGAACGGAGCTGCTCGTCGTAGTCGGTCGAGCCGAGGATCGCCTTCTCGAAGATCGTCGGGTTGGAGGTGACTCCGCGCAGATCGTCCTGCTCGATCATTCGCGCCAGGTCGCCATCCTTCAGCATCTTTCGCTGGATGTTGTCGAACCAGATCGATTGTCCGGTCTTCGTGATTTCGGCAAGGGGATTGCTCATGGGGACTCTCCTCCTTCGGAGACCGCGTCGAAAGCCTCCACGGCCCTCGGGTCTTCGAGAAATGGGTTATTGGGTGTGCAACGGTAGCTCGCGATTATAGCCCCGATGGGCGCAAACCGCACCCTGTGGTCTTGAGATGGAATCGCGATGCGGCCCGTCGCCGAAAGCTTCGAATCTCAGGTGAAGAGTTTGCGCGTGGCGCGTCGCGGACGCAAGAAGGCATGCGGCCTCGTTTTCGCCGCACCTGTGGATGCCGATGACTGCTCGGGGCGCCAGGCCGTTGTGATTTGACGAAGGAGCCGTTATGGTCGGCGTGTGCGCGGGCGCCGATCCGGACGCGCCTCCGAGCGGGCAGGAAATGGACTCGAGATCCAATGTCGAAGACTCTCCCGTGGTGGAGCATGACCTGGCGAGCACTTCCCGGACTCGGTTCTGGCTTGCAGGCTGTGTAGCGCTCGCTGCGCTGGTCGGAGCTCACTGGGCGAGGCTTCCTGCCGGTGAGCGGCTACGCCCGCCGACCTCGCCGCTCGACCGTGTCGCGGGTCTCAACGAGACCACCCGCCTCGGCTGGGGTTTCCTCTGGCAGGCACGTGACGTGCTGCCGCCGGGCGCCACCTACACGATCGTCGCGAGCGATCCGCAGATCGAGATGAGTATCTACATGATGTCGCGTGCGGTGCTCACCGAGTGTCACGGCAAGCCGACGTCCTACTACGGCAGCTCGTCGGCGGAGCACGGCGCGGAGGCGCGATACGTTCTCGTCTATCGATGCGCGACCGTGCCGGCCGGCGCGACGATGGTCCAGCAGCTCGCCGAGGGTTGCATCTGGGATCGAGGGGCGCGCTGATGGCCGAAGGCGTGACGTTCCTCCTCGCCCCTTTGGCGCTCGCCGTCTTCGGCCTTCCCGCGGCCTGGGCACGCCCGGTCGACGGCTTCACTCCGTGGGGACGGTTCTCCGCCGCGTTCGTGACCGGCGTCGTCGTCTTCACGGTCTGGCTCACGCTCCTCTCGACCGCCGGAATCCGATGGAGCGCGCTGAGCGTCGTTGCCCCCCTCGGGCTGGGGTCGGTCGCGATTGCGACCGTCCTCTCGCGGCGGTCGCGCGGCGCGGCCGGTGAGGCGGTGGGCGGCCTCGCCTGGGCAGGGGGCGCGGCCGCGCTACTCGTCGGAACGGCGCATCTCGTGCTCAGCGCGATCACCTCTCGCGCGACCTCGATCGACTTCCTCTACTTCTGGGGAGTCAAGGCGCAGCGATTCGCGGAGATCGGGGGAATCGACGCCGCGCTGCTCGCCGACCCGTGGGCGGTACACATGCACTCGAACTACCCGCCTCTCGTTCCCCTCACCTATGCGTGGGGAATCGAAGTGGCGGGGCGGCTGCCGTGGCAATTCGGCCTCGCGACGTGCGCGCTATGGCTGATTGCGGGAGTTCCGCTGCTCCGCGACCTGCTCGCCCTGCGCCTTTCTCGCGACGAGGCGACGATGGCCTCGTCCTTCTGGTTTCTCACCTTTGCTCTCGCGATTCCCGCGTCGCTCTCGGCGGGCAATGCCGAGCCGCCGCTCGTCCTGTTTTCGAGTATCGCGATCGCTGCGCTCCTCGGCAGTGCCGCCGGCGGGAGTTCGAGCGCCCGATGGCTCGCGATCGTGGCGCTCGCGGGCGTCGTGCTGACGAAGAACGAAGGGATGGTCGTGTTCGCGCTGATTGCCGCAGGTGCGACCGCGTCCGATTTCTTTGCGGGTTTGCGTGGCACGCGGCTCGTGAGGCGAGCTGCCGTGATCCTCGCCGTGCCTCTCCTTGCGCTCGGAAGCTGGCTTCTCTTCGAAGCGGTGCATGGCGTGCCGATGCGCGACATGACACGGGAGCAGGCGGGAGAGCTCTCGTTCGCGCGGGCGGGGGAGGTCGCCGTCGGCTTCGTCTCGAATCTCGACGCGGGGAGCGCCTGGATCGCGTGGGGGCTGGCGGCGGTCGTGCTCGCCCGAAGCTGGCGGCGCTGGAGGGAGCTGCTGCCTGCGCTCGTGCCCGCCGCGGGAATCCTGCTCTTCCTGTTCGTCTACTACCTGCACTATCGCGGAGAGAGTCTCGGCACGTGGATGGAGTGGACTTTGCCGCGCGTGTCACTCTGCGCGCTCGGCGCCTCGATCGTCGGCGCCGCGTTCGCGTCGGGCGAGAACCGCAAGATCGAGACTTGACCCTCGCCGGCGCGTCTGCGCGAAGCGCAGCAACCGGCGCCGAACGAAGGTCATGTCGTCCTGAGAGGTCCTTCGCTTCGCTCAGGACGACGCGGCGTACGAGCGGCGCATGTCGGTTCTCTCTCGGTGACCGGTCGAGCGAAGGCGCTCGCGCAACCCTGCCCGCCGCGCCGAAACGAAAACGGGACGGGCCGAAGCCCGTCCCGTCAGGTTGCGTCGTGATGGAGTGAGGCTCAGAACGCGTTCGTGTCTGCTCCACCGCCCAACTCAGTGCCAGCGCGCGTATACGTCTTCTTCGCACCCGTCGTGGTGTCGGTGACGGTGATCGTGAGCTCGAAGTCGGTGAGGCCTCCGTAGAAAACCCAGAACTTGCCGTTGATCGGCCGGCCGTCGAGCACCTTCACGAAGACTTCGAAATTGTTCGGGTCGCCAGTCAGGGAAGGGATCGAGTAGTAGCCGACGATGCTGTTGAACGCCGTGGCAACGCCTTGCCCGGTGGCGCCCGTGCGCGGGTCTTTCGCGCAGAGCGACGTCCGGAACTGGCCGTTCTGGAGGATGAGATCCGTGCTGCTGTTCGGGCAACCGTTGCTGGTTGTGCCGCCCGTGACGCTCAGCTGGCCGGGGGACGCCCACGTGTTGTTGTAGCTGATTCCATCCGCCGTCGCCGCGTTCTGCAGGATTCGTGCGCCGACGAAGTAGGAGCCCCCAGGCACCGAGGCAGGGATCGGAATGTCGGGAAACGGCTCGTCGTCGTAGCCGCCCGAAGGGAAAGCTCCCGAGTAGGTGAAGGACCCGAGCAGGATGTCGCTCGTGGTGATCGTCGAGTCGGTCGACAGGTAGAACTCGATTTTCACGTTGTTCAGGCTCACGTTGCCGACGTTCTCCACGGTCGCGTTCGTTACCGTGATGGTGTCGACTCCCGCGGTGACCGAGCCCGGGCTGAACGAGACCGGGGTCGTCGCCGCGTACTGTTGCTTCGCAGGATCGTAGCGGAAGGGATACGTGCCGATGTCGGTCATCGACTTGACCTGGACCGGGTACGCGGCTCGGAGCGCGGCTGCGTCGGCGATCCCGACGTACTGGCCCGCGTAGTCCTCGACGTAGTTCATCGTGCTCAGGTTCCGGAAATTGTGGTGGAGCCCGAGGGCGTGTCCGATCTCGTGTAACGCGGTCGTCCCGTAGTAGGCGGGCCCGTTGTCGTCGTCGAAATCAGGCGGGCCGACCGGCGTGAAGCCGCGCACGAAGTCGCTGTTGATCAGGACGTCGGCCTCCGTGAACGTGCCGCAGATCGTCGAGCCCGTCTTGTTGGCGCAGTCGTCGAATGGCGGGTTGCCGGAGAAGGCCGACGCGGGAAGGATCAGGGCGAGCCCGAACGTGTCGGAAGTCAGCGTGTCCTGGACGAAGAGAATCTCGTTCTTCCCGTTCGGCGAGTCGGCCAGCCCGTCACCGATTGCTGCCGTCACGAGGTTTGCCACGTCGTTCCAGCGATTGAACTCGGCCATTGCCGCGTCCTGGTACGCGACCGAGGAGTGCTCGATCTGAAATGGAATCGGCTTCGTGGCGAACTGGCCGCAAGTACAGCCGCCCGTGTGCCCGGCTTGTGCGAGCGCCGATCCCGTGACGAGGACGACGAGAGCGAGAGCGAAGAGTGTCGTTCGGGTTCTCATGATGTGGTCTCCCCTCACCGGTTCCGGACCGTGACGGCGGCGAGCCGTCCCTGGACGAACAGCCGGAGATCGTCGAGCGTCGCGAAGGTGCGCGCGGTTCTGACCGCGACCGCGGCCGGCGCCGGGGACTGCGCGATCGGTCGCACCGCTCCGTCGGGAGACTCGAAGTAAGACGGGCGCATGCGGGTGCCGGCACCGTCGCGAATCGCGGTCTCGGGCTCGATGACGCGGCCGTTTGCGATGCGCACGTGCGCGCCGCGTGCAAGCCGTCCGTCCTGCGACAGTTCGAGCGGTTCGCCGTCGACCGAGACGAGCACGATGCGCGGGCCGTCGTCCGTTTCCACCCGGGCCATCCGGTAGAGACCCTGGCCCCAGCCGACGGTCGGCATCATCATCATTGCCTTCGGTGAGTCCAGCTTCGGCTCAATGAAGAAGACATAGTGCTCGCCTTCGCGAAGCTCGGGCACGCCGGGGATTCCGATGCTCAGCTCGGGGACGGTGCCTCCGGCGAAACTGACCCGTGTGCGGGGTCCCGGGTCGCGTCCCGCGAGGGTCTCGCTGACCTCGACCTCGTAGTCGGTCCAGACCATTTGCCCCGCATTGCCGAGGCGCAGGCTCACGCCGACGACCTCTCCCGCGAACACCGATTCGGCGCGCGAGCGAACCTCGTCGAGCTCGAGCCGGCGAACGGTCGCCGCTGGCGCGGGGAGCGCGATCGCCACCGAGAGGAGGAAGAGCACGAGCATCGCCCGTGATTGCCGTGAATTGAGTTGCATACAGGATGCCTCCGTCATGGGTTGCGCAGCCATTCTGGTTGTAATGGAAAGAAGGGATGATAGCTCCTTCGCATTCCGCGACGACGTTCCATTGCTGTTAGCAACAGCCGTGCCGAGTCGCGCGGACGAATCGAAATAGCCGGACTGGAGGGCTTGTTCGCGCCACTTGCCAGGATATTTCGTTTGAAGAGAGTGTTGCCAGCCGTCCTATGGATGGCGCTGTTCGCAGGAGTGGAAGCGTCCGCTCAGCCGCAGGCGCATCCATCCGAAATCGGGACGATCGAGCTCGAGGACGGACGGAGTGTGATCGAAGTGGACGGCGCTCCCGGTCCGGCACCCCGGTCGCTTCAGCGAGCAGCGCTGCGCGATCTCGCCTACGCTGCCCCGCGCCTCACGTCGTCCGAGATCCACACGCTCGCCCCGTTGAGTGAGTCCGAGCGCGCCACGCTGCGCACGAAGCTCGTCGCCGGCGACCGCCTGCAGGTCGGAATCGCGCGCGCGTTCGTGGTCCCGGTCGGTTTCGACCTCTCGTCACGCAAGGTGCTTCCCCAGCCCGGGGACCGGCTCGGTGGCGGGCTCTTCGAGCAGAAGTCCGGGCGACTCGTCTGGACGGCGGGCTTCGTGAGCCCCGGCGCTGGCGCCGTGCGGGTCCGGCTGGAACGCATCTCCCTACCTGTCGGTACGGTTGCCTACGCGTACAACAGGCTCGGAGAGGTGCACGGCCCGTACGCCATCGGCGGGTATCGCCCCGATCCGATCTGGTCGAACACGCTGTTTTCCAGTGACGCCTTCGTCGAGATCGAGTTCCCCCGCGGGTTCGTCGACATTTCGACGGCCAGGCTCAACATCAACGTTCTGGCGCACATCGAGCACGAGAGCTTCGCGCCGACTCCGGCGGCCAGGGTTTCGCCGGAGATTCTCGCGAGCTGCTTCAAGGACGTGAACTGCGTCGGCGAATCGGATCTCTCGGGTCTCAGCGACGCGCGACATGCCGTGGCGCAGATGCTCTTCGAAAGAGACGGCTCGATGTATCTCTGCTCCGGAGCGCTGGTGAACAGCACGGCGGGCAGCGCGATCCCGTACTTTCTCACAGCGAATCACTGCGTGGGCAGCGCAGCATCGGCAAGGTCGCTCGAGCTCTTCTGGGACTACAGGACGACGAGCTGTGGCGGGCCGGCGCCGAGCCGCAGCGGATTTCAGCGCACGCTTGGCTCCACGCTCCTCGCGACCGGTTCGGTGGAAGAAGGCGAGTCGGACTTCACGCTGCTGCAACTCTCGCAGGAGCCTCCCGCGGGACGGTTCCACCTCGGCTGGAGCTCCGCTCCGGTGAACGTCAGCGGAGGCACGACGATCTTCCGCGTCGCGCATCCCGATGGCGGGCCGCAGATGTTCTCGAAGCACTCGATCTCCGCGGTGCCGACCCCGGGCGAATGCTCGAGTCTTCCCCAGAGCCGTTTCGTCTACTCGAAGAACGAGATCGGGGCGACGAAGGGTGGCAGTTCGGGGTCCCCGTCGTTTCTCGAGGACGGGCTCAAAATCGTCGGCCAGCTCTTCGGCCGCTGCGGCAACAACATCCCCGACCAGTGCGATGCCGATCAGAACTCGGCGGTCGACGGCGCGTTCGCGAGCTACTTCGCGAAGGTCGAGCCGTGGCTCGCTCCCGCGACCGCGACGCCGTGCGTCTCAGGAACCGGCAGTCTCTGCCTGCTCGACGGGCGCTTCAAGGTCGAGCTTGCGGCGCGCGACCAGCGGACGGGCAAGACGGGCGCGGGTCTCGCAATTCCGGAAGGCGACCTGTTCGGCTACTTCTCTCTGCCCGAGCTCACCGGGCAGGCGGAGAATCCCGAGGTGTTCGTCAAGGTGCTCGACGCGCGAGCTCTCAGCGGGAAGTTCTGGGTCTTCTACGGCGGGCTCACCGATCTCGAGTTCACGCTGACTGTGACGGACTCGGTGACCGGTGCGATGAAGAGCTACTCGAAAGAGGGCGGCTCGTACTGCGGCAACGCCGATACCCAGGCGTTCTGACTCCGGCCGCCTCCCGTCAAACGGCGTCGACCGCCCGCTGGAACTCCCGAAGCGCTTTTTCCGTCGACGGATCGAGCTCCGAGCCCTGTCCGCTCGCCTCCATGACCAG
>JBPPMG010000534.1:0-2502 GCA_051305935.1 Thermoanaerobaculia bacterium
CAGTTCTGTCGTCCTTTGCACGAGCAATCCGACGGCGGTATGCAGAGAGCGCCGTCTGGCTGCAGCGAAGGTCTGTCCGCCTCGAACTCGCACATGTTCACATTGACGTTGTCCCAGCGGTGCAGTCGCGAATATCAAAGGACATGATTCTTCTTCCTGATCGTCAGAAGGGATCGTGGATCACGAGTGCCCCAAAAATCCATGCGGCTCTCTCAACGAGTGTGAATGCACGGAATGGCGGCTTGTTTAAGCCGGTCGTCAAGCTCCTGAAAGCGTGGAATGGCACTCTTCCAGCGAACGCGAGATTCAAGTCGTTCGCCGTTGAGACGATGGCTACACGAGTATTCTCAGCGGTTACTATCACTTCGCTGGCCGATGGGTGCCTCCTGTTCTTCGATTTTGTGGCGAGTCTCGATGGTCGGGCGAAGGAGTACAAGTGGAGCAGTCGCTTTGGCATGACCTTCGACTGGACCGATAAGGTCATCCCCGACACAGCGGGCACTGCCAGCAACCTCGCCTCTCGCGTATCCGACGACCAGCTTGCCGGGTTCATCTCGGGTGCAGTGCAGGCGCGAACACGGCTCCTGCACGCTCAACGTGCTCGCAGCTCCGAGAAGGCGAAAGATTGGCTGCGGAAGATCTTCGGAGTGACTCCAGCCTGAGCGCGAGAGGCCTGACGGCCGCGACAAGTCGACGGCGCGTGCAATGCAGCGTCGCGTGCTCCGCGTCGGCGGCGTGACGTCAGCCGGATCTCGCCGCCTCCGGAGCGTCAGGGCTCGTGGGTGCGCTCTCGTGGCCGTCGCGGGCGCTCACAAGTGCGATCGGAGCCCCGTCGACCCGCGAAGTGACAAGTTGTCACTTCGCGGGCTGCCGGTCTCGCCTCGGTGGCTACTTGCTCGGCTCCTCAGTTCGTTGCGCCCCCGGATTCGCGACGGGCGAGTGGCTCCGGAGTGTGGGCATGTGGTTCGGATTGAGCTGCACAGACCTGTTGTCGAGCGCAGGCTTGCTGTGACCGGAACCAGTGCGGCTCCCCTGGTACGCGGAGTTGTTGGGGTTCATCTGGTTGGCGCGATTATTCTGCGCCGCGTTGTTGCCCTTCGGCATGGCGATTCCTGTCGTGTCAGATCTTGGGCACGAGCGTGCGCGCTCGTGATCGTTCGGGCCATCGCTCCGCGTCGTCGAGGACGACCTCGATGTGATCCACGTCGCGTCACGGCTCGGACGGTCGGAGCATCGAACACGCTGCGAACCCCGGCGACGGCGCGGGTCGGACAAAGCACTCAGCTCATGTACTTCCTGTAGCTCTCGAACGAGCCCAGGTCGTACGCGCGCTTCGCGTACCTACGTCCCTTCTCGCTGTTGAGCGACCGGAACGCACAGTCGGCGGCCAAGTCGAACGCGAGACCGTGCTTCGGGTTCAGGTCCACCGCACGCTCGAACGCGACGAGGGCCTCGTCGAGTCTGTCCAGCAGCCGAAGCGCGATGCCCTCGCGCGCGTTGAAGTGATCGGAACGTGCACGGAACTCCGCTCCGCGCGACTCGAGGTGCCGCAGGGCTTGGTCCGTCTTGCCGCGATTGAGCCAAACGATCGCGATCTCCACGAACGGCCTGTCCCAGTCGGGATCCAGACTGCACGACTCGCGCAGCTCGCTCAGTGCTCGTTCCCATTCACCCGCCTGCCAAAGCGCGGCACCGAGCGTGAATCGGTAACGAGCATTGGTTGGATCGAGCTCTACGACCCGAGCAAGATGCGGCACGGCTCCCCTGAAATCGCGGCGAGCCATGCAGCCTTCGGCCTGAAGCACTCGGTTCGCGATCTGCGCCCGGTCGTCTTGCGCAGGTATCTGCTCGACGACGTTCCCAGCAGCTTGCGCGGCTTCGGTTCGCACCGCGGTCGTGCCGTTGTCGTTCATCAGGTGAAGCACAAAGCTCTCGTAGAGCGCGCGCTTCTCCTCTTCGCTACGCGAAGCGAGAACAGCGAGCTCCGACGGCGGGCTGGAGCCAAGCGTGCCGAGGACACGGAGGCATCGAGACAGGTGTTCCTTGAGCCGACGGTCGCGCAGCGCGAGCACCGCGTCGTGCCAGAACCGATCGAGCCCGTGAGTCAGCAGCTCGTCGAGCACGACGCCGTTCGACGGGAACAAGATCCCGAGCCGCAACGAAAGCAGGAGATTCGCGCGGAACTCGGTGGTCAACTCGCCCTCGCCGAAGTCCGCCATCACGCCGCGCGTCAGAGCAGCGAACCCTTCACCGAGCCGTGTCACCAGCCTCCAGCCAGCGATGGCCGCGAGATCCCTGCAGAGTGCGAAGGCTCCGTACGATCGCCGCAGATGAACGAGAATCTCGCGCTTGCTCGCTCGGCCCCTCTTGGCGAGCGCCGTCGCGATGCTCGCGAAGTTCTCTTCCGAGGGGATGACCGGCTCCGATTTCTGCAGCCAGCGTTCTACCGTGCGTGAATCGACGCCGATTTCGACGGCGCATGCATCGACGCTGAGGCCAGGA
>JBPPMG010000051.1:0-4294 GCA_051305935.1 Thermoanaerobaculia bacterium
CTCGACGGCACCGCCGGCTACATGAAGTCGATGCACGCGGTCGCGCTCACCAACGCCGACGAGCCCGACAGCATCTTCTTCGCCGAAGGAGGCCCGCGATGAGCGTGAGCCCGTACGCGACGCTCGCCGAGCTCGGCGCGGCGCTCCGGAAGCGGGAGATCTCCTCGCTGGAGCTGACCCGCTTCTACCTCGATCGACTCGAGAAGCACGGGGCCGCGCTCGGCGCGGTCGTCACGGTGACACGCGAGCGCGCCGAAGCCGAAGCTCGTCGCGCCGACGCGGAGATCGCGAAGGGCAAATGGCGCGGTCCGCTGCACGGAATTCCCTACGGCGTGAAGGACCTCCTCGCGACGAAAGGCATCCCGACAACGTGGGGCGCAGAGCCGTATCGGGGTCAGGTCTTCGACTTCGACGCCGAGGTCGTGAGGCGGCTCACGGATGCCGGCGCGGTCCTTTGCGCGAAGCTCGCAATGGTCGAGCTCGCGGGCGGGTTCGGCTACGACACTGCCGACGCGTCGTTCACCGGGCCCGGAAGGTCGCCCTGGAACCCGGGCCACTGGTCCGGAGGCTCCTCGAGCGGCCCCGGCGCTGCAGTCAGCGCCGCGCTCGTTCCCTTCGCCATCGGCAGCGAGACCTCCGGGTCGATCCTGACGCCGTGCGCCTTCTCCGGAGTCACCGGCTTCAGGCCGACCTACGGCATCGTCAGCCGCCACGGCGCGATGGCGCTCGCCTGGACGCTCGACAAGCTCGGACCGATGACGCGATCCGCCGCCGACTGCGCACTCGTCATGGGAGCCATTGCGGGGCGCGATCCGAAGGACGAGAGCTCTCTGCGTACGAAGCTCGCCTGGAGCGCGAAACCGTCGAAGGCGAAACTGAAGATCGGCGTGATCAAGGCATCGTACGAGGGTGTGCAGGCCGAAGTGCGCACGAACTTCGAGGCGTCGATGAAGGCACTCGAGGCGCTCGGACACCAGCTGGTCGAGGTCGAGCTGCCCGATCTCCCCTACGGCCCGGTCGTCTCGACGATCGTCGATGCCGAAGGAGCGAGCGCGTTCGAGGATCTCCTGCTCTCCGGGAAAGCGAAGCAGCTCCGCTGCGCGGCCGACCACATCGGCGGCTACGAGGGAGCGGCGACGCTCGCGGTCGACTACTTGCGGGCCATGCGCGTGCGGAAGCAGATCCGGGCGGCGCTCGTCGAACTGCTGACTACGAAGGTGACGATGCTCGCCGCGCCGTCGCGTGCGACCGTCGCGCCGCCCGTCGACGTGAAGTTTCGGGACGCCTACCCCGGCGTGAAGAGCGGCCCGTCGATCATCGGCGGAATGAACCTCGCCGGCGCTCCCGCGATCGCAATGCCGAACGGCTCGGGTCTGCACGGCCTGCCGACCTCGATCCAGATCGTCGGCGCGCCGCTCGCCGATCGCAACGTCATCGCCCTCGGTGAACAGTTGCAGTCGGCGACCGCGTTCCATCGGCGCATTCCGCCGGGATTCGAGTAAGGCCGACCATGCGAACGACAACGCTCGGCACAACCGGCATCACCATTCCGATCCACGGATTCGGCGCGATGCCGCTCTCGATCGACGGGCGCCCCGACGAAGCGGTCGCCAGACGCGTGCTCCACGCGGCCATCGACGCGGGCATGACGCTCATCGACACGGCGAATGTCTACTGCATCGACGATGACGACATCGGGCACAACGAGAAGTTGATCGCCTCGGTGCTCGAGGAGCGGGAGGACCGCGACTCGATCGTCGTCGCGACGAAGGGCGGGCTGCGAAGACCGAAGGGAGCGTGGCTCTGCGACGGCTCACCACGGAAGCTCCGGCGCGCCTGTGAGGCGAGCCTGCGCGCGCTTCGCACCGAGAAGATCGTGCTCTATCAGTTCCACGCTCCCGATCCCGACATCGTCTTCGAGACGAGCGTCGAAGAGCTCGCCCACCTTCGTGACGAGGGGAAGATCGAGCACGTCGGCCTCAGCAACGTTTCCGTCGCGCAGCTTCGCTCGGCGCAGACGATCGTTCCGATCGTCTCGGTGCAGAATCGTTTCAGCCCCTGGTTCCGCGAGGCCGAAGAGCACGGCGTGATCGAGGAGTGCGCGAACGGGAAGCTGACTTTCCTCGCCTACAGTCCGCTCGGTGGCAAGCGACTCTCGGCGCGGGTCGCCTCGATGCCGGTGCTGGTGGCAATCGCGCGCGAGCTCGGAGTCTCCCCCGCCGCCGTGACGCTCGCCTGGACGCGTGCGAAGGGACCGGCGGTCGTCCCGATTCCAGGCGCCAGCCGCGTAGAGCACGCGCTCGACAGCGCGCGGGCGATGCTCGTCGACCTCACCGAGGAGCAGGTCGCGCGCATCGACGCGACGACGTTCTCCACCGCGAAGTGATGTGGAGTGCGAAAGCGAAGCTTTCGCTCCCGCAGCGCAGCTGCGGGCTGTAAATCTCGAGCTCTTCGCAATCGCACAACACACCGCGGCGCTCCGCGCCGCCGCGAAAGCTCCGCTTTCGCACTCCACATGAGCCTCTCGCCTGTGCCAGAATCAGGCTCAAATGGCTCAACCTCGAATCAAGGCGCGCGTGATCACCTGCAGCGATTCCGCGGTCCGCGGTGAGCGCGCGGACACTTCCGGACCGGCCCTGCGCGAGTTGCTCGAGCGGAACGGCTTCGAGGTCGACCGCGTCGAGATCGTCCCCGACTCCGTCCAGGAGATCTCGGACGCGATCGCCTCGGCGATCGACATCGGCGGGCGGCGGCTGGTCGTGACCACGGGCGGAACGGGAATCGCGCCGCGCGACGTGACCCCCGAAGCGACGATGCGCGTCGCGGATCGCAGGATCGACGGCTTCGGCGAGTTGATGCGCATGCGCTCGCTCGAGAAGACCCCACTCGCGACGCTCTCGCGTGCGCAGGCGGCGACACGCGGCAGCGCGCTGATTCTGAACGTTCCCGGAAGTCCGAAGGGCGCGATCGAGAATCTCGAGGCGGTGCTCCACCTGCTCGACCACACACTCGCGCTCCTCGAGGGGGGACGCGTGGACGACCATCCGGGAGCCTCGAAATGAATCGCAAGGCGCGTGTCGTCACGGGACTCGAGGCCCTCCTCGAAGACCCGACCCCGATTGCCGGCCGGCGCATCGGCCTCGTCACGAATCACGCGGCGGTGACGAGCGATTTCCGCCACGTCACCTCGCTCCTGCGCGGCGATCAGCGCTGGACGCTAGTCTCTCTCTTCGGCCCCGAGCACGGAATCTGGGGCGAAGCGCAGGACATGGCCGAGGTCGGGCACTCGGCCGATCGGCTCACCGGGCTTCCCGTTCGATCGCTGTACGGCAAAACCTTCGAAGAGCTCTCTCCGCGCGACGGCGACCTCGATGGTCTCGACACGCTCGTCGTCGACCTGCAGGACGTCGGCTCGCGCTACTACACCTTCGTCTGCACGATGGCGCTCTGCATGCGCGTCGCCGCGCGTCGCGGAATCCGCGTCGTCGTGCTCGACCGGCCTAACCCTCTCGGCGGGCTCGCGGTCGAAGGGAACATCCTCGCCCTCGAGTACGAGAGCTTCGTCGGCATGTACCCGCTCCCGGTGCGGCACGGCATGACCGCGGGGGAGCTCGCGTTCTGGTTCGCCGCCTACGATCGGCTCGATCTGGACCTTCAGGTCGTCCCGATGCGCGGCTGGACCCGCCCGATGTGGTGGAGCGACACGGGGCTGCCCTGGGTGCTCCCGTCTCCCAACATGCCGACTCCGGACACCGCGACCGTCTACCCCGGCATGTGCCTCGTCGAGGGAACGAACCTCTCCGAGGGACGAGGAACGACGCGGCCGTTCGAGGTCTGGGGCGCGCCGTGGCTCGAGCCGTTCGAGCTCGCCGTTGATCTCAATGCGCTCGAGCTTCCCGGCGTCGTTTTCCGCCCGCATTTCTTCAAGCCGGCCTTTCAGAAGCACGCGGGCACCGTGTGCGGCGGCGTTCAGCTTCACGTCACCGACCGCAACACGTTCGAGCCGTACCGCACCGGGCTCTGGTGCATGAAGGTCGCCCGCGACCACGATCCCGAGGTCTTCGCGTGGCGGCGCGAGGTCTACGAGTTCGTCAGCGACCACCCGGCGATCGATCTCCTCACCGGCGACCCCGCCTTCCGCGTCATCGTCGACGAGGAAGGCGACCTCGACGCCTGGATTCGCGAAGGACGCGCCGACGCCAGGGCATTCGACGTGAAACGGCGGGAGTGGCTGTTGTATGAGTAGGGGTTGTTAGTTGTTAGTTGTTAGTTGTTAGTTGTTAGTTGTTAGACA
>JBPPMG010000058.1:0-22917 GCA_051305935.1 Thermoanaerobaculia bacterium
GTCATCACGTCGTCGGTCGAGAAGCGGTGCCCGCGCTCGTACTGAAAGATTCGATAGAACCCTCCGATGAAATCGAGGGTCTCGCCTTCATCCGGTTCGACGCCGCCCGGCACGCGCGGTCCCGGCCGAACCCACCCCTTGTATCGGAGATCGTCAGTGATGTCAGGCATGAGCGTGAACACAATGAAAAGTCGAAAAATCAGCGACAGGAAAGAGCATTCAGCGTTGACTCCACGGTGTGCGAGATTGCGGCCTTCGCGCGCCTTCTATCACGCGCGCCGACGAGTCTGAATCGATCTGCGCCGAAAGTACAGGCGGTTTCTCGGTAGCCATGGGTGAAGCCGGAGAAGCCGTCATTCCGAGCGCAGCCCCGAAGTCGGCGCGGAGCGCCGAAGGATCGGTAGCCCCCGACTTCAGTCGGGGGGCGATGTCGAAGAACGAACAAGGCGCCGCGTAGCGCCGCCGGAACTCGCGATTCGCCCTGGTCACGCGGCGCCGGAATCCTGCGCCGCTCCGCGGCGCGGTGTATTGGGTCGCACTCATTCCCCACAGCTGAAGCTGTGGGCTACCGATCCTTCGCCGCGGACGCGGCGGGGTGACCCGCGCTCGGAATGACACCTGCCGCAGCACACGGCCTTAACTCAAGTCCTGGGGGATCCGGCCCGAAGGCCGCGGGTCATTGCCCAAACACTTCCGCCCGAAGACCGTACACTCCTAAACATGAAGATCATCGTCGGCCTCCTCCTCTGCCTTTCTCTCCCTGCGGTCGCGTCCCCGATGCCCGAGGTCGATCGGTTCGTCGAGGAGAGAATGAAGCGGCACCTCGTGCCGGGGCTGGCACTCGTCGTCATCCAGAACGGCGCGGTCGCGCACCGCGGAGGATTCGGTGAGCTCGACGAGAAGCGGCCGGTGATCATCGGGTCGCTCAGCAAGGCGATCACCGCGACCGCGGTGCTGCAACTCGTCGACGAGGGAAAGGTCGAGCTCGACGCTCCGATGCAGAAATACCTCGGCGAGACGCGCTTGAGCGACCCCGCCGCGGCATCGATCACCGTCCGCCAGCTCCTCAACCAGAACAGCGGGATTCCTTCAGAGGCGCCACGCGCTTCGCGCCGCGATGCCACGCTCGGTGAGCACGTCGACGCCCTCCGCGACGTGCGACTCGTCGCAGCGCCCGGCGAGCGGCACATCTACTCGAGCCCTAACTATCAGATCCTGGGCCGCATCGTGGAGCTCGTGAGCGGCCAGTCGTACGGTCAGTACGTGGAGAGCCGGATCTTCGCTCCGCTCGGGATGACCTCGAGCGCCGTCGATGACGACGACGCGCCGCGACTCGCGTCCGGGCACAACATCTGGTGGGGCTTCGCCGGACCTTCCACGTACCGATTCGAGCAAGGCCGGCTCCCGACGGCTTCGATCATCACGACCGCCGACGATCTCTCCCGCTTCGCGCTCTCTCACCTCGGGGGCGGTCCGCAACTGCTGACTCCGGAATCGCTCGCGCTCGCGCATCGAGGCGCGGCACAGGCGGAGGGCTTCTCGTACGCGATGGGCTGGCGCGCGGGAACGACGGCTGGCGTCCCGTCGCTCTGGCACGGCGGATCGCTCCCTTCGTATCGCGGAGCAGTGGTCCTGCTTCCGGAGTCGCGATCGGCCGTCATCGTGCTGACGAACTCATCGAGCCTATTCGCCGATCACACGCGCGAGATCGCGGCCGGAATCGTCGCGCTGCTGGAAGAGCGTCCCTTGCCTCAGGGGTTCCGGCCACTTCGAACGACCTACCTGGTCATCGCCGCCCTCTGCCTTGTCGTCGTTGCTCTGCAGGCGCGCTCGTTGCGGCGGGCGATCCGGAGCGAAGGCGTCGCGCCGAAGC
The DNA here is from genome assembly GCA_051305935.1 of Thermoanaerobaculia bacterium. Lineage (GTDB taxonomy): Bacteria > Acidobacteriota > Thermoanaerobaculia > Gp7-AA8 > Gp7-AA8 > JACPDH01. The sequence goes on from JBPPMG010000058.1 coordinate 1,874, forward strand.
GATCCGCGGTCGTGCTCCTGGACTTCGCCCTTCCATTCGCTGTGATCCTCGCCCTTCCCCGCCTGACGAAGATCTCGTATCGGGCGATGTGGGAAGGCGCGCCCGACATCGTGACGACGGTCGCCGTGCTTCTGCTGCTGGGACTGATCACCGGCTCGCTGAAGCTGCGCCGGACCGCGCAGAGCTAGCGGATGGGTATCAGCGCTCCGCACTGCTGCTCGAGGAGCGCATCACAGCCTGCAGCCCCGCGAGGGTTGACATATCTGCCGACAGATGAGCATATCTGCCCGCAGATGGTTTCATCTGCCGGCAGATGAATCCAGTTCCACTCAACAACACGTTAGGCGACCGAGGGAACCTGAGTGAGAGAAGAACCGTCGTGGCCGAAGCGGTCCCGGACAGAGCTTGTCGAGCTCGCGCGCCGAATCCTAAAGTCAGCAGGATCGGGAGAGCAGATAGAAGCATGGGCGGAGGAGTTCGAGGCGGCTGTGCTCATGCCCGACGCCAGCATGCTGCTTCTCTGGCCCGAGAACCATGTGCCAAAGGGAGTCGACCCATCCACGTATGAACCAAACGCCGAGGAGATTGTCGAAAGGGTCTTGGCGTATCAACCGATCATTCTCGGACCCGGGAAATGGCGGGGTACCGAGTAGTAAGAATCAGGGGGCAAAGATCGCGCAAACGCGGTCGCCTAACTTCGCGCTGCAGCGGATTTCAACGCGCAACTCAAAGTTCTGGTATCGTGTTTGGGTAGCGCGGGCGCGTTGAAACCGCTGAGCTTTGTCCGTTAGACGGCTATATGGGCAAGAAGTAACCCGGGTTCCACTACGATCCACGCAGGGTATGCAGGTTGAAAATGGGAGGAAATTCATGAATGAATCAATCATTCGGAAGTCAGCGGCGGCCTCCGCAGTCATGGGTCCACAGATACGGATCCCAATTAGAGTTCGATGCGCAACATGGTTTGCGGTGCTGATGTTCGCGAGTCTTCCCACCCTCGTCTTTGCCCAACCACCATCTTCTGTAATTCACGTGAAAATTCTGAACATAAGAAACAACACTGGAGCTATCGCGTGTGCGCTGTTCGAATCGCCGGAAGGTTTCCCTAAAGAGTTTTTGCACTTTGCAACAAATATCACGATCATCAAGATTCGAGAGTCCGCGGCGAGTTGCTACTTTGCAGACATCCGGCCCGGTAAGTATGCGATGGTTGTCATTCATGATGAGAATATGAACGGCAAACTGGATACCAACTGGCTGGGCGTCCCCAAGGAAGGCTATGGTTTTTCAAACAAGGCCAAAGCATTACTAAGCGCTCCTTCATTCTCTGCCGCCAGCTTCCAATACGATGGGCAGAGTACAGATATGACGATGAGCATAAGTTACTGAGCGCCCACAGCATGACGATTGAAGATTTCTACTTTCTTTCTTCAACCAAGCACACCCATTCAGGGTCGCTTCAGCATGCAGATAGCGGTGGCAAATGCGCTGGTCCCGGGCCTCTGGATCAAATGAATTGCTTCGGCGAAACTGAGATGCTGGCAAATCCAGACTTGAGCTTGTGCCGCCTAACAACGCGCTGCAGCGGATTGTCACGCGCTCGTCAAAGTTCGGTAAACTGTTCGGTCAGGGCCGGCGCGTTGACACCGGTGAGCGCTAACCGTTAGCCGGTATACCGACGCTCTTCTGGCTCCCGGTTGCTGCCAATCGCGCACGAACTCACTGCACCCGCTCACCATCGATGCTCCGGATGCCTTCCCGCGCAATCACGGCAACCGCATAGGAACGAAACGAGGGCGCGTCCGGGGTAGCGACGAGGTTTCGCTTCAGATCTCCCTTGTCGTCGAGCACCGGCTGCATGAACGTCACGAGTCCCGACCTGACTACGCCGACGAGCACCAGTTCTGTCTTGAAATCGATCCGAGGCAGCGGCTCCTGGGCTCCCAGTCCGGCCCAGACCGTCTTCAGGGTCTCCTGATCGCCGACCCATGGGGGAAACTGATGCGCGTTCTCGAGGCTGACCCGGCCCCGCCACTGGCGAAGCAGCTCCACGTTTCTCATCGGAATCAGTTCGTACCATGCCCAGTCTCCGACGGTGCGGACCAGCTTGTAGGGACCCGGCTCACGTCGCTGTGGATACTCCCCCCGGGACCCGTACAGCACGAGGTGCTCACCGCCGGAGCTCGCGGGGAGAAAGAAGAGCTCGAAGGATCGCTCCGCGCCATGGTAGACGAAAGGAATCGTCGGCCCACTGTCGGATGAGGCCGTCGGGATGGCGTCGAGGAATTCCGGTGTCAGCGCGTCGAGGTACTGCGGATAGTCCCCTCGGGCAAGCCTGTAACGCTCGAGCGCCTCGAGCAGTGGCACGGCCCTGCTGATCGCTGAGCGAACTGCTGCTTCATCCGGTGAGCCCGAACCGGCCCCGTTTGCTCCGCTGACGAGGAAGAGCACACCGACCAGGGCGGAGGCGACTGTCGGAGCGGCTTGTCTCATCACTTCTCCTGACCTCGTCCCAGCCAGCATCCATCAACGTGCCGGCAGGCACTCCAATGAGACACCTTACCGGCCGGTTTGAAAACCTATCGACTTGCGCGTGCCTGGCGAAGGTGGCGGAGCCCGGAGAGTCGCCAATCCGTCGGGCCTGACTCGTCGACGTCGCGACGGAAGTCCGGCTGGACAAGCGCCTCATCGAGGAACGATGACTGTCGGGAGTGGAATGGCGCGCGCCTGGCTTGTTGACGAGCGCGGGCAGGTGCCGGATCCCGGCTACGGATGAGTTCCCTGGCGTGTGGCGAGATGGAAGCCCCAGCCGGCGAGAGCGAGGAGGAGAATCGTCGCGGTCCAGATGGGAACCCCTGCCCAGGAGGAGAGCGCGCCGGGGGTTGCCGACGTGGCGACCGCGACTTCGAGCACGACGAGCGCCGTGACGACGGCGAGAATTCCCTGCCTAACGAGCATCCAGGTCACTCCGCTCCAGATGATGAATCCGATGGCGAAGGCGGCGGGCGTGCCACCGTTACCCACTGCCGTCAGCGCGCCCAGCACCACGACGAACACGCCGCTCGCAAGCCATTCCCTGCGAAGGACGAGGCGCAGGGCAAGCAGAAAGAGAATCGCGATGAAGCCCAGGGCGATCGACATCGGAATGCGCTCGAGGAATACGCCGCAGACCGCGGGCGCGTCGGCGAGCCGGCCGAGCTGGAACACGTTCGGTCCGTCGCCCGGCCCGCCACCCAGCCGGCTCGCAACGTGCGCGCCGTGCCGGACGACCACGGCGACGAGTGCGCCCATCGCCGAGCCGACGAGGATGTCGCGCCCGACGAGCGGATCGGTGACTCGTCCCGCGAGAAGGCGGCTCCACGAGATGAGCATCGTTGGCCACCGCCGCCTGACGAGCGGCTCGAGCGCGACGTACATCACCCAGATCGTCGCGGCGAAGAAGAGCGCCCAGGAGAGCCCGATGATGAACAGGCCTAGCTCGCCCGGGGTCGCGACGTGATCCGCCTGCACGAGCCACCCTGCGAGAACGACGAGAATCACGAACACGGCGAGGCGGAACGCGCCGCGGCGGTCGCCCCGGCCCATGCGCAGGTTCCTCCGCGCGAGCAGCGCGGAGCCGCCGAGCGCGCCGAGGAACAGGGTGATCTGGAGGACGAGCCCCGCGAGCTCGCCGGCGCGTCTCGCGCGCGGGCCCGCGGCCGCTGCTTCCTCCCACGACGGAATGATCTCGAACGAGACGAGCTTCGATCCGAGGCGCGCCGCTTCGATTCTCACCTCGACGGGCGGCTCGCCGGCCACCGTTCCCGTCCACGCCGCGCGCTCGTCTGCGAAGCTGCGCGGAAGCCGCGCCGGCTCGGCCGGAGTGAGCGACGCGGGGTCGAAACCCGCTTCGCGAAGCGCGGGAGCGAAGTCGAACGAGGTCGCCTCGAGCTTGCCCGCAGCCGGGTCCGGCACGACCTGCAAACCCCAGAGCCTGCCATCGGGTGCAAGGGTCAGCCTGACCATACCCGGCTTCGTCAGTGGCGGGTCGTTGAAGCTCACGATGCTGCTCGCCACTCCCGGCGTGAAGAAATCGAACGTTCGGAGCGACTCGGGACTCTCGCGCAGCCAGAAGCGGACGACGGGATACTTCGACACCTGAAGCCGGCGCCAGCGCTCCGCGCTCTGGTCGGTCTCACGGATGTGCCTGACATAACCGGCATCGCCCGTGTACGACGACGCGACATCTCCGGGCTTCGCCTCGTAGCCGAGGCGTGCGAGGAGATCCCTCCCCTTCGCTTCGAGCACCGCGGGTGGATGCTCCAACATCGCGTCGCCGGCGAGCGAGCCGAGCCAGCGGCTGAGAAACGGGTTGAGCAGGACCGTGAGCACGGTGACCACGAGTGCGGCCACGGCCCAACCGGTGCGAAGCCGACCCTCGTCGCCTGCCGCCGCGACCATCTCGGGCGACGGCGTCTCTCCGGCCGCGATCGCAGCCGCAAGCGGGTCACCACCGGGAAGCGCGGCCGCGACGAGCATCGCCGACGCCGGACGCCTCGCCGGGTCCTCCTCCAGGCAGCGCAGGATGAGACGCTCCACGGCAGGATCGAGCCCTTCCATCGAGCCTGACAGATCCGAGCTCGTCGAGCTCTCGCGCAGCTCGATGAGCTTCGCCATCGTCGGCGCCTCGAAGGCTTTTCTCCCGGTGAAGAGCTCGTACATCACCAGACCGAGCGCGTAGAGGTCGCTCCTGGCCGTGACCGATTCTCCGCGCAGCTGCTCCGGCGCCATGTACTGCGGCGTTCCTTCCCGCACGTTCCCTTTCGTGAAGTCCTCGGCTGTCCCGGCGAGGCCGAAGTCGGTCACGCGGACCGTGCCGCGCTCGTCGAGCATCACGTTCGCGGGCTTCAGGTCGCGGTGGATGAGCCCCCTGTCGTGTGCTGCCGCGAGCCCCGCCGCGATCTGCCGCGCGATCTGGATCGCCTTCGACTGCGGCAGCGCGCCGATGCGCTTGAGGAGATGCGCGAGGTCCTCGCCTTCGACGTACTCCATCGACAGGAAACTCTCGCCGTCGAGCTCGCCGATGTCGTAGACCTTGCAGACGTTCGGATGCGCGACCTGCCGCGCCATGCGCACTTCGGCCCGGAACTTCTCGAGCCGCTCCGCGTCGCCCGCGAGCGTCTCCGGGAGGAACTTGAGCGCAACGGGCTGGCCGAGCGTGAGATCGTCCGCGCGGTAGACCTCGCCCATCCCGCCCTTGCCGAGAATCGCGATGACGCGGAAACGGCCGCCTAACACCTGCCCGGGGAGGAAACGACCATGGGCGAACGAGCCCGACGACGAGGACGAGAGCGAAGACGACGACGGAGCGCTCGCCGGCCGGCGCGGCGGCGACGGGCGATGTTCCGTCGGTGAGTCCGCGAATGCGTCGCCGGCCGGCGCCTCGGTGCCAGCGGATCGAGGTTCGCGGTGGAACGTCGGCGAGTCCGCGGAGATCGCGTCGCCACGATTCACGGTCGGCGAATCGGCCGTGACAAGCGCCTCGCCACACGACGGACAGAATTTCGCCGACTCGGAGACCGGCTCCCGACAGGCATCACAGGTGGTCATCGCTGGAAGATATTAGAAAGGATGAGAAGGGACTTTCCAAGCGCTCAATCGTGGGAAGCATTCAAATTGCGAGACCTCATCCCTTCGCGCCGGCGCGGAGAGGCAGTGAGTTTGCAGCTCGGACGCGCAGGTCCGTCGCATGCCGAATGAACGGAGCCTCGTCCGTGTGAGAAGATGGCCGCATCGTCGGCGATTCGATCTGGAACTGTCGGCACCCGTACGAAGGAGACAGCATGTCAGAGTTCAAGGTCATCGTGAAGAACAACGGGCCGTACCGCCTCGAAGGGGACATCACGATCGTGGATCAGGACGGAACGCCGTTCGGTCTCGGCGGGAGGACCGTCGTCTCCCTCTGCCGCTGCGGCCAGTCAGCCAACAAACCCTTCTGCGACGGGACACACAACAAGACCGGCTTTGATTCGACGTGTCCCGCGCGCGATCTGCCACCTCCCGCGCCCAAGCCGTAGAACACGACATCCACTCCATTGAAGGAGCCGATATGAAGAGTGCGTTCCTCGCAGCCCTCGTCACCCTCTTCCTTCTCGGCTGCAGCACCGCGGACCAGGTCGAGTTCCATCATCCGCTGGATGGGACTCCCGACAACCCTTCGACGGTTCGCGCGATCGTCCGAGGCCTCGACCTCAACTTCGGAACGCTTCGCGTTCAGGTCAGCACCGTCAACGGTGCGAAGCGACCCGTCAGCGAAACAGTCTGGATCGACGAAAATACGATGTTCACCAACAGTGGCGGGGGTAAGGACCTCCGCTCCTGGGAAGAGATCACCGGAGCGGAGGTCGTCATCAAAGGCTGGTACCGCGGCGACGAGTACTTCGCCGACGAGATCGACGTGATCTCGTTTCCCCCTCGTTCGCCGGCTCTGCCGAGGCGCTAACCGACGCCGGCAGGCGGCCCTGCCTCGCTCAGCCCTTCGTCGCCTTCGCCCGCGCAACCTGCTGGGCCTGGATCGCGGTGAGGTTGATGGTGAAGACGATGTCTTCGATCAGGCAGCCGCGGGAGAGATCGTTGACCGGCTTGGCGAGCCCCTGCAGCATCGGGCCGATGCTGACGACGTTCGCCGAGCGCTGGACCGCCTTGTAGGTCATGTTTCCGCTGTTGAGGTCGGGGAAGATGAAGACCGTCGCCTTCCCGGCGACCTCCGACTTCGGCGCCTTGAGTCGCGCGACGTCGGGCATGATCGCCGCGTCGTACTGGAGAGGTCCGTCGATCGCGAGCTCGGGTCGGTGCGAGCGCGCGATTCGCGTCGCCTCGACGACCTTGTCGACGTCCTCTCCCGTCCCGCTCGCGCCAGTCGAGTACGAGAGCATCGCGACGCGCGGCGGCACACCGAAGGCAATCGCGGAGTCGGCGCTCTGAATCGCGATGTCGGCAAGCTCCGAGGCAGTCGGGTTAGGGTTGACGGCGCAGTCGCCGAATACGAGCACCTGATCGGGAAGGCACATGAAGAAGATGCTCGACACGAGCTTGCAGCCCGGAATGGTCTTGATGATCTGCAGCGCCGGGCGAATCGTGTGGGCCGTCGTGTGGATGGCGCCCGAGACGAGGCCATCGGCCTCGTTGAGCGCCATCATCATCGTGCCGATCATGATCGGATCCTGCAGCTCGATCTCGGCCCGGTCCGGCGTCATCCCCTTCGCCCCCCGTCGCTCCACGAGCGGCGCGATGTAGCGGTGGGCAACATCGAGAGGATTGATGATCTCGACCGAAGGCGGGAGTGTGATCCCCTGCCGCGCGGCCACGTCGTGGATCTCGTCAGGATTCCCGAGCAGAACGCACTGCGCGATCCGTCGGGCGGCGACGATGGCCGCGGCCGCCACCGTCCGCGGCTCGGCCCCCTCCGGGAGCACGATCCGCTTGATGTCCGCGCGGGCCGTCTCCACGAGACGATGCCGGAATGCCGGAGGCGACAGGCGCGGAGCGCGGGTCAACTTCTCGAAGGAATGTGCCCACGCGAGATCGACGTGATCGGCGGCGAAGCTCATCGTCCGCTCGACTCTGTCGGCGTCATCGACCGGAATCGTCGGGTTCATCGATGCGACCTGCGTCGCCGCGCGGTAGCTCGAGGCCTGCACCTGGAGGAGCGGAAGCCCTCCCTCGAAAACTTTCTTGCAGAGGTCGAGGATGCGCCGGTCTGGAGCGAGGCCTCCGGTCAGCACGATGCCCGCGAGCGGCGTGCCGCTCTGCACCGTCATCGCCGCCGCGAGGAGAATGTCGTTCCGGTCGCCGGGTGTGATCACGAGCGTGCCGGGCTTCAACCCGCGCAGCGCGTTCCCGACGCTCATCGCGCACAACGCGACGTCCTTGACGCGTCGCGTCTGCGCCTCGCCCGGGAAGAGAACCTGCGCGCGAAGTGCGGCGCCGACATCCTTGACGCGCACGGCCATGAGCTCGGAGTTGCAGGGGATGATCGCGATCGGTCGGAGCCCCTCGGCCTCGAGGGCCTCCCGGTGCTCCTTCTTGCAATCCTCCGAGAGCCCGGGAACGGCGCAACCCGTGCAGCCGGCGGAGCCGGGGCCGAACGAATCGGCTTCGAGCTCGCCCGGTTCGCCCTTCTTCTCACATACCCGGTTCAGGATGGCGCCCACGGCCCGGCCGTCGGAGAACGCTCCGTAGCCGCGCGCGGCGATCGCGATCGTCTCGGCAATCTCGGCTGCCGTCTGATCGGCCGGCGCGGCGACCAGCACCAGATCGGCGTCGAGCGCCTTCAGCATCAGCGCGTTCACGCGCGCAGAGTGGACCATTCCCATCTCGGGATGCATCCCCTGGATGATGAGCACGTCGACGTCCTCGCCCGCCTTGTCGGCGATGGCGACGACTCGCTCCATGAGAGTCTGGTCGTCGCCCGCGGCGAGCAGGGCCTCGGCCTCACCGCGCGGCACGGCGGGCGGGATGGCGAAGTGGGCGCCTAACGAAAGCAGCGGGATGGTGTGATCGGGCTCGCGATTGGCAACCGGCTTGGCGAAGCCGACGCGGATTCCCTCGCGGTCGAGCGCGCGGACGATTCCAAGGCAGGCGGTCGTAATTCCGACGCCACGCCCGGCAGGTGCGACGATGACGGTGGTTCGCATCTTGGTGTTCCTCTCTTCCCTTCTCAGACGCCGCGAGCAATCTGCTCGGCGTCTTCGGCGATCATCAGTTCCTCGTTCGTCGGAACGACGAGGGCCTGGGGTCGGATGCTGGTCGTAATGCGTCCATGCTGCGTGCGGCCGTGCGTGGCGTTCGCGGCGGCGTCGAGCGTGAGGCCGAGGAATTCGAGCCGCCCGAGCGTCATCGCCCTGACCGTCGTCGAGTTCTCGCCGATTCCGCCCGTGAAGACGAGCGCGTCGAGCCGCCCCAGCGGAACGACGAGCCCGGCGATCGCTTTCGCGAGCACGTAGCAGAACAGGTCGAGCGCGAGCCCTGCGCGCTCGTCGCCCTTCGCCGCGGCCTCCTCGACGGTCCGCATGTCGTTCGAGATGCCCGAGACTCCAAGCAGCCCCGACTTCTTGTTGAGCACGTCGAGCATCTCTTTCGTGCTTTTCCCCGTCGCGTCCGCGACGTGACCGACGATCGCCGGATCGATCCAACCGCTTCGGGTTCCCATCATCAGCCCTTCCAGCGGTGTCAGCCCCATCGTCGTGTCGACGCTCCTGCCATTGCGCACGGCCGTGGCAGAGCAGCCGTTCCCGAGGTGGGCGGTGACGATCGCATGGTCGTCCTCCGGCAGCCCGGCAAGGCGTACCGCCTCGCGCGCGACGAAACGATGGCTCGTGCCATGGAAGCCGTAGCGGCGGACGCCGTGCTTCTCGAGCCACTCCAACGGCACCGGATACGTGTAGGCGACCGGCGGCATCGTCTGATGGAACGCGGTGTCGAAGACGGCGACCTGCAGGAGCCCCGGGAAGAGCTTCTGCGCGATGCGGATTCCGACGAGGTTAGGCGGATTGTGGAGCGGTCCGAGAGGGATGCACTCCTCGACCTTCGCGATCACCTCGGGGGTGATCGCCATCGACCCCGCGAACCTGGCTCCGCCATGCACGACGCGATGTCCGACCGCGAGAAGCCCGTCCGCGAGGCCGAGCTCGCGGAGCACGTCGACGACGGCGTGGAGCGCTTCGTCGTGGAGAGCCCCCGGAATCGGGCGCGAGCTCTTCGCGCCGTTCCGCTTCACGTCGAGCGTGGCCTCGGGGGAGCCGAGTCTCTGTGCGATGCCCGATACATGCTCGACGGCGACGTCCGGGTCGATGACCGCGAACTTGAGGGAGGAGGATCCACAATTGAGGACGAGTATGTTCATGTTTTTCTTCCGTTGCCGGCACCCCGCCCTGCGGCCCGGCGAAACCGACGTTCCACCTCGGCCCCGGCAGCGATCCGGCGCTTCGATTCATGTCTCTTGAAGGTGTTCCGTGGCGCCGCCCCGCTCCCGGCCGAAAAGGCTCTCAAGGCGCTCGGGCGACCGAGAGGCATGATAACGCCCGGAGTAACGCGGAGAGGTGGCGCAGGTCACGCCCGTTCTGTCCGGCGGCCCGCCCGGATTCGAGCCCCGCACGTTCCCGGCTCGCCTGCACGGAAACCGGGCGGCGGACACTGGTCGGGAAAGACAGTGCGCCGAAAAGGGAGATCCGGGCCTCGTTTCCGAATTCCGCCCTTTCTATCCTCGGAGCGGAAACGCCAGCGGATCGGGGTGCTCGTACCGGAAGCCAAATCGCTTCTTGAACTTCTGGTTGTCAACGATCTTCCACGGCTCCGCCCCTGCCTCGAAGCGGGGTACGTCCATCCCGGTGCGCCTCGCGATCTCACGGTAGAACTCCGCTTTCGTCGGATGCTCGTCGGCGCAGATGTTGAACGTGTCAGCCACAGGCTCCTCGAGAACCCTCAGAACCGCGCCCACCACGTCGGACTGCTCGACCAGGTTCATCGGGGCACTCTCCGCGATGACGACGCCCGCACGGAGCACGTAGGGAAGGATGAGCCGGCCCGGCCCGAAGAGCCCCGCGCAACGAAGGATCGTCACCGCGCGCCCGCTCCCTTGAATAGCCTCTTCGACGCGGCGAAGCGGGTGCTCCGGCATCGCGTCTTCCTCCACGACCGTCCTTCCCTCACTCGGATAGACCGAGGTCGTGCTGATGTCCACGACGTGCGCAGCGCCGGTCTCGGCAACGACGCGCGCGATCGCGCCGGCCTGGGCGACCGGGTCGATCTCGCGCGCCGGTGGAACCGCGACCACGATCGCCGCGACGTCGCGCAGCTTCGAGACATCCCCTCGAGCCTCCGCAGAGAACCTGACGACGAGTCCCTCGACGCCCAGGGTCTCGAGGTGCGCCGCGCTTTCGCGGGACCCGGTCGTTCCCACCACGCGCACTCCAGACGCTACGAGCCGGATCGCGAGCGCGCGCCCCAGCCAGCCGCAGCCGACGATGCCGATGGAAGCTGCCATGACTTCGACACGATATCGCACGCCGGCCCGGCAGATGCGCCTAACTCTTGAACAAACCGATCGCGCGCAGGATGAAGATCAACAGCACCGCTCCGGCAATCGCGACGAGGAACCCGACGATGCCGCCGCTCGTCGTGAAGCCGAGAATCCCCGCAAGCCAGTAGCCGAGCATCGATCCGAGCACGCCGACGATGATGTTGGCGATGCAGCCCATCCGGGCGTTCGTCTTCATGATGATGCTCGCGAGCCAGCCGACGATTCCGCCGATGATCAACGAGATGATCCAGTTCATGTCGTCACTCCTTTCACGTTCACGACCGTGCGTCGCGCCGCCGCGCGCAGCGGCCTACTTTCCGAGCTTGCCGGCCATGTCGAGAATGTCGTCCAGGGGGTTGCCGTCGCCGTCGAAGTCGAGCATCGACGCGAGCCCGCCACCCGTCTTCGCGCCGCCGGATGCGCCACCGCTTCCGCCTAACAGACCGCCCAGCAGCCCGCCGAGCCCTCCGCCACCGGCTGAAGACGCCTGGCCCGTCGCCGCGCCGCCCCCCTGCCGCTTCGCCATGTAGCCGGCGACGAGCATCGCAAGCATCGGCAGCATCTTTTTCAGGATCGACGGGTCCAGCCCCGATTTCGCCGCGGCGCTTTGCGCGACCGTGCGGCTCACGTCCTTCGTACCGAAGATCTGGCCCAGCACGTCGTTGCCCTTGTTCACGTTCGTCGGCTGCGGCGAGAGCACGTCGTCGAGAAGACCGCCGCCGCCGAGCTGGCTGAGCAGCCCGCCGAGCCCCGCGAGCCCCGTGGGCTGCGCCTGTGCCTGCTTCTTGAAGCCGCCGAGGATCGCGGGAAGAAGCGCCGCTGCACCGCTCTTCGCCTGACTCTCGCTCACGCCGAGCTCACGCGCCATCGACTGCAGACCACCCGCCTGGGCAAGGATCTCGTTGATATCCATCGTCGTCTCCCTGGCGTGATTCGTCGATGCGGCAAGACTCGGCCTGATTGCGGAGCGGTGGCCGTCGCGAACGAACTGCCACGGCGAGAATATAACAGCGGGCGGCCGGGTGCCCACGATCTCAGACGGCGAGAAGCTCGCCAAGCGCCTCTGTCAACCGGTCGACTTCTTCCGGGGTGTTGTAGTGCACCATGCTGACACGCAGCACGCCGCGCTCCGGGTCGAGCCCGAGCGCCTCGAGGAGTCTCGCGGCGTAGAAGTGGCCGGTCCCAACGGCGATCTCCCGCTCGGCAAGACGCCTCGCGAGCTCGGCAGGCGCGATCCGATCGGAACGGATCGAAACCACGGAGCTGCGCGTCTTCATCGACGCGGTTCCCGCTCCCACGACGCGGATGCCGGGAACCTCTGCGAGCCGCTCGAGCAGCCGTTGCGTCAACTCGATCTCGTGCGCCTTGACGAGCTCGAACACCGCCTCCGTGCGGCGGCGAAGACTCTCCTCGATCGCCCCGAAGTGGTACCCGTAGAGCGTGTCGATGTACGTCCCGACTCCTTCCAGCGCGGCGATCTCGGCGTGCAGCGGGCCCGTCGGATTGAGCCGGAGGTTAGGCTTCTTCTCGTTGAAGTAGTGCCCCTGGCTCGTCGTCCTCGCCAGCCCCTCGTCAGAGCCCCACATCACGCCGATGTGCGTCCCGAACGTCTTGTACGCGGAGAACAGGAAGAAATCGAGCCCGCTCGCCTCGACCTCCGGAATCCAATGCGGAGCGAACGAGACCGCATCCCCCACCACGAGCGCGCCGTGCTGCTTCGCGATGCCGGCGATGGCGCCAACCGGGTTCTGGGTGCCGATGATGTTCGACGAGAGCGAGAAGCAGACCACGCGCGTCTTCGAGCAGACCAGGCGCTCGAGATCTCCCAGCTGCAACTCGCCCGCCTTGTCGACGCGCCACTCTCTGACGACCACGCCGAACTCCTCGAGGCGTCTCCAGCATCCGATGTTCGCCTCGTGATCCTGGTTCGTCACCACGATCTCGTCGCCGGCGACGAGTCCCGGACGGAGTGCGTGCGCGAGCACGTAGAGATTCGCCGTCGTCGACGGACCGAGAGTGAGGTTTTCGCGCCGCGTGCCGAGAATCCCCGCGATTGCCGCATATCCCGAGTCCATCGCTTCACCAGCGCGGGTCGCCATCCACGACGGCCCGTAGGGCTGCGCCTTGTACTCGGTCATGAATGCGTGTAGCCGGTCGACGACCTGCCGGCAGACGTACGACCCTCCGGCATTCTCGAAAAACGCCCACTGCTTCGCCGGCACGTGATCGAACGCGGGAAACTGGGACCGCACGAATTCGACGTCGAGCTTCATTCTCACCACCTCGGCGGACGATTCTACGCTTCGTCGCCGCTGGATCGATGAAGCCGCTCTAGTCGCTCGACGCGAATGCCAGCGCGATCAGCGCTTCGTCGCCGTCTCCAGGAACGCCACCATCGCGTCCCATTCCTTCTTTCCCGACCCGACATGCGTGTACACGATCTTTCCTGCCGGGTCGAGAATGAAGGTCGCGGGCATCCCTCCGGGACGATAGTGCTCAGCGATCCGGTGCTTCTCGTCCCAGACGACCGGAATGGTGAGCTTCAGCTTCTCCACGAGCGCGTTGCGACCCTTGGCGTCGTCGTCGACGCTCACGACGAGCACACGGACCTCGGGATGGCTCGACGCGTACGCCTCGAGGCGTGGAAGCACTTCCCAGCAGGGGCGGCACCAGGCGGCGGCGAAGTCGACGACCGTGTAACCGGGCGACGGACCTTTCCACGCATGGGTCATGCCCTTCTGGTCAGTCTCCTCGGCCAGCATTGCCGAGCCCGACAGCACAAGGAGAGTCGCGAGAATGATGGCAGAGAGTCTCATCAGAACGTCGACCCGAACGAGAACGATGTCGTGAAGCCGGAGAGCCCGTCGTCGCGATCGTAGTACGAACCCCGAATCTCGAACCGATCGACGTGCTTGAGCCAGTTCTCGTTAGGAAGGGTGAACACGCTCCAGCCGACGCCTAACTTGTTCGCAGAGGTTTCGGCGAGATCATAGTCGGAGGTGTAGAAGTCCTCGGCGCCGGTGAAGGTGAGCGGCAGACCGAAGTAGTCGGCACCGGTCTGCGTGTGGTAACGCAGGATCGGGTAGACCCACATCTCGCGTTCGGTCGGCAGCCGGAAGTGCGTCTCCAGATCGATCGTGTGCGAGGAGATGCCCCAGTCGTCCTCGTAGTATCGGTATGCAGCCCGCTGGATCAGAGTGTCGGTGAACGCGTGGTTCAGCCTCAGGCCGAGCGCCTTGCGATCGCGGCTGTCCGGAAGCCTCTCGGCCACGTGCCTTCCGTCCGGATAGAGCGGTGAGTCCGAGAGGAGAATCACTTCGTGGTACGGGGTCGAGAGCACGCCCTCCTGCTGGCTGAGAAACAGCTCGAGGCCGCCGACCGTCCGGCGACCGAGCGTCTGCGACAGCGTGAACACCGCGTCCGTCGTCGTGCGGTCGCCCTGCCCCTCGGTGATCGGCTCTCCGTCGCCCTGCGAGCCGTACCCGTTGATTCCGACCAGGTCGATCGCGTCGTCGTAGCGGCGGACGCTCGCGGCGATCCCGGTGTTCGCCCGATTCAGGTCGATCGCCCAGTCGAGCCCGTAGGAGAACGACTCGTAGTCGTACTCGTTCGCGGCGCCCAGCGTCAGCCCCAACGTCTGATTCCCGAACTTTCGCTTTGCCTTGAAGGTGCCGAACGTGCGCGTATCGCTCGCGGGGATGCTCGCGCTCCCCAGTTCCATCTGAATGTTTCCGATCGACGCCGACGAGATCTGGTCGATGCCGAGATCGGCCGTCAGCGTCAACTTCTCGTCGATGCGCCACGCGAGGACCACCACCGGAGAGAAGACGTCGAGCTTCTCGGTGCCGATTCCTCCGGTCACAGGAGAATGGTCGCCATCCTGACTGTAGTAGCTGAAGAGGATGTCGGCATCGAAGCGCCCCTCAGGATCGGCCTGGGCGAAGAGTGTGGGGCCGTTCGAGACGAGTGCCGCAGCGAGCAGCAGTTTCGCGAGTGATCTCAGCTGCACCCGCAACCTCCGCCCGACTTGCCGCCATTGCCACCGACGGCGCCCTCGCGATAGACCTCGACGTTTCGCTCGAAGCGATGCGTCCGGCAGTCGTCGACCTTCATCGACTCGGAGCTGAGCACGCCGCGCTCCCACGGCTGGACCGTCGTGCAGCCCGTCAGTCCCGTTAGGCCAACAAACAGTAGAAAGACCAGAACACCACGCTTCATTCTTCGACACCTGCCTTCGTGAGCAGCGACTCGAGGCCCTGCGAGAAGTGGATTCTTCCGGCCTGGTCGACGAGCATCGCCTCCACGCCGCGAAGCCCGTTCACCAGTTTCAGCCCGGCATCGACACCCAATACTGACACACCCGTCGCGAGAGCATCCGCCAGCTCGCCATCCGGACACACGATCGTGACACTGCGAACGTCCCCGGCCGGGTAGCCGGTTCGAGGATCGAGAATGTGCGAGTAACGCTTCCCCTCGAACTCGATGTAGTTCTCGTAGTCGCCCGAGGTGACGACCGCCTGCTCCGTGGCGTCGAGGTACGCGAAGACCTTGTCGCCGTCGAGCGGGTTCGCGATGCCGATTCGCCAGGACCTGCCGTCTTCCTGCGTGCCGAAAATGACGAGATCGCCGCCGGCGTTGATGACGCCCCCGGTGACGCCGCGCTCCTTGAGAACGAACACGGCGCGGTTCGCAGCGTACCCCTTCCCGATGGCGCCGAAGCCGATCCGGGTCGACTCCCTGTCGAGATAGATGGTGCGCTTCGACTCGTCGAGTACGACGTGCCGATAGCCGGTGTCCTTCAGTGCCTGCTTGATCGAGGCGTCATCGGGAATCGGCGCCGTGCGGGACTTGAAGTTCCAGAGCCGGCCGACGGTGTGGAAGGTGATGTCGAACGCACCATCGGTCAGTCCGGACACGCGCAGCGAACGCCGCGTGAGGTTGAAAAGCTCCTGCGTGACGACGACCGGCTCGATTCCCGCCTTGCGGTTGATCTCGCTCACAGCCGAGGTTTCGCGCCACTCGGAGATTACCGCCTCGATCCGCTCGATCTCCGCGTACGCCGCGTCGATCGCCGCCTGGCACTCCTTCGGGTCGGCGTGCACCGCGGAGATCTCGAAACGCGAGCCCATCGCCCCGCGCTGGTCTTTCAGCGTGACCGCGGCTGATTCGGTCGCGACAAGGCTGAGCAGGCCGAGCACCAGGGCGCCCGATGCGATCGCAGGCTGAATTGCGGTTGGCATTCCGGCGCGCATGATAGCAACGGAGGTCAGGTCCGAATGATGAAGATTTCGTAATAAAGGCGACGTGTCTGAGAACCTGACTCTTCGAACCCGACACCGATGGCCCTTGGTTGAGGAACTCCCCGGCGCAGCCGCCATTTCGAGCGAAGCGAGGAATCTGCCAAGGGTAACTGACCGCTTCCTCAGCAGCAATTCCTGCTTCCAGGCCAGGATCTCAACTTAGGAAGTGAGCAGCCCAGCCTTCTTGCAGATTCCTCGCTGCGCTTGGAATGACGGGCCCTGCGCTCGTGGAGTGCTTCAGTCAAAAGCCATTGGCCTCTCACCCTGCACGCGAACCCCGAGAGGCCACAACTTCACGAAGTGCTGGTATCGTGCGGCGGGCGCAGTTCAGGCCGAGTCTTCTAAATGGAACGCCGCTTCGTCACATTCGTCATCGCCTCGACGCTTTTCATGGCGGTCGTTCTCCTGATCGACCGCGACGGGCTGTGGCCGCAACTCGGCCTGGGCGCAGCGACCGCGGCGTTCCTCTGGTTCTTCGCGCGAGGGTCGGGCGTCGATTCGCGGCAGATCATCTGCGCGATCGTCGTCGCCACGACCGGCGAGATCGTGCTCTCTCTCGGCAGGGGCCTCTACTCCTACCAGCATGCGCTGATCCCACTCTACGGTCCTCCCGGGCACGGCCTCTTCTACACGCTGGCGGCCGCGAGCGCGCGACAGGAGCTCTTCCGACGACATGCGCCCGCCATCACGCGCGCGGTGATCGTGATCGGGAGCCTGATCGCTCTCGTCAGTCTCGCGCTGATGAGCGACACGTGGGGATTCCTCTGGTGGATCGGAGCCGTCGCGCTGATCCGGCGTTCGCGCAACAAGCTTCTGCTGTCGACCTGCTTCGTCTTCACGATCCTGCTCGAGTGGGCCGGCACCGCGATCGGCAACTGGCAGTGGGCCGCCGAGGTCCCGTTCGTCGGACTGCACTCGGCGAACCCGCCGGCCGGAGTGGGGATCCTCTACATCCTGCTCGATCTCATCACCGTGGCAATCGCGGCACGTCTCGTTCGACGCGACTCGGGGCCTGACACTCATCCGGTGTGGCAGGACACCGCGCTCGAGCCGGCTCTCGTGAACGCCGACGACTCGTGTTGACCGATTCCCGGAAGCCGCATTCTGCAGATCGACGCTTCGACGAAGCGTTCTACCGGTAAGACCGGATTGGTTTGTGGCAACGGCACGCAGTGGCGGCATCCGCAGCGCAGCGACAGAGTCGCGTCGTCTTTTTGAGCCATGCGAGCCAGTTCCACGACCTGATATTCTGACTCCATCATGGCAGGAGACGCGGCGATCGAGGCGCACTCGCGATGGTCCCGGTTCCTCACGAGCGACCTCGGGGTGCTGGTCCTCCTCGCCCTCGCGCGACTCGCGATCAATGCTTCGACGAACGAAGGGTATGGATTCCATCGCGACGAGCTGGCGACCCTCGACGACGCCGGACGTCTCGCCTGGGGTTATGTCGCCTACCCGCCGATCACCCCCCTCGTCGGACGGCTGGCGCTCGAACTGTTCGGGGCGTCCACCGTCGGTGTCCGCTTTTTTTCCGCGGTCGCGATGAGCGTCGTGATGGTTCTCGCCGGCCTGATAGCGCGAGAGCTGGGAGCGTCGCGGCGCGGGCAGATCATCGCGGCGATCGCGGTCAGCATCGCCACGATCGCGTGGGTCGCAGGCACGATGCTCCAGTACGTCGCCTTCGACTTTCTCTGGTGGGTGACGATCGCCTGGCTCGTCCTGCGCCGCGTGAACAGCGGCGATCCGCGCTGGTGGGTCGCGATCGGCGCTGCGATCGGCCTCGGCATGCTCACGAAGTATTCGATGATCTTCTGCGTCGCGGGCGTGGTCGCCGGCGTGTTGTTCACCGACCTGCGTCGCGACCTGCGGAGCCGCTGGCTCTGGGCCGGGGTGGCACTGTCACTCGTCGTGTTTCTGCCTAACTTCCTATGGCAATGGCGGCACGACTTCATTTCGCTCGAGTTCCTGCAGCACATCCGCGAAAGGGACGTCAGGATCGGCAGAACCGACGACTTCCTGCTCGACCAGCTGCGTCTCGCCGCAAACCCTCTCACGATTCCTCTCTGGCTCGCCGGCCTCGTTCACCTCTTTCGTCCCTCCGCGCGACGCTACCGCGCTCTCGGGTGGATGACTGTCGTTCCGTTCGTGCTCTTCCTGCTCGCCCAGGGTCGCGGCTACTACACCGGGCCTGTGTTCGCGACGCTGCTCGCCGCAGGAACCGTTCCGTGGGAGCGATGGATCGCCGCGATGTCGCGCGTCCGCGCGAGGTTCGTCGTGGCCGCTACCTGGGTCGCGCTCGCCATCGGCGGCGCGATGGTCGCGGCGCTCGGGCCGTACTCCCCCATCGGTTCGCGGCTCTTTCAGATCGCGAGCTCGGTCAACACCGACATGCGCGAGCAGATCGGCTGGCCCGAGCTCGTCGACACCGTGGCTTCGGTCCACGCGAGCCTTCCGGCCGAGGAGCGAGCGCGAACCGGGATCCTCACGGGCAACTACGGCGAAGCGGGTGCGATCAACCTCTACGGCCCTGCGCGGGGCCTGCCCACGGCGATCAGCGGGGTAAATTCCTACTGGCTCCGCGGCTACCCCGAGCCGCCGCCGCAAACGTTGATCGTCCTCGGGATCGACGCCGAGGAGCTCCAGACGATATTCCGGAGCTGCGAGCCGGTCGCGCGCATCACCAACCGCCACGGCGTCGAGAACGAGGAGACGGTCTACCACCCCGATGTCTTCCTCTGTCGCGATCTCCGCACCGACTGGCCGGCGTTCTGGAAGAGCGCGCGCCGGTTCGGTTGAGCGTACGCCTAACTTTCCGCGGCAATTCGCCGCAATGCGTCCAGCATGCGCCCGACCTCGTCGGGGCCCGTGCGCGGGTTGATGATCGTCACGCGCAGCACTCTCCGGCCCTTCAGTACCGTCGACGTGATCCACGCCTCGCCGCTTCGCACGAGGCGCTCCCGCATCGCGGCGTTCGCCGCGTCGAGCTCCTCGTCCGTCGCCGCCCCGGATCCAATCCAGCGGAAGCAGAAGATGTTGAACTCGGGCTCGTGCATCGCCTCGAAGTCGCCCGATTCTCTGACGAGCCGATGGAGATGCTTCGTCACCGAGGCGACGCGATCGAGCGCCGCCTCGAACGCCTCCACCCCGGACACCTTGAGCGAGAGCCAGAGCTTCACCGCGTCGGCGCGCTTCGAGCACTGGATCGTCATCGCCCCGATGTCCGCGCCGGCTCGCTCCGCGTGAAAAAGATAGGGCGCGTCCGCGGCGAACGCGCGTCGCAGCCACGAGCCGTCCCGGACGAGCACGATGCCGAGCGACAACGGCATCCAGAGCATCTTGTGCGGATCCCACGCGAGCGAGTCCGCGCGGTCGATCCCGGCAACGAGATGCCGCAACGAAGACGAGAGAAGCACCGACGCTCCGTGCGCGGCGTCGACGTGCAGCCAGGTGTGGTGGCGGTCGCGGATCCTGGCGGTCGCGACGAGATCATCGAACGCGCCGGTCGCGGTCGAGCCCGCGGTAGCCACGATCGCGAGAACCGACCGGTCACCCGACGACGCAAGCGAATCGAGAATCGTCTCGAGCGTGGCAAGGTCGAGCCGGTGAGTGGCGTCGGTCGGCGACTTCACCACGTCGCCCGCCGGGATTCCCATGATCGACGCCGCGCGAACGACCGAGTAGTGCGAGTCCGCCGAACAGACGATGACCGGCCGTCTTCCCCCGTTTGCGCCGTCGCCCGCCCATCGGGCGCGCGCGGCGAGCAGCGCCGTGAGGTTCGCCGCCGATCCCCCTGACACCGCCGTCCCTTCCGACTCCGCGGGATAGCCCGCACGGCTCGCGAGCCATCGCACCACTTCCTTCTCGATCTCCGTCGCGATCGGGCTCATCTCCCATACGGCGTCCGATTGATTGAGCGCCGAAACCAGCAGGTCGCCGAGCACCGCGGTCGGCAACGGCGGGCAAACCTGGTGCCCCATGTACATCGGATGGTGGAGCTGAATCGCGAACCTCGCGACCTGGCGCATGAGCTCATCCGAGGATGCGGTCGCGCGAGGCTGGTCGCCTAACGCCACGAGCCGGCGAAGATCCTCGGCGGCAGTCCACTCGACGACGGGCCGCGCCTCGACGCTGCCGACGTGATCGAAAAGCAGGTCGACGAGCGCATGCGCCCGTCCGCGGTGTTCGTCGTCAAAACGAGGAATCAACGATTCGGTGTCACTCATACGGCGGAGAATTGTAGTCTCGAGCGTTCCGCAAGACTCACCCCTTCCCGCGAGCTACAACTCGACCGACTGCCACCCCAGGAATTGCGGGTGACCGACCATCATCCCCTCGGGCATCCTCGCCGACCCGTGCGCCTTCCGGAACGCCTCGCTTTGCGTCCAGTCGACGAAGCTCTGCTCGGACTCCCAGATGACATGGCTCGCGTAACGGTGCGTGCCGTCTTCGTGATCCTTCCCGCGGACGAGGTGGAACTGGACGAACCCGGGAACATCGTCGAGGTAGCTCTCCCGATCTCTCCAGCGCGTCTCGAACTCCTCGCCCCGGCCCTCTGCGATCCTGAAATGGTTCATTGCGACGTACATGACGCTACCTTCTATCAGATTTGCGGAGATGGGGTCAGGTCTAACGGCCTTGAGCTACAGGGAGATGGGGTCAGGTCGGAAAAATGAAGTATTTGGGTC
>JBPPMG010000081.1:0-6620 GCA_051305935.1 Thermoanaerobaculia bacterium
GCCGTACTCCGCGTCGGGTGAGACGCGGGAGTAGAGGAGCACGAGTTGTCCGCGTCCGACCGCGGTGATCGCACTCGCCGGCATGCGGTAGTAGCGCCAGGAACCGGTTTCGATCCATCCAGGCTCCCCCTCGAGGGCCTGCTCGCGCAGCGGCCGCGTCGGATCGATCGACAGCAGATGCAGGCGCTCCTCGGAGACGGTTTCCGCGCTCCCGCTCCAGAGCAGGTAAGCGCGGTGGCCGTCGTACGTCGCCGAAGGCTGCACGAAGCTGACCTGCTCGAACAGAAGCTCGCCGTCGAGCCCGTCGAGCAGCGTTCCATCGGGCGCAATCCGCATTGCGCGGCGGTCCCACGCGACGAGATAGTTGCTTCCGGTCCAGACGACGGCGGGTGGCAGATAGCTGCCTCCGTTTTCGCTCGTCACGTCGAACGGACCTCCGAGAGGTTCTCCATCGTGCGTGACGCGCGCGGCGACGAGTTGAGGCAGCGGCGCGGGGCAAAGGACCGGGCAGAACGAGGAGACCAGAAGCTGCCAGACGACGAGCAGCTCACTTCCGTTTCCGGCGATGACGGGGTTCCCCACTCCTTCTTCGACGGGCGAGACCGGCCTCGCCGGACCTAACGTCATTTCATCGGTACCCAGGATTCGCATCACGACCTGCCCTGGATCACATGTCGTATAGGCGATCGCGTAAGCTCCGCCCGACTGGACGACACCCTGGCGGCTGAACGTGCAGGCGTCGCCTGCGACGAGGCGCGGCGCCTCGTCGATCCATGCACCCGAGAGCGCGAGGCGCCTGACGAACAGCGACTTCCCGTCGAGCCATGCGATCAGGAACCCGCCGGAGGCAGGCACGACCGACGCGCTGATCCCCGAGTCGAGGTCGGCGAGCGCGAGGTTCCGCGCGACCTCGATCCCGTGTGGATCGAGAGGCCCCGATGCGCCGATCCGCGTCGCGCGCAGCTCGGTTCCCCGCTGCGGCGAGCCCGCCGACCAGAGCGCAAGGTGCGTGCCTCCCATCGAGGCGACCGCGATCGCTTCCTGCGGCGTCGGGCTGTACGCGAGTGTGGTCAGTTCCTCGACGCGATCCCACGACGAAGTCGTGCCGACATCGAGGTTTGACTCGGAGGTCGATGGAAACGAGCGGTGGAACCCGTACAGGTACCGGCTTCCGTTCCACGCGAGCCGCGGCTGCTCGCGCCTAACAGCACCAGGGAGGTCGACCGTGCGAAGTGTGCCATCCCACGTCCCGGACTCTCCGATCTTCGCCGCGCGGGTCGTCGTCATCGACTGGCCCTCGTAGGTCGTGAAAACGACAACCCAGCCCGAGCCGTCGAAGACGATGTCGGGGCCGGCCTGATAGTTGTTCGGGGAGCCCGTGTACAAAACGTGGCTCGCGATCGGGCGGCCGTCGAAGTCCCAGGTCCGCGCAGTCGTCTTCGCCGAGCTGTAGTGAAGCCCGGCAAGCGTGAATCCGGTCGTCCCGATCGAAAGCACCGACTGCTGCTCCCCCGCAGCGTTCGGAGACTCGCTGAGGGTGTAGCTCTTCGTCACGGTGCCGGTAGTCGGATTCACGTGAAACGCGAAGATCGGGCAGCCCGACGGACAGGAATACCACTCGGGCGTCAGGAGAACGAGAAAGTTGCCGTCGGGAAGCTCGCCCGTTCCGAGCGCCATCAGATTGAAGTAGGGCACATCGGGCCGCAAGGCAATCGCTTCATGGACGAACTCGAGCTCGTCGTCGAGGATCGCCGCAAAGTAGTCACTCGAGGGCGCACGGTGGACGGAGATCGAGCTGTCGCGTCCGGCTGCGAAGCCGAATCCGACTGCCCCCTCGGGGTTGACGCGGCGAGGCTCGGGGTCGAGGAGCTCTCCGTCGCGGCTCAAGCGAAACACGACGGCGCCTTCCCAGGCGAAATACGCGGTGCCGTTCCAGGTCAGGTCCCTCGCGTTGGCTGGAAGACGCAGCCCGGAACGGTCGAGTACCTTGCCGTCCCGGTCAATTCGCGCGGCGTAGGCGGTGGGATAACTCCGCCCATCGTTCCACGTCGCGAGGAAGCCGTCCCCGTCGCTGGCGACCACGAGCGTTCCCCTGAAACCGGGAGCGACAATCTCGTCGATAGCGCTGACGGGAAACTCGGGCGTGACCTGGGCGTCGGCGCCGAAGGCAGAGGCGAGAAGCAGGATTGCGGCTATACGCGTGATGCTGAGGCACAGCGGGGTCATCGTTCTCACGAGCGAACTCTACGGGGGCCGGGCGCGCCGCGCCCAGTGCGTTGCCGGATTGTTGCACGAGATGCGATCCGACATGACGACGAATCCTCGTTGGCGCGGCGCTGGAGTCGCCAGCGGCCCCGCCACACATGACGGTGGCAATACGCGAATTGCCGAACAGCAGTCATTCCGCCAGCAACTCATCGATCCGTCGCGACAGCTCGGCCTCCGACAGTCGCGTCGGGGTGTAGAACCTCACGACTCCGCGCCGGTCGATCAGCGCGAAGCTCGGCGTCGCCGAGGCGCCATAGCGGACCATCGTCTCGGTGTCGATGACGACGGGGACTTCTTCGAGCCCGGGATACGACTCCTTCCAGACCTTCGCGACCTGCTCCTTCTCGGCGGACGGAGTCGCGTCCTTCTCGCCGACAGTGCCGTAGTAGCGCGTCGGCGCGATCATCACGAGCCCCTTGTCGCGGTACTTCTGCCAGACGCGCGCGAGCGACCCTGCCTGGGCCTTGCAGTCGCCGCACCACTGCGCCCAGAAGAAGAGCAGCACGGGCTTGCCCTTCGACTCCTCCAGCGATGGAGGCCGCTTGCCGAGGAAGTCGGCGGTCGCGACAGCCGGCGCAGGTTGTCCCTCGAGCGACAACATGTTGATGTTCTTGCCGATGCGCGATCGCAGCGATGTCGCCTTCGCGTCGGCCAATTCGCGCTCGAAGTAGCGGATCGCGGCGCCACGGCCCCCGCGTGTGGCGACGAGTCGCCCCTCCACCTCGATTGCCGCGCCGTATGGAGTGAGGTACGCCTCCTTCTCCTCCGGGATCTCCCGATGCAGCTCGCCGACGTAGAGATCGGCCAACTCGAGTCGGTCCAGCATCTCCGCACCGCGCGCGAGCCAGCCGACCGCGTTGAGATACTCCTCGTCGACGCCGGTCGCACGCTTGTAGTCCTCCGCGGCGGCGATGCCACTCGCGAGATCACCGGCGGAGAGCTTCGCGCGGACGACGCGAACGAGATCGCCGGCCTCGACCGTGACGGAAGACAGAACGAGGGTCAGGGATGCCAGAAAAAGCGGCAGTCGTTTCAAGAGCGAGTCTCCTTCGCGCTTCGTCGTTTGAGAGTCAGACGCGCGCCGGACGGCGATGGTTTCGCCTGATTTGTACGCAGCTTCGAAAAGAAGCCCCCGCCGGAGCCCACCCCGTCACCGAACGGTCACGCCCGCGGGCCGGACGATCCGCTATCATTCACGACAATCGCAGCGGCCTGTCCTGCCGCTCCACGGTTTCCCTGTTGTCCCGAACACCACCAATCACAGGAGTCCACATGCGCAATCTTCGTATGCTCGGAGCGTGCCTCGCACTGCTCCTCATGATCGTCCCCGTTGCGGCCTTTGCGGCTGAGCCGGGCGACATCCTCCCCTTCAAGGCGACGACGACGACGCTGCCCAACGGCCTGGTCGTGATCGTCGTCCCCACCGGCTTCCCGAACATCGTCTCGGTGCAGATCCCGGTGCTGACCGGCTCGCGCAACGAAGTCGAGCCGGGCAAATCGGGCTTCGCCCACTTCTTCGAGCACATGATGTTCCGCGGAACGCCGACGCTCACGCCCGACGCGTACAACGCCATCATCACGAAGGCGGGCGCGCGGCAGAACGCGTACACCACGGACGACTACACGAACTACCACGTCACCTTCGCGAAGGAAGACCTCGAGACGATCCTGAAGATCGAGGCCGACCGCTTCCAGAACCTCTCCTATCCGGTCGAGGCCTTCAAGACCGAGTCGCGCGCGGTGCTCGGCGAGTACAACAAGAACTCGGCGAACCCGATCCAGAAGCTCTACGAGACGATGCGCGCGAAAGCGTTCACGACGCACACCTACCGGCACACCACGATGGGCTTCATCGAGGACATCGAGGACATGCCTAACCAGTACGAGTACTCGAAGACGTTCTTCTCGCGCTGGTACCGCCCCGAGAACGCCGCGATCATCGTCGCGGGCGACGTCGACCCCGCGAAGGTGCTACCGCTGGTCGAGAAGTACTGGGGCGGATGGAAGCCCGGCTCGGGCGTGAAGGTCGCGATCCCGCAGGAACCGGCGCCGAAGGGCGCGATCTACGCGCACGTTCCCTGGCAGACGCCGACGGCCCCCTGGGTCGCCGTCGCCTTCCGCGGCCCGGCGTTCAGCGAGACCGCAAAGGATGCGGCCGCGATCGACCTCTTCATGGACATCAACTTCGGCCGCACGTCGGACGTCTACCGCAAACTCGTCGAGCAGGAGCAGAAGGTCGACCAGTTCTTCGCCGGTGGCTCCGACAACGTCGACCCCGAGCTGATCACGATCTTCGCCCGCGTGAAGAAGCAGGAAGACGTCCTCTACGTCCGTGACGAGATCCTCCGCGCCGTGGCGGCGACACGCGCCGCGACGATCGACGCAAAGCGACTCGAGGAAGCGAAGGCGAACGCCCGCTACTCGTTCACCGCACGGCTCGACAACACCGACACGATCGCCGGCACCCTGGCACGATTCGTCCGCTACCGCCGCTCGTACGACACGCTCAACAACGTCTTCCGCGTCTACGCTTCGCTCACCCCCGCGGATATCGACGCGGCTGCGAAGAAGTACTTCGTCGACGAGTCGCTCGTCGTGACGACGCTCGCGAAGGATGCGCTGCCCGCCGGTATCGAGACGCTCCCCGCGCTCGCGACCTTCACCCCGGCCCCGGTCGCGCTCGACGCGAAGCAGATCATCGTGCAGAAATCGGAGCTGCCGCAGCTCCGGATCAAGCTTCTATTCGACATCGGCGCCGCATACGACCCGAAAGGCAAGGAAGGGCTCGCCCGCCTCACCGCCTCGATGATCGCGGACGCCGGATCGAAGGCGATGCGCATCGACGAGATCAACAAGGCGCTCTACCCGATCGCCGGCGGGTTCGGCGCGCAGGTCGACAAGGAGATGACGACCTTCACGATGTCGGTGCACCGAGACAACTGGGCGCTCTTCTCGTCCGTCGCGCTGCCGCAGCTCCTCGAGCCGGGCTTCCGGCAGGAGGACTTCGACCGCCTCAAGACCAACCAGCTGAACTCGCTCACGATCGACCTTCGCTCGAACAACGAGGAGGAGCTCGGCAAGGAGTGGCTGCAGAACCGGATCTTCGAGGGCACTCCGTACGGCCATACGGTTCTCGGCAGCGTCGACGGCATCAACGCGATCACGCTGGACGACGTGAAGGCCTTCGCGAAGCAACACTACACGACCGGAAACCTGAAGGTCGGCATCAACGGAGGCGTCAGCGACACAGTGATGTCGTCGCTGCAGGGCGAGCTCGGCAAGCTGCCGGCCGGCGAGACGCCGCGCGTCACGGGCATCGTCGGGAAGACGCCGAAGGGCTACGACGTCGACATCATCGCAAAGGACACGCGCGCGACCGCGATCTCGTTCGGCCACCCGATCGACGTGAACCGCGCGTCCGCGGACTTCGCGGCGCTCGACGTGGCACGCGCCTGGCTCGGCGAGCACCGCGCGTCGATGTCGCACCTGTACGACCGCATCCGCGAGACACGCGGCATGAATTACGGCGACTACGCCTACATCGAGGCGTTCCCCCGCGGAATGTTCCAGTTCTTCCCCGACCCGAACATCGCCCGGCAGAAGCAGATCTTCGAGGTCTGGATCCGCCCGGTCGTCCCGGAGAACGGCCACATGGCGCTTCGCATCGCGCTTCACGAGGTCGAGAAGCTGGTGAAGAACGGAATGACGAAGGCGCAGTTCGAGATGTCACGCGATTACCTGATGAAGAACGTCTACGTGAAGACGTCGACCTCCAACCAGCAGATCGGCTACGCGCTCGACTCCGAGTGGTATGGCATCGGCGAGTACTCGTCGCACATGCGCGCCGCGCTCTCGAAGCTGACCGTCGCCGACGTGAACAAGGCGATCCGCAAGCACATCCACCCGCGCGCCATGAAGATCGTGATCATCACGAAAGACGCCGAGGGGCTCAAGCAGAAGCTCGTGACCGACGAGGTCTCGACGATCACGTACGAAGGCGAGAAGCCGAAAGCGCTCCTCGACGAGGACAAGATGATTGGCGCCATGAAGCTCGGCATCCGCGCCGAGAACGTGAAGATCGTTCCCGCGGAGGAAGTGTTTCGGAAGTAGGCGGGGAGTTGTTGGTTGTTGGTTTGTGGTTGTTAGGTGTTAGTTGTTAGTTGTTAGACAGGCATCGAATTCGAGAAACGACAAACGTGGCGCCTTCGAGAAATCGGAGGCGCCACGTACTTAATGGCGCTGGCCAGCCGTTGTCGCGTAGCGACAGCCGACGTCAGCCCCCGGTCTTCGCCCGGGGGAAGAGGCGGAGCAAACCCTGCGCGCCGCGTAGCGGCGCCGGAAATCGGAATCCG
>JBPPMG010000135.1:0-2787 GCA_051305935.1 Thermoanaerobaculia bacterium
TGCGAATCGCGGTTCTTTACGAGCAGTGGGAAGGAACCGAAGAGTATCCGGGAGCGGAAGCCGACGCGAAACGGACGAAGGGCCGCAAGCTGAGGCGTCCGAAACTCGACCGCGAGGAGATATTCGACGCACTCGCGAAGAACGGCCACGAGCCGTTTTACCAGCTGATCGACGGCAACGAGTCGAGCCTGATCGCCATTGCGAAGTGCAAAGCCGACCTCTTCTTCAATCTCGCCGAGTCGTTCGGCGGCGACGACACGAAGGACATGCACGTCGCCGCATGGCTCGAGCTGCTCGACAAGCCTTACACCGGGAGCGACCCGAAAGGGCTGATGCTCGCGCAGGAAAAGGCGGTCGCGAAGAAGATCTTTCATTTCCACGGCCTCGATGTCCCCTTCTTCGCGATGTTCTACAAGGGGCGCGTCGACTCGGCGCAGGACATCCGCTTCCCATTGATCGTGAAGCCATCGACCGAGGACGGATCGATCGGGATCGATGCCGGCGCGGTCGTGAACAGCGTCAAGGAGCTGATGGAGCGGATGCACTACATCGATGAGGAGTTCGATTCGCCGGCTCTGGTCGAGGAGTACATCGACGGGCGGGAGATCTACGCCGCGGTCCTCGGCAACTCCCGCCCCGAGGCGCTTCCGCTGATCGAGCTCGATCTGTCGAAACTTCCAGAGGGGACGCCGCGGATCGCGGGATACGACGTGAAGTTCGATCGCGACTCGGAGGCGTACAAGATGACCCGCTCGGCGCCGGCCGAGGATCTCGACGAGGCGACCGAGCAGCGGCTCAGGCAGACGGCGGTGACCGCATTCCAGGTCCTCAAGCTCCGCGACTACGCCCGCATCGACATGCGCCTGCGCGCGGACGGCAAGATCTACGTCATCGAGGCGAACCCCAACCCCTGGCTCTCCTCCTCGGCGGAGTTTGCGATGGCTGCGCGCCGATCCGGCAGGACCTACCCACAGACCATCGCCGAGATCGTCGAGATCGCCGCGGCGAGATATCGTGAGTAGCGATCAGCCCGTGAGCGAGAGCATCGACAGCGCAATCGTGGGGGGAGGGGCCGCCGGCCTGATGGCGGCAATCGCCGCGGGACGCGCGGCACCCGACGCGCGCGTGGTGGTACTCGACGGAGCAGATCGCATCGGGGCGAAGATCCTCATCGCCGGCGGCGGCCGCTGCAACGTTACGCACCGCGAAGTCGACGCGCTCGACTTCCACGGCAGCTCGCGCAACGCAATCGCGAAGATCCTACGTTCGCTCCCGATCTCCGAGACCATCGCGTTCTTCCGCGGCATCGGCGTCGAGTTGAAGGAGGAGGAGACGGGGAAGCTCTTTCCGACGACCGATCGCGCGAAGGACGTGCTCGATGCGCTACTGGGCGCCTGCGGCGATGCGGGAGCTGAGGTCCGCACCCATTCCCGAGTCATCGCCATCGAGCCGCGGGAAGAAGGATTTGCCCTGACCCTCGGGAACGGTGAGGAAATCGTCGCGTCGCGCGTGGTCCTCGCGACCGGAGGGCGCAGCGTCCCGAAAACCGGAAGCGACGGGGCGGGCTACGAGCTCGTGCGACAGCTCGGGCATTCGATCGTGCCGACCTTTCCCGCGCTCGTCCCGCTCATGCTTCCCGCGGGGCACTGGCTGACCGAGCTGCGCGGAGCGAGCTGCAATGCCGAGGTCCGGGTGCGGTCGGAGTCGGGCAGGGTGTACGCCGCGGTGACGGGATCGATTCTCATGACGCACTTCGGGCTCAGCGGCCCGGCGATTCTCGACATCAGCCGCCACCTGGCCGCCGCCAGAGAGCACGACGCATCGGCCGGAATCGAGATCAGCTTCTTTCCGGCCCCCCCGGAGGCCGAGGCGGCTGCCCCCGAGTCTTCCCGCGCGGTCGCGAGAATCGGCGGTGCGACTTTCGATCAGGTTCTGGACTGGATCCGGGACCAGGCGATCGAAAATCCGCACGCCGCAATCCGGAACCTCTTCCACGGCGCCGTTCCCGAAAAAGTCGGAGAGGCCGTCATTCGTTACGGCGCCGGGCTGCATCCGGGCGAGCCGTTCGGACGCCTTCGGCGTGAAGCGCAGCGAAGCCTGGCGCAAACCGCGACCGGGCTTCCGGTTCCGGTCAGCCGGGATCGCGGTTGGGATTTCGCCGAGGTGACCGCGGGAGGCGTGCCCCTCGGAGAGATTCACCTCGGCACGATGGAATCGCGCCTTGTCCCGCGTCTTCACCTCTGCGGCGAGATCTGCGATGTCGACGGCAGGATCGGCGGGTTCAACTTTCAGTGGGCATGGGCCAGCGGGAAGCTCGCGGGAGAAGGCGCCGCGCGATAGTGGCGGAGGCTTCAACCTCCGGCATCGAGTTCCCTAGGTCTGGTCGTCCACCAGTCCCACCATCTTCATCAGCGCGAGCGCGTTGCTTCGCGTGACCACCCCTTCTCTCATCCGGTAGTCGAACACGACCGAGTCTCCGTCGATGCGGTCCTCGAAGTGAACGTTGCGGGCGCGACCGCCGGCGTTGTCGGCGATCGATGTCAGAGCGAGATCGTGCGTCGTCGCAAGGCCGATCGCTCCCGCTTCGATGAGCTTCACGAGGACCGCTTCCGCTCCGATGCGGCGGTCGTGGGAGTTGGTACCGGCGAGCAGCTCGTCGAGCAGGAACAGAAGCGGACGCTCACCGCGGCTGAGCGCGGCGATCTCCTTGAGCCGCGTGATCTCCGCCCAGAAGCGCGAGGCGCCTTCCTGAATCGAGTCGTGGATCCGGATCGAGGCTCCGACCGA
>JBPPMG010000161.1:0-2639 GCA_051305935.1 Thermoanaerobaculia bacterium
GGAATCACGAAGTACAAGACGAAGCGCCGTGCGGCCGAGATCAAGCTCGAGGAAACGCAGGCGAACCTGCTTCGCATCGACGACACGCTGTCCGAGGTGACGCGGAATCTGAACTCCCTCAAGAGGCAGGCGTCGAAGGCGAGGCGGCATAAGGAGTTCGCCGACCAGCTCTCGACGGCGAAGCGCTCGCTTTATGCAGGGCGGATCGTCCTCGCGCGCGCTGAACAGGAAGCCGCTGAGGCGGCGGTCGTGGAGCTTGAGAATCTCGAGAGCGAGTCGGCCGCGACCCTCGGCACGGAAGAAGCCGGCCTGGCCGAGACGCGAAGAAATCTCGCCGAAAGGTCGTCCGCCGCATCGGCTCTGCGGGAGGAGCTGACGCGAACCGGGTCGGAAGCGGACCGCCTTCGCTCCTTTCTCGCTCAATCCGAAACCACCCTTGCGGACCTGATCGAGCGCACCGAAGGGGCCGACGACCAGATCCGCAATCTCGAGGGGGAAGCCCTCGAGCAGCAGCAACTGCTGGAGGAGAAAAGCGAAGGTCTCCGGCTCGCAGTCGAGCACCGCAACCAGATCCGGGAAGTGTCGGATGCCCTCGAGCGGGAGCGGCAGGAGAAAGGCGACCGCGTCAGGACCGAGGAGAAATCGCTCTCGACCCTTCGCGAGGGACTGATGCGAACGATCGGGCGGATCTCCGAAGCGCGAAACCAGGTGCATCAGATCGAGATCGCGGTCGAAAAATGCGAGTTCTATCTCGGCAAGCTGGGCGACTCGGCTCTCAAGGCGTCGACCAGCAGGGACTCTGCGCGTGCGCAGCTGGAATCGGTGCAACAGGCGCTGGCCGAGGCCGAAGGATCATTGAATGAAGCGCTCCAGCGGGCGCGGGAAACAGCAGCCGCGAGAGACGAGCTGACCGGGCGCCGCGACGGGATGCGATCCTCGCTCTCGAGCGCGCGGGATGCGATCTCGCAGACCACGTACCGGATCGACTCGCTGCGAAGCCTTCTCACGTCGCTCGAATCTCAGGACGAAGAAGTGCGCGGCGCGATTCTCGAGCTCGTCCCCCATGCGGCCTCGGCCGCCGAGGCAGTCCGCGCGGCCGAGGGGTACGAGACGGCGCTCGACGCTCTGCTTCGCGACATGACGAACGCCGTGGTCGTTCCCGATGCGGAGACCGCCAAAGCGGCGGTGGCCCGGCTCGACGAGCGGGGCGCCGGCCGCGGATCGTTCATCCGCCTCGACTGGTCGGCGGAAGGATCTGCGTCTTTTTCCTCGAGCGCATCGCGCGCTCTGATGGGAGAGGGAGATGTCGCGGATGCAGTTCGCGCCTCCGTGCCCGAGGCCCGCATCGTCGACACGCTCGATGAGGCGATGGCCGCCTCACGGACCAGCCCCGGCACGACGTTCGTCACCCGCAAGGGGGAGATCGTCCGCGGCCCGCTGGTGATCGGTGGACGCCAGGAGAACGCGCGCGGCGTCTTCTCGATCAAACGCGAGCTGGCGGACCTCGAACAGGCCCTCGCCTCCGAGGAGCAACGCGCCAGCGGAATCGCGGGCGATCTCGAACTGGTCGAGACGCAGTTACACGAAGCGGACGACGCGCGGATTCTCGCCGATGAGCGCGCGCGACAGGCCGAGAACGCCGTGCGCGAGAGGGCTGCCGATCGCGATCGCACTTCGGCCGAGCTCCAGCGCTTCGAAAAAGACCTGGAAGTCGCATCCGAGGAACAGTCGCTCTACGTCGAAGAGAAAACGCAACTGCTCGCGCGCCGGGAGGAAGCGCTGGCCGAATTGCGCAGCCTCGAGGAGGGCGAGCGAGCGACCCACGACTCGATCGCACGCACCGAGCAGACGCTCCAGGACGCGCGGGTCGACTTCGAGTCGATCACCGAGGAAGCCTCGAAAGCCCGCGTCGACATGGAGACAGCAGTCGGCAACGTGAACGCGATCGGGAGAGAGCACGACAACCTCTCGCGGATCGTTGGATCGCTGCAGGGGCGGAGCCGCCAGCTCGCGCAGGACATCGACACGCTCGTCACGCGCCGGAGCGAGACGGAGAAGGCGGTCGAGCAGGCGCGCGGACAGCTCGAGATCTCGATGAACTCCCTGCACGAGCTCGGGGAGCGGCGCGTGGTGCTCGAGGGCGAGGTTTCGGACCTGCAAGCGAGCCTCGACGCGGTCGAGCAGCGCGCCGTGGCAGCGAGAGCGGCCTGGAACGCGAAACGCGAGGAGCTGTTCGAAGCCGAACGAAGGCTCGACCGCGCCCGCGGCGGATTCGACCTGCTTCGCGAACAGATCTCACTCGACCTCCACGCCGGCATCGACGCCCTGGCCGAGGTCGAGCCGCCGGCGAGCGATGAGGCGCGTCTCGAGCTGGAGAGCGAGGTTGCGCGCCTCGCCGATCAGCTCGAGAAGATGGGGCCGGTCAACGTCCTCGCGATCGAAGAGCACCAGGAGCTCGAAGAGCGCGAGCACTTCCTTCGCACTCAGCGCGATGATCTCGTTCAGGCCATCGAGTCCCTTCGCTCGACCATCCGCAAGATCAACATGACCTCACGGGAACTGTTCCGTGAAGCCTTCACCGCGATCAACCACTCGTTCAGCGAGATCTTCGTCGCGCTGTTCAACGGCGGCAGGGCGAA
>JBPPMG010000218.1:0-3773 GCA_051305935.1 Thermoanaerobaculia bacterium
GAACAGCAACGTGAATACCAGAAACAGCCAGAGCGCAGGGGCCGATACGCGCATGGAAACTCCCGTTTGTCGGTTCGTTGGTTGTCGGATGCAGCTGGAGCGCGCACATCCTGACCGACGATGGGGGGGGGGGGTCAAGTGATCCCTGACACACTTGAGTGTTTGTCTAACCGTTAGGCGGATGGCGTTCCGCGCGTCAGGCTGGGACTCGTGCGGCGTCCTGGCAGCGACGCCGGATGGCGCCACGGGGAACCTCACTCGTGTTTGACCTTCCTGCCGCAAGGCGCAGATGCTTCGCTCCACGCCGTCTGTCTAACAACTAACAACTAACAACTAACAACTAACAACTAACAACTAACAACTAACAACTAACAACTAACAACTAACCTCCCTCTCCAGAAACCGTCCCGCAACTTCCACGAACTCCTTCGCGTGCGTCACGTAGGGCAGATGTCCCGCCCTTCGGATCTCGTGGTACTCGCACTGCGGCAGGGCGCGAACCATTTCTCTTGCCCGCTCGCGTGGAACCAGCAGGTCGGCACGCCCGTGGATGACGAGCGCGGGTGATTCGATCTCTCCGAGCCTGGGGAGCAGGTTGGTTGCGAAGATCGCTCGCAAACGTCGCGTCCGTTCCTCAGCGGACATCGCGAGCGTGTCCTCGATGATCGCGGTGCAGCCCTCGGGATCGATGTCGAGTCCGCCGACGACGCGCGCCGTGATCGGTGCGAGAGGCGCTGCCGCAAGCTGCAGCACAGGGATGAGGCGGCGCATGAACGGAAGCGTGCCGAGACGCGTCCCGTTCGCGAAGGCGGCGGTCAGGACGAGCCCGGAGATCGCACGGCCCATCCGGAGCGCAACGCGGATCGCGACCAGGCCTCCGAAGGAGGTCCCGAGCAGGACAGGGTGCTCGAAACGCGATGCGTATTCCTCGACGACCTCGGCAAGTGACTCGAGCGGATCCTCGGGGTAGGGCTGGTCGAGCGGACCGCTCACCATCCGGATGTCCCAACTCGTTGCCAGGGGCGCAAGCCGCGCGAACGAACGCCCCGACGCCGAGAAGCCGGGGATGCAGACGAGCGTGCGCCGCGCGTCGCGGACTCCGCCGGGAAAGGTGTACTCGCGAAGCGGCAGACCGCGGACCGTGATGTCCTCGCACGGCAGAGCGAACTCGCCGCAGGACGCGGGATTCGCCGCCGGCGCGACAGTCATTTCCTGCAGTTTCATCGAGTTCAGGATAAGCGAGATCGAGCGAGTAGGTCGTGACCGCGATGCGGCGGGGAGCTGGCCGGCGCCCGGGCGGACCGGTTTGCTCTCACCGCAGCGTCGTGGCTGGTTCATCGGTCACACCTGCGGGGTGATCGCTCGAACTGCCTGCGGACGATCCGGGACATAAGAAATGGCACGAGGGAGTTGTGTTCACATCGCATCGAGCGGGACCCCGATTGATCATCTTCGAGCTCGGACGGCTCGCCAGATTCGGCGAGCCGGAAATGTGCTCCGAGGAGATCATCTGCGTGTTAGACGAGGCGGCGGAGCTCGGCGTGCGCCACATCGTCCTCGAGGCCGACGGGCCGCTGCGGGCCGACGACCTCGTACGCCTCGCCGCGAGCGCGGCGAGGCGCGTGTCACACCTGTCGCTCGTGCTCGGGCGTGATTTCGCAGTCGATGCCTCGTTTGCCTCCGAGCTGGACGACGCCGGAGTGTGCGATGTAGCCCTGCCATTCGAGGTTCTCGGGAGCCTCGATGCCGCGCCTCGGGTGGCAATCGACACGCTCCGCGACGAGGGGCTCGGAGTTCGCGCGATCGTCCCGGGCTGGCCCGGATTCGTGGACGTGAAGGACGTGGCGCGTCGTCTCGCGGCGATCGGAGTCACGCGGCTCCAGGTCAACGTGACCTGCGGCTCGACTCGCTGCCCGTTGACGGCACGCATGCTGGGGCGCATGGCGCGCGCCATCGTGGACGTCGCCCGCACAGGAACGCTCGCGATGATCGTGACGGAGCTGCCGCTCGTCAGAAGGATCGACATCGAGGAATCGCACGCGCCCGTGGCTGGCTCCAGCACGACGCCTTTCGCTCCACTGGAGCTCGACGACAGCCGCACGACCATGAGGATCGGACCCACGGGCGACGTCATGCCGTCCCGAGCGCTTCCGCTGGTCGCAGGCAACGTCCGGCGACAGCGCCTCGAGGGCATCTGGAGCGTGTCGGGTCTCTACCCGCGGCTGAGGGATCGCGAGCGCCTCGTCGGGCGGTGCAGCGAATGCGCGTGGCGCGAGCACTGCGGCGGTTCGCGCGCGAGGGCCTGGAATGCGGAAGGTGACTACCACGCAGCCGATCCCGCGTGCAGCCTTCCCGTGACGAGCGCCGCGGACGCCGCCCATCGCGCTACGGCATGAACCGCTGGGGCGGGATCGAGTCGTCGATGATCAGGCTCAGCTCCGCGCAGGTGCGGATCGTCCAGCGGGTGCTCCGGTCACCCCGCTCGTACGCCTCGCAAAGCAAGTCGACCTGCTCGCTGTCTTCGTGCGACCAGAGTGTGAACCCCTGTTCGGGCTGGTCGGAGGAGTGCGTCTTCTTCCGCGTCCAGCCCGAGCTCTCGAGCGAATAGCGCACGTAGCCTCGCTCGCGCGCGATCCTGTAATAGGGAAGAGCGATCTCGCTCTCGTAGCGATACCCGACATCGCCCTGATTCTCGGTCACCTGTCCGCCTCTCGCGAAGATCACCATCCGCTCGAGGAACTTCGGAATGTCTCCGCGGGCGTTCGCTCGCTGCTCCTCGAGGGCGTGACTCAGCTCGTCGGCGATCCGCGCCCGAAGCCGCCGCGCGCCTGCGCTTGCGGACTCGGAAAGCCGGAAGCCCGACTGGTAGACGGTGAGCCCGTTCGTGAAGGTCTCGAACTTGCAGCGAATCACCCGGGCATCCAGCTCGATGCCGGTCTCGTGCCAGTTGAACGAGATTTTCACCTCCACGCCCACCTTCAGCGGGAAGTCGTGCTCCGCGCGAAGGCCGGTTAGGCTCACGTCGCGAATCACGATGTCGCGCCCGGCGATTTTCCCGCGGAGAGGCTTCGCCAGATGGATGCGCGCGATCGCACGCATCCTCGGAGCCCTCGACATCCGGGTCATGCGCTCATTTTCCCGCCCCCACGCCGTCGCCGACGTGACTGCGCTTACACACGCGAGGCCAGAAGGTCACGGGAGAACGGCACGAATTGAGAATTGAGAATTGAGAGATCGAGAAGCCGATCGAACATCTCTCAATTCTTCATTCTCAATTCTGCGGAACGCAGCAACGGCGGCCCGAAGGCCGCCGCTGCGCGTGGTTCCCATGTTGTGTCGGTTAGTTGCCCTGACCCGGTCCGGGGCCGTCCTTCGGGGCTTCGAGGCAGCCGGCGAGCTTCGCCTTCTGCTCGGTCGTGAGAATTGCTTCGATCGCCAACTTCACTTTCTCGTGCTCGGCGCGAATTGCCTTTTCGTCGGTCTGTACCTTGATCATCGCGTTGCCGATGTCGCATCCGACCTGCGGGGCCGCCTCGATCGCCGCCCGCAGTGCCTGGCGGTCGGTGGCGAGCGTCTCGTGAAGCGCCTTCAGTACGGGCGCCGACGTCTCGAGGATTCCCTTGATCTGTGTCTTCTGGTCGTCGGAGAGGTTGAGAATCTGGAGGCAGCGGAGCAGCGGGTGTCCGGGGCCGGCCTGTGGCGGCGCGCCGGGCGCGGGGCCGTTACCGTTGCCATTCGCGGGAGGCTGGGGCTGGGCGAGCGCGAGGCCAGCC
>JBPPMG010000283.1:0-4178 GCA_051305935.1 Thermoanaerobaculia bacterium
CAGGTGCCGCCGCTTCGCAGCGACGCGTTCACGACGAGCGCAGCATCGCCCAGGGCGTAGACGAGCTTGTTCCGCCCCATCGCGTTGCCGACGCTGAATCCGGCGTGCGGGGCGTAGGGAGAGAGGAGGACGAGCCGCTCCTCGCGAATCCCCGCGCGGTACTTCGCCGCGAGTGACGCCTTGCCTAACCCTTCCGGGAGAACGGCGAGAGCGGAGCCACCCTCCTCGAACGCGGACGCGAGCGCGATCTCGTCGACGCCGCGTGCGCCGCCCGAGACGACCTGGATCGATTCGCGCGCACACTGTCGCGCGACCGCGGCGGTGAACTGCTCACCTTCCGCGTCGATGTCGCGCGAGCCGACGATGGAGAGGCCTCCGCGATCGAGCGCTGCAGAATCGCCGACGCCGAAGAGAAGCGCGGGGGCGCTCCTGCCGAGGCTCGTGCGGAGGCGCTTCGGATAGTCGTGGTCGGCGCGGCAGACGATCCAAAGCCCCGCGGAGGTCCACTTTTCGACGGCAAGGGCGAGCGCGCCGCCACGCTCGAGAAGGCCGAGGACGCGGTCGCGGTCGAGATTCACGGCGACCCAGTCGATCGCGTCGGACACTTCGGCTTGGAGAAGGCGCGGAAGACGGACGTCGTTCTGCCGCATCCACTCCGCGAGACGGTTGTACTCGCGCGGCTCGAGCGGCGAGGCCGACTCCTTCGGCGAGAAGTGCCCGCAGAGGAGAAGTACGACCTGGGTATCGGGAGATACGTTTGCGGGTGTCATGGGCCTTCTCCTCTAGTCAAATGCACTCCACTAACCAGCGCCCTGGGACGAATTCGCGAGAACCACCGGGTAGACAGCGGCGCAGCCGGCCTGGCGAAGCAGCGCGCCGACGACGGTGAGCGTCCAGCCGGAGTCGACGATGTCATCTACGAGCAGCACGGGCGTGCGCTGGACTTCTGTTTGAGAGATCGAGAAGACGCCGTCGAGATTCCGCGCCTGCTGCGCGGAGTTTTCCATCAGCTTCTGCGGCTCGTGCTCCTCGACCTTGCCAACCGCGGGGCGAAACGGAATGCCGAGACGCGCGGCGAGCGACTTCGCGAAAGTCGGGACGAGCTCCGGATGGCGGTTCGACGGAACGCAGGTGACCCACGCCGGCTTCGGCCGCGGGCTCCACTCGGCAACCATCTGCGCACAGCCTTCGACGAGATCGTCGCCGTACTGGTGCGCCCCGTACTTGGCTGTCTTCACCGTCTCGCCCCAGCCGGCGTCGCCGTAGACCGAAAGCGCGCGGCCGAATTCGTTCGCGAGCTCTGGCCTGATCATTCCTCGGAATCCGTAGCGCGGCATGCCGTCGGCCGGCCACTTCTTCCTCGGTTTGATCTCGAGATGGCTTCGACGCATGAAGAGGCTGGCCGCGTTCGCAAGTGCCATGTCGAATGTGCGCGGCACGACGTCTGCTCCATTGCAGTTGGCGCAACGGCCACAGCGCGCCGCGTGGGGATCGTCTAGCGCCTTACCCAGGAATTGCATGAGGCAGCCGGACGCCTGCATGTACTCCTGCATCTGCCTCTGCTCGGCGCGACGGAGCTCGCAGAGAGCGGCGATTCGTTCGGCGTCGACTTTGAACGGAGCCGGCGTTCGATACCACTTCGGGCCGTTCTTCACGACAGGCGCCGGCGACTCGAACGAGAGCATCTTGAGGGCCTTCTCGATGTTCCCATGGGAGAGATTCACAACGCTCTCGAGACCGGGGAGGCTGAGGCCGTCGTGCTGCTCGAGCGCGTCGAGCACGACGTCGATGTGCGCCTGCGGCGGGAAGGCCGTCTTGATGAAGTAGTCGATGATGTCGTCGTCTTCCTGGCCGCTGAGGAGGATGCCGTAGGCTTCATCGACCGCGCGGCCGGCGCGTCCGACCTGCTGGTAGTAGTGGACGACCGAGCCTGGGCGCTGGAAGTGGACGACGAATCCGAGGTCGGGCTTGTCGAAGCCCATGCCGAGGGCGACCGTGGCGACGAGAGCCTTCATCTCGTTGTTGAGGAGCGCGTCTTCGAGCTCCTCACGCTCACCCGAGTCGGAGTGATAGGCCTTCGCGATGATGCCGTTCTGATTCAGCCAGCGGGCGACGCGCTCGGCGTCGCGGATGGTGAGCGTGTAGACGATGCCGCTGCCGGGCATCGTGGGCAGGTGCTGCGCGAGCCAGGCGAGGCGCGCGGTCTGGCTCGGGAGCCAGACGTTCTGGAGACGTAGACTCTGGCGGACGAGCGGCCCGCGAACGACCTCGACGTCGCCCATCTGCTTCCGGACGTCGGTGACGACGCGGTCGTTGGCGGTGGCGGTCGTCGCAATGACGGGAACGTTGCGCGGAAGCGACTGGAGGATCGACACGATGCGCCGGTAGTCCGGGCGGAAGTCGTGGCCCCAGTCCGAGATGCAGTGTGCCTCGTCGACGACGAAGAGCCCGACGCGGCCTGCGATCGGGATGAGGACCTCGTCGCGGAACTTCTCGTTGGCGAGGCGCTCGGGAGAGATGAGGAGGATGTCGATCTCGTTGTCGAGGAGACGACGCTTGATCTCGCCCCAGTCGTCGGTATTCGCCGAGTTGATCGTCGCGGCGCGAATGCCGATGCGCTTCGCGGCGACGATCTGGTTGCGCATGAGCGAGAGGAGCGGCGAGATCAGGAGCGTGGGGCCGGCGCCCGCATCGCGAAGGAGGCGCGTCGCGAGGAAGTAGACGACACTCTTCCCCCACCCTGTCCGCTGCACGACGAGAATCCGCTTCCGCGCGAGAAGCGCCTGAATGCTCTCCCACTGACCGTCGCGGAAGTTCGCGTCAGGGTTGTCGAGAGACTTGCGTAGGTAGTGGAGCGCGGTGTCTTGCATCGGCGTGCTCTTCAGCTCACGAGCTCAGGATCGGCCCATCCTCGAGACCTTCGCTGATCGCCATCCAGACTATCTCAGAAATCACAGATCTACCGTGAGCCGCGTGAAGCATCCGAATGCATGGGAACAGAACTCCGAAGCTGTGAACATCCCATCCCTGCAACCCTGAAGTATCATCCGTTCATGAGCCATCCGCCTGGAAGGCTCGCGGATGAGTTCTTCATGGGGCGCGTCTGACCCCACCAACTGATGAGGCCGCTCTACCACCTCCTCGACCCGCTCTGGCGGCACGTTCCTTTCCCCGCCGGCCACACGTTCGAAACGATCGCGTTCGAGGATGCCACCGTCCTCCGGATGGCGCGGACCTACCGAGGACGGGAGATCCTTCCGGTCTATTGCTACGTCGTCGGGGAGACGCTCGTCGACACGGGGATCTCTTCCGTGGCGGACGAGGTCGTCGCCGCGGCGCGCCGCGCGCGGGTGGGTCGCGTCGTCCTGACCCACCACCACGAGGACCACTCGGGGAACGCCGCACGCCTCGCGTCCCTCGGGGCGGAAGTCCTCGCGACAGGCGCCGGCGTGAAGCTCGTTGCGGACGGCCTCCCGCGCCGCTTCTACCAGCACGTCCTCTGGGGCGAGGCCGACCCCGTGGAGGCGCGTGAAGTCCCCGACGTCGTTCCACTGGGCCGGTTCGACGCTCACGTCGTCCCTGCCTCGGGGCACTCCGTCGATCAGCTCGCCCTTCACGTCCCCGAGCGCGGATGGCTCCTCTCGGGCGACGCCTTCGTCGCCGAGAAGATCAAGGTCTTCCGCGGCGACGAAGACTTCTACGAAAGCTGCCTGACGCTCGAGCGCTTCCTGACACTCGACTTCGACGCACTCCTTTGCGCCCACCGCCCCCGCTTCACCGGCGGCAGGGACTCGATCCGCGCGAAGCTCGCGTGGCTCCGCGAGCTCGAAGGGCGTGTAAAGGACTCGCGAGCGAAGGGGCGCTCGGTCCGGCGCATCGTCCGCGAGCTCGGCATCGAACCGACTTCGTCCTTCTACGCGATCACGTTCGGCGACGTGACGACCGCGAACCTCGTCCGGTCGATCCTCGACGGCCCGAAGCGGCGCGTCGAGGTCGTGCGCGCGCTTTCTCTGCCGGCTGGGTCCCGGCGCTCCGTGTAGGCAAGGCGTCCCGCCATTTCCAGACCTGACCCCGTCTCGCTTATCGCCGCACGCCGCGACGCCGCTCGGCCGGCGGGGCGCATGAGAACGACTCCGCGTGCGCTGCCGTTCGCTCGACCGCATCGCGTGGAACCGAGC
>JBPPMG010000299.1:0-2943 GCA_051305935.1 Thermoanaerobaculia bacterium
GACTCGATCGATCGTGCGATCCAGGTGTCGACGACGCCGTGGTTCCGCTCATTGATGCGGCAGGATCCCGCGACTTACCTCCGCGGCGTGAAGGTCCCCGTCCTCGCGTTGTTCGGAGAAAAGGACTTCCATGTCCATCCCGAGGTCAACGCGGCTGCCGTGCGGAAAGCCCTCACCGCGGCCGGCAATCCGGATTTCGAAGTGGAGATCTTCCCCAGCCTCAACCATCTCTTCCAGCACGCCGAGACGGGCGGGATCGAGGAGTACAGCACCATCGAGGAGACCTTCGCTACCGTGGCTCTCGAAAGAATCAGCGCCTGGATCACGGCCAGGTTTTCACGCTCGTCGGAGTGACGAACATCCCGGCAAGAGCCGATCGTGAAGCCCGCATGCGCGTTCCGCTCCCCGGTGCGAATCCATCGACGACCCGGTAGGACGTTCTCTCCACGTGATCCGTATCCCGACTATGCGAAGCATCGCAATCTTTACGATGTTCCTTTACCTCTCCACCGCGCCCGCGGTCGCGGAACGAACGCGAACCGTTCGCCGGTCCGCCGAACCGCCGGCTCCCGCTTCCGTGCTATGGATCGCGGCGCATCCGGATGACGAGGCGATCCTGGCGCCTCTGCTCGCGCACTGGTGTCTCGACGAAGGCGCGCGCTGCGGATTCCTCATCCTCACCCGCGGCGAGAAGGGAGAGTGCCTTTTGCCCGCGGGATGTCATCCCGACATCGCGTCCGTAAGAAGCGCCGAGTCGGGAGCGGCCTCCGAGCTGTTCGAGGCAGATCTGATGCTCCTTCGACTCCCGGACGGAGGCGTCGCGGCCGCAGCCGCCGAGCGAGACTACTCGGCGACGATCGCCGGAACCATCGAGGCGTTTCGCCCGGAGACGGTGATTACATTCGATCCGAGGCACGGCAGCACCTGCCATCCCGACCATCGGGAAACCGGCCGCCTCGCCCTCGCGGCCGTGGAGCGCCTCTCCTTCTCGCCGGAGCTGCTTCTCCTGGAGACGAAAGTGGAGATCGTGGGCGACCCACTCGAGATCCGTTTCGCGCCGGCCACCGCGCACGCCCGCAGGTTCGACGCGAACGCCTCTCTAACCTCAACGCGAGAAACCGGGTGGGAAATGATCGTCGAGGACATGCTGCGCCATCCGAGTCAGTTCAACGACGCCTGGATCCGAGCGATCGAGATGGTGCCGGAGCATCAGCGAAGCGTCTGGTACGGTGCGGCAGAGGAAGTGCTCGCGCGAGAAGTCGCCGGTTGCGAACCGTGACGGCAAAGAGGGGCCGAACCAGCGGGTCTTCGCTTCTCTCAAGGCGCGGCTACCGTCTGGCACCGGTCCACGTGCGGGTCCACCCGACCGGCGTCCTATTCGTCCTATAGGTCCTATTGGTCCCGACTCGTCACCCCTCCGCAACCCCCAGCCGCGCCAACCCCGTCCGATCAGGCTCGGGAAACGACCCCCGTCCGAAGAACACGTGCCACGCCAGTCCCGACAGAAGGGGCGTGCGCAGGATCGCGCATCCGGCCTCGACGAGCAGCGGCGAGCGCACCGCCGAGAGTGCGCGGCGCATCCACCGGCGCGAAAGAAAGCGCGCCTGGTACTCGGCCCCCGAGTAGAGAGCGAGCACCGAGGGATCCTCGCGCTCGACCGCCGCGCTCAACACTTCGGCGGCGTAGCGCGAGAGGCGGATCGCTCCGTCGAGACCCCCCGCCGTCAGGGGCGAAACCGCTCCCGCGGCATCGCCGATCAGGAGCCCGCGCGGCGTCGAGATCCGCGGAAGGATCCCGCCGACCGGGATGAGCCCTCCGCGCTTTTCCACGAGCTCCGCGCGGGAGAAGTCGAAGCGTGGGGCGACTCGCGTCCGGAGCTCCGCGAGTGCGGCCGCGGGATTGAAGGAATCGGCGTAGCCGCCGACACCGAGGTGCAACTCGCGCCCGTCGTCGACGATCCAGCCGATGTAGCCGGGGGCGAGTCGGGGGTCGAGAAAGCAGTGGAGCGAGGGTGAGCCCTGTGACGGCACGCCCGTGAACACCTCCTCGGCTCCGACGATCGTCTCCCGGTTCGTGTCGAGGTCGAGCTCCGCCGCGACGCGCGACCGGGCACCGTCGGCTCCGACGAGGAAGCGCGTGTGCACGAGGATCCGCTCGGAGCCTCTCTCGAGCTTGACGAGACTGCCGCGCTCGCAGGCGCGCGCGCCCGAGAACGTCGCGCCCGGAACCCACCGCGCGCCGGCGAGGATCGCCCGCTGGAGGAGATCTTCGTAGATCGCTCCCATCCGGCCGACGCGGAACTCATCGTGAGGGCTCTCGAGCACCTGCCTGCGTCCTGCGGGAGATTCGAGAACCACGCGGCGGACCGGCGGGCCGAGAAGGGAAGGGGGGAGGGAGAAGTCTTCGATCGTTCGGCGGACGAAGATCCCTGTGGTGTGCACTCCCTGCTCGAGGTCGCGCTTCCTGTCGGCGATGACGACGGAGAGGCCGCGCTCGGCCAGGGCGCGGGCGCACTCGAGACCCGCCAGGCCGGCGCCGATGATGGTCACGTCCGCCTCGATCCGGGTGAGGGAGTCGGAGATTGCGGGGTGCTGTTCGGCGGGAGGCGTTGGGATCGCGCCGAACCGACGGTCGCGCGTGCCGAAGGCCTCCAGCGCGCCCCGCAGATCGGCCTCCTCGAAATCGGGCCAGAGAACATCGACGAAGAGAAGCTCGGCGTAGGCGGACTCCCAGAGGAGAAAGTCGCTGAGGCGCTGCTCGCTCCCCGTTCGGATCAGGAGGTAGACGTCGGGCGTGGAGGGTGCGGCGTGGTGCGCGGGCGCGTGGAGCTCCAGGACCTCTTCGCGCGAGAGCTCGCCTTCGGGTGCTGCGGCCGCCGCGCGGACGATCGCATCGCGCGCGGAGTAATCGACGGCGATCCGGAGGTCGAGACGCCGTCCAGCC
>JBPPMG010000303.1:0-2340 GCA_051305935.1 Thermoanaerobaculia bacterium
GGGTTCTACTCGCGCGCAACGG
Source organism: Thermoanaerobaculia bacterium (assembly GCA_051305935.1). Classification (GTDB taxonomy): domain Bacteria; phylum Acidobacteriota; class Thermoanaerobaculia; order Gp7-AA8; family Gp7-AA8; genus JACPDH01. The sequence goes on from JBPPMG010000303.1 coordinate 23, forward strand.
CCCGCAAACCAAGGGTGGACGAAGACTTCAGTGGTACAAGCCTGAGAGGTCCGTCGCTGCGCTCAGGACGACACGATCGCGTCGGATGCGCAAACCTGCGAAGGCCGTTCAGCGGGTCCGATCGCGCCGGACGAGCCTCCGGCACTTGGCCTCGGCGCGAGCTTCGATCTGGCGCACGCGCTCGCGGGAAAGGCCGAGAAGGTCGCCGATTTCGCGAAGCGTCAGCTCGTCCTGAAGGATGCCGTAGTGAAGCTTCAGCACGACGCGCTCCTCGAGCGACAGCGACGACTCCATCGCCGTCTGCGCGGCACCCGTGTGGCGGAGGCTGTCGAGCTTGGAGAGCCGTTCCTGAAGCGGATCGGGGTGCTTCGTCCCGTTCTCGTCGACACCGAGCCGCACCCAGTACGTCAGGGACGCCCGCGGGTTCGGGTTGAGGTTCAGCAGCATGTGCGCGAGCTCGCTCTCGGTGATCTCGAGCAGGTCGCACATCTTCTTCCTGCCCGATTCGAGTGAGGCCTGGATTCGCTCCTTTTCGAGCCCCGTGAACTCCGCGATCTCGTCGGCTCCGCGCGGAACGTTGTCGCTCACTCCGTGGCGCAGGCAGAGAATGAGCCGCTCCTTGGGCGAGAGCGCCGACATCCGCTCGAGAAGCTCTCCGCGTGCCGCCTGCTCCGTCAGCTCATCCTCGGCCGAAGGAACGGACGTCTGCTCGATCAGGTCGCCGAGCTCGGTGTGCGACTCGCCGTCGAGCTCCGAGCTCAGCGAGAAGCTCTCGTTCATCGCCTGCATCAGCGTATTGACCTCTTTGACCGACACGCCGAGCTTCTCGGCCAGTTCCTCAGGGGGAGGGAAGCGGTTCTCCTCTGTGACGACCTGCGCGATGATCCGCTCGAGACGGTAGAGAAGGTTCGCGCGCTTCGGCGGAAGCCGGAACGGCCCGCCTTGCTCCGAGAGCGCGTGAAGGATCGCCTGCCGAATCCACCAGACGGCGTAGGTGATGAACTTGACGTTCTTGTCGGGGTCGTACTTCTTCGCCGCGTGGATGAGGCCGATGTTCCCTTCGTTGATCAGATCGAGAAACAGGACGTGCGAATTGCGGAAGCGCTTCGCGTACGACACGACGAAGCGGAGATTCGCCTGCACGAGCTCCTCGAGCGCCTGGCGATCGTTCTGCTGGACGAGATAGCCGAGCTCCTTCTCGCGCTCGGGTGTGAGGCGAGGGATTCTCGATATCTCTTGAAGGTACTGGTTCAAGAGATCGTACGACTCGTCACGGCTCGCGCTGCGGCGGCTTCCGGGAGACATATTGTCAGCTCACCGCGATTCTACTCCGAACGGGAGGATCGCGTCGCGTGCGGACGTGGCGATGTGGCGACGATGTGGAGTGCGCCCCGTGTGGCGCCGACACGCCTGTCTGCGCGCGGCGCGAAGCGCTGCCTGCCCGGTGGCCGATCCGCGAGAGAGGAAAACGGGTCGCCTTCGGCGACGCGCAGGCAGGAGTGCCTGCGTCACATCTCAGCGCCGGATCTTCACCAGCGGCTGTGGAGACGTCTTCACGAGCGCGTTCTCTCGTTCCATTCCGGTACGCCGGTCGAGCACGATGCGACGGATCGAGTCGAGGATCAGCTCGGCGTCCATCTCCACCTGCTCCATCTCCTGCTGCAGGCGGAGGAACACTTCGACGCCAGCGAGGTTCACGCCGAGGTCGCGCGTGAGCGTGAGAATGACTTCGAGCTTGCGGATCTGGGACGGGCCGTACAGGCGCGTGTTCCCACCCGTCCGTTCGGGCTTGATCAGCCCTTCACGCTCGTAGAGCCGGAGCGTCTGCGGATGGATGTTGTAGCGATCCGCGATGATCGAGATCATCACGAAACCGTCGCGTCTTCTCGCCATGATCTTCTTTGCCCCGTGTCCCGCTCTCGCGACCAGTCACGGGAGCGGGACGTTTCCGTCCCGCCCCGCGACTCATCAGCACTCTTCATTCCACGTTACGCGTTGCGCGCTCCGCTGTTTTCGGGTTACTTCTTTTCGTCGACGACTTCCGCTTCGATCACGTCGTCCCCGGCGGCGTCGGACGACGACTCCTCCGAGCCCGTCGACGACGGGCCAGCGTCGTCTCCGTCGGTCTTCGCCTGGCTGTAGAGCACCTCGGCGAGCTTGTGCGAGGCCTTCTGCAGCGCGTCCATCGCCGTCTTCATGCCTTCGAGCTCGCCCTCTTCCATCGCCTTGCGCGCGTCGCCGATTGCACTCTCGAGGCTCGAGACGTCCGACCCGGAGAGCTTCTCGCGATTCTCGCCGAGCATCTTCTCGATCGAGTA
>JBPPMG010000456.1:0-15570 GCA_051305935.1 Thermoanaerobaculia bacterium
GAAGAGTGGGAACGTCATTCCCATCAGGACCACGATCGGCCCGAGCATCGGTAGCGTCAGCAGCGCAGGCACCAGCGGAGCCATGGTGTCGGAAAACCTCACGTCGAAGCGCTTGACGAGCGGCTCGATCGCGAGAAAGAACGAAGGCGTCGCCAGGATCAGGAGCCCGATCGTGAGCTCCACTGCGCCGAACGTCGCGAGAGGAGACTTTGCCCGGCGCGCGACGCGCCCTCCAATCGCCGATCCGGCACCGAGTCCGCCCATGAAGATTGCAAGCAGGAGCCCGGTTGCCGGCAGCGCCGAGCCGAACAGCGCCGCGAGCGCGCGCGACCAGACGACCTCGGCGACGAGCCCCGCCATTCCGGACACCACGAGGCAAGCAAGCGGCAGCGCGAGGCGCGCCCGCGCATCGGAATTCACCGTCATCGCACGGTATGGTACTCGATCGGAGCCTTCTTAGCGCTCCTTCCCGCGCCCTGCGGGGGTCAGGTCTGCTATGATTCGCGCGGAGGTGTCTGATGGCGAGACCGCTGCGCTTGGAGTATGCGGGGGCGACCTGGTTCGTGACCAGTTCGGCAGCCCCGCGCAAGGAAGTATTCCGCGACGACGACGATCGTGCCGAGTTTCTGGCGATCCTCGGACGCTCCGCGGCCATGCTCCGCTGGAGGATCATCGCCTACTCGCTCTTGCGAGGCCGGTTTCACCTCGTCATCGAAACGCCGGAGCCGAACCTCTCGCGCGGAATGCGCCAGATCAACGGCGTCTACACACAGTACTGGAACAGGCGCTATGGAAGGAGCGGAACGCTTTTCAACGGCCGCTACAAGTCGCTGCTCGTCGAGCGCGACCCTCACCTCGTCGAAGTCGTTCGGCACATCGCCTGGTCGCCCGTCGCCGAGTCGCTCGCGCGCGGGGTTGCCGAGTGGAAGTGGACGAGCTACCGCGCCACTGCCGGAATCATCAGCAAGCCTGACTGGCTGGAAGCAGGCCCCGTGCTCGAGGCGTTTGCACGGACTTCGAAGGTGGCGCAGGCGCGTTTCCGGAAGTTCGTGAGCGAGGGAAGGTCGGCCGGATACGATCCCTCTCGACACGTAATCGGCCAGTTGTTTCTCGGCAGCGAGGCATTTCGCGACGAAGCGATGCGCAAGGCCGCGGGACGCGGAGGAGCGGGACGCGCGACGTCTCGTACCACCGGAATCGATCGCCCGAAGATGAAGACGATCATCAGCGCCACGGCGAGCGTTTTCGGAACCACGGAACGCGACCTGCGCATCAGCCGGCGCGGGCTTGCCCGCAAGGCGGTGGCATTCCTGGCGCGGCGCGATGGCGCACTCAAGTTGCCCGAGATCGGAGACGCGCTCGGCATACGGGAGTTCTCCGCATCGCATCTCGCGACGGAAGGGGAGCGTCTCTACGAGACCGACGCTGCATTCCGAAAGCTCGTCGACAAAGTCCGACACGCGCTCGGTACGATCTGAGCCACCACCGAGCGGTAAGCGATGAGCGCACAGGATCAGGCGCGGAGAGATCGATGATCGACGAATTCGACGAGAAGCTTGCTGACGCTCTCCTCTCTGAGGAGGAGTACGGCGAGATTCACCACATCCGGCATCACTTCGAGTCGGTCGACGAGAAGGAGCGGGCCACCCTGGGCTGGCGCGCAACATCGATCTACGTCGAGGCGTTCAAGCGCGAGATCGTGCGGCTCCGCCGCATCGCAGCGCCACTGGAAGGAAAGCACACGACGCACAACTGTCGATGCGGACATGGCGAAGCCGCGCACGAGATCGTGACGGTTTGCGGCCTCTGCCGCGACGGAGCTGGACGAGAAGTGACCCTCACCGACAGCGTGGAGACGTAACAGAGCGTTGCAGTGACCGACGACCGACAGAACACCAGCCGGCCCCCGGGAGGCCCCCTCGACGGCGACGATTCCGTCGACGATACGGGAGAGCTCACGGCCGAACTGATGCCCGATCAGGTCGTTGCCAGCACGGGGAGGACCCGCATCTGGAGTTTTCACCCCGGCCAGCTCGTCGCCGAGCGCTATCGGATCGTTCGCACGATTGCCCAGGGTGGGATGGGCGAGGTCTACGAGGCGGACGATCTCGAGCTCGGCGGTCGCGTCGCGCTCAAGACGATTCGCGCGGAGGCTGCAGCGCAGGAGGTCCTGCTCGGTCGATTCCGTCGCGAGATTCAGATCGCTCGGCGCGTGACGCATCCGAACGTCTGCCGGCTCTTCGACGTCTCGTACCACACGATCGAGATCGTCGGCAGCAGCCAGCTCACGAACCGTCTCATGTGCGTTTCGATGGAACTGCTCGACGGCGAAACGCTCTCGCAGAAGATTTCACGTGACGGCGCGATGGAGCGTGAAGAAGCGCTTTCGATCGTTCGCCAGTTGGCCGACGGGCTTGCGGCCGCGCACACCGCTGGCGTGATCCATCGCGATTTCAAGAGCGGCAACGTCTTGCTCGTAAAGACGCAGGGGAGTGAAACCGGCGACGCGAAGCTCCGCGCCGTGATCACCGACTTCGGGCTCGCGCGCCACGCCGCGCCGGGGGAGCTCGACACGTCACTCACCGACTCCGGAGTCGTCGTCGGCACGCCCGCGTACATGGCGCCCGAACAGTTCGAAGGCAAGGAAGCATCGAGCGCGTCGGACATCTACTCGTTCGGTGTCGTTCTCTACGAGATGGTCACGGGTCGGAAGCCGTTCGACGGCGCGACCCCGATCTCGCAGGCGATACAGCGGCTGAAAGCGCCGCCGAGCTCGCCGGCGAAATTCTGTTTAGGACTCGACCCGGTCTGGGAGACTGCGATTCTCCGTTGCCTCGAATCGGATCCGGCCGCGCGCTTCACCTCGCCGCTCGACGTTGTCGCCGCGCTCGAGGGGCGGACGGTCGCGCCGGCGCTGGGCCGCAGCCGCAACAAGACGCTGCGGCGGCAGCGGTTCGACCGGCTGCTCACCGCGGCGGCGATCGTGGCAGCGACCTGCGCCATAGGGTTCGGGCTGTACAAGGTGGCGACGAAGCGCGCTCCACTTTCCGTCTCGTCGACGGCCGAGGCGACTCCCGTCATCGAAGTGCGTCCCGGCGCCGTCGTGATCGGCTTCAAGGATCTCTCCGGGAAGCCCGAGAACCGCTGGATGTCGACCGCATTCTCGGAGATGATCCGCACGGAGCTCGCGGCAGGGGAGAAGCTCCGGCTCGTCTCGGGCGAGGATACCGCGCGAGTCAGGCACGAACTCGAGCTCGAGGGACGCGACAGCTACTCGAAGGAGACTCTGGCGACGATACGCGAGAGCCTCGGCGCCGACTACGTCGTCGCCGGCTCGTACGTCGCGCTCGGTAGCGGGCAGGGGGGCCGCCTGCGGCTCGATCTCCGTGTGCAGGCTGCGCGCCCAGGAGAGACGATCAAGGCGATCAGCGAGTCGGGGAGCGAGGTCGAACTGCTCGCGATGGTCGCTTCGGCGGGGACGAAACTGCGCAGCGCGTTCGGGCAGGGAGCCCTGAACACGGAGCGGGCCGCGGGGCTCGCCGCCAGCCGGCCGCAGAGTCCGGAGGTCATTCGCCTTTACGCGGAGGGTCTTGCTCTGTTGCGCGACTTCGACGCCCTGGGCGCGAAAGGGAAGCTCGAAAAGGCCGTGGCGATCGAGCCCGAGTTCGCGCTCGCGCACGCCGCCCTCGCGGAGGCGTGGTCGACACTTGGGTACGACGCGCGAGCGGTCGCGCAGGCGCAGCGCGCCTTCGATCTCTCGAAGAGCCTCGGCAGGGAGGACAGCCTCGCGATCGAGGGCAGGCTCCGGGCGATGCAGAAGGACTGGAAGAAGGCCGCGGAGGTCTACACGGTGCTTCATGGTTTCGTGCCGGATGATCTCGACTACGGAATCCGCCTTACCGAGGCTCATGCAACCGCAGGAGATCACGCCGCCGCTCGCGATGCGATCAAGGATCTTCGAGCGCTCGCCTTGCCGCTCTCCGCTGACCCGCGGATCGACATTGCCGACGCGCAGGTCGCCAAAGCGCGAGGCGACGTTGCTGCCGTCGACCGCCTCTCGCAGGCGGCGATCGACAAAGGGAGGAAACGGGGAGCCATTCTGCTCGTCGCCCGCGCGCAGCTACTGCGAGGCTGGGCGCTTCGCTCGATTGGGAAGTACGACGCGTCGATCAGCACGCTCGACGAGGCGAAGGCGATTTATGCAAAGTATGGCGACGTTGGCGGCGTCGCGCTCGCGGACATGCAAGCCGGAAATTCGGCCTTCTACGTCGGCAACTTCGAGGAGGCGCGAGTCCGCTTCGACAGCGCGAAGGCGACTTGTTCCCGGATCGGGTGGAAGAGCTGTGAGGCATCCGTACTCAACAGCCTCGGCGGAATGGCTTGGATCGAAGGCCGTTACGGCGACGCCGAGAAGCAGCTTCGCGACGGGCTGGCGCTCTCGCGCGAGACGTCCGACAAGCTCGCCGAATTGATGGCGAGGCATAACATCGCCGAAATCGAGATCTATCTCGGCCGGACCAGAGAAGCTCTGACTCACGCCAACGAGGTGCTCGCCGAGATCGAGACGGGCACGGGCGCCTACCTCGGTGCGCCAACTCGTATCACCGCGGGGACTGCCTTGCTGCAGCTGGGGAAGATCGACGAAGGGTCGCTCCTGCTCGAAGCGGCGATCGTGGAGTCCCGGAAGTTCAAGAACACGCTGCACGAAGCGGACGCGCGCTCGAAGCTTGCGGTCGCGCGATTCTACAAAGGTGACACGAACCAAGCGGCGACGGAGCTCGAGAGCGCGATTGCGCTTCAGCGCGCGTCGGGTGAAATGGCGGCGGAAGCGGACGGGATCACGCGGCTGGCGGCTGTGAGGGTGGCGCAGGGAAAGCTCGACGCGGCGGAACGCATACTTCCTGCGGCGAGAAAGACTCTTTCCGATCAGCATGTCCTGTACGACTGGGCTTACGCCTCGAGCGTGACGGCGGAGATCGCGCTGGCACGAGGGAGAGGGGACGAGGCCATGGCCGCGATCCGCGAAATTCACGCGCGCGCCCCCTTCATTGAGAAGCCGGCTCTCCGAATCCATGTTGCCGTGACCGAGGGACGGGTGCTTGCGGCGCTGGGGCGCAGGAACGAGGCATTGAGGATGGTCGGCTCAGCGCTCGCCGAGGCGGAGAGGCTCGAGCTTCCACTCCAGTCGCTCGGCGCCATGCTGGTGCTTGGTGAGCTTCAGCTCGGCGAATCGTCGTCGAAGGCGGGAGGCGTTGCGACGATCGAGAGGGCACGCGCCAAGGCGCGCGCCCTCGGTCTCGTCTACTTCGATCGTAAGGCGGGCGAACTGCTTGCAGCGCCTGCGTCTGGAACTGCTACTTCTGCGTCCCCGGCTTCCCGCCCATGAAGATTCCCGGCGTGAGAAGGCGGGCCGGCTGCTCGGGCGGTGCTCGTGAAGCCGACGAGGTCGTAACGGCTCCAGTCGGTCGAGGCGTACGCCACCTTCAAAAAGGCCGGGGCGACCGACAGTACGCGCCGGATGACCTCGCGATCGCCGTCGCTCGCACCCCAGAGCGGGTGAGAGAGGACCTCCCGATCGTAGCGCTCCCAGTCCGAGATCCCGGATCCGTAGTACTGCTGGGAGAAAATCCACTCACCGGCCAGCGACGCCGACTGGAACTGTTTACTGATTCGTTCGTAGTCGCGCGAACCCGCCATGAGGGCGAGCGTCACGTTGAAGTGCTTGACGTCACAGGTGATATCCCGCTCCCCGAGTTCGGCCTTGAGCAGGCCCGCAGCAAGGCTGGGGCTGTCCGCGGCCGCGAAGGGCATCACGACGAGGGCGACTCGCATGGTTAGGGTAAATCGATCGTAACGGTCACATCCCGAGGCGTCAACGACACAGGACCGGGGGGCGGCCGGGCGGGAACGCAGTGACGACCTTCACGCCCTCGTGTGATAACCTGTTAGTTGTTGACTGCCCGGGGGCACCTCATGCCGACACCATACAATCTCGAGGTCTTTCACAAGTGTTCCGACTGCAAGATTCGGGCGGAGCGGGCCTTTTGCAACATGAGCGAAGCCGGCGTCGAAGCGCTCGGCGCCATAACTTTTACGAGCGTCTATCCGAAGGGGTCGGTGCTGTTCGTCGAGGGTGAGGAGCCGCGGGGCGTCTTCATCATCTGCTCCGGCAAGGTCAAACTCACCGCGTCATCGTCCGAAGGGCGCACGCTCATCGTCAAGATCGCGGAAGAGGGTGAAGTGCTCGGCATGAGCGCGAGCATCCTGGGAAAGTCGTACGAGGTCTCGGGCGAGACGATCGAGCCGGCGCAGATCAACTTCATCCGGCGCGAGGACTTCGTCCACTTCATCACCGAGAACGTCGAAGCGTGCATGCACACGGCAGAGCAGTTGAGCGATCGTTACCATTCTGCGCAGAAGGAGATTCGTGCCTTCGGTCTCGCGCAGACGACGGCCGAGCGCCTGGCGCGCCTGCTCCTCGAGTGGTGCGATACCCGAGGCGAGGCGACGCCGCAGGGCACCCGCGTCCAGGTGCTGCTGACCCACGAGGAGATCGCGCAGATGATCGGCACGAGCCGCGAAACGGTGACGCGCCTGCTGAGCGACCTCAAGAAGCGGAAGGTCATCGAAGTCAAAGGCGCATCGATCTACATCAAGAATCGCGACGCGCTCGAAGAGATCGTCACGGTGTAGAACCTCCCGTGGAGTCATGACGAGGCCGGCGCTTGCGCGCCGGCCTCTTAGTTTTCAGATCGTGTTGCAATCAGGGGATCAGGCTGGGTTCTCCGGCGGGGGCTCGCCGCCGTCCGGCTTCTGCTCGGCGACCTTTTCTTCGGCGCGCTTCACAGCGGTTACGATTTCCGACCAGGCCTTTTCGAAGCCGACCTTCAGTTCCGCGCCGGCAGGCTTGCTCGCCTTCGCGACTTCACTGAGTTGCACCTTTGCCTTGGACAGTCCGTCGCGAACCGACGTCATCACGTCCCCGTACTCTTCCTTCGCCTCGCCGCGGGCCTTCTTCGCTCGATCCTCGAAGACGTCGAGGTCGAAGCCCCAGTCCTTGAGTTGCTCGCGGATCGACCGCGGTGGCTGCTGCTCGCTTTTCGGCTCCTCGGGGAGCTTCTCGAGTTCATTCATGATCGTCCCTCCTTGATTGGACAACATACTACCGGCGGGCCGATGACCCGCACTCTAATTAATACGTCCGATTCGCCGCGAAGTTGCGGAAATCGAACGGGGCGGCCGAAGCCGCCCCGCCGAAAGCGTCAGGAATCGTGCCGGCTATTTCGCGCGTTCGTAGTCGATCTGCATGCTGAGGAAGAACTTCCCGTCGGGCCCCGGCATCCACATTTCCATCGTGTGATGGTCCTGGTCCTTGACGACGATCTTCTCCTTGACGTCCATCATCTGGCCCGTCATCGGGTCGGCGCTCCTCGCCTCGAACGTCCAGACGTTGTCGCCTTCCATCTTTCCCTCGCTGACCATGAGTCCGGTGCTCATGCTGTCCATCCAGGTTCCCCACCACTTCTTCGTGACGTTGTCGTATCCCGTCATCCCGATGCCGGAGAACTTCTGCCCCATGAAGTCGCCTTCGAAGCGCTGCTCGAGATAGCGACCCCCGAGAATCCAGCTGTTCTTCGACATGCCGGTGTGCGTGGTCGGAGGCGCGCCCGGTGCCATCCACATCGTCATCTTCGTGTTCCAGTTTCCGGCGAATACATCGAGCTTCTTGTGCATCTCTCCAGGGGCGGCGATTTTGGCCATCATCTCCATCATCGCCTTCTCGTCCATCTGCATCGCCTTGTCGTCGGCAACGGCAGGAATCGCGCAGACGAGCGCGAACAGCGCAAGGGTTCCCCAACGTGTAATCTTCATGAACTCCTCCTTCGATTTCCGGTTGTGTTGAATGAACGAATTCTAGCGCCGCCTGGCGCGAAGCGGTAGGAATCCACAATAGGTAGCCAAAAGGCGACGAAATCGGTCGATCGGGAGGGATCGTTCCACGTCTCGTAGGGCGCTCAAACGGGTGAGGGGTACCGCGAGCGGTGCCCCTGCCGTTAGGGCGCGGCTCCGATGAACGTCGATGCGAAGCCGGTCGACTTCGACGCCTGGTCGAGAACGCCGACGGCGATGCGGTTGGTGGATGCGTCGGCCGTGACGTCCAGCTCGAGCGCGATGCTCTTCCTTCTCGAAGCGGTCGCCGCGGGGAAGGTGAACTGCTGGTTGTGCCTCGAGATCTTCGAGACGCCGCCGTCGGCCTTCACGAACCCGATGTAGACGACGATGCTCCCGGCGAGGTCGTCTCCCTGCGGGAGAAGTGCCATGTTCGCGGTCGGCACGTCGATGCGCAGTTTGGTGCGCATCGTTCCGTCGGCCTCGATCTGAGGCGCGGAGGTCGACACGGTGACCCCGAGGTCGTTGCGGTCGACCGGGTAGAAGAGGGCGGCCGCGACCGTCTCCTCGATCTCGTTTTCGAGCGTCCGCTCGAGGAACGACGCCTTGGTGCGGACCTTGAGGTCGGGTCGGCTCACCTTGACGACGACCGACCGCGGCATGCCGGAGCGCTCTCCCTCGGGGCGGTAGCCTAACGAGTAATAGTTCTCGAGATCGGTCGTGATGCCGTCGAACGCGGCGGTGAGGTCGTTCCCGCCCATCGACATGCGCCCGCCCGTCCGGTTCGCGAGCGTGAAGAGCGGCGAGCTGTCGTTGCTGCGCGCGGCGTCGTTCGACGCGGACACCGCTGTGCCCAGGTTCATCTGAAGCGATCCGGCCTGATCGGCGCCCGCCACATTGTCGGCGAGACCCTTCGCGAGAATCGGGTAGAGAGTGAAACCCGCGGCGTTTGCCGCGTCGGCGAGCGCCTGGACCTTCGGTGCGAGATCGTATCGCGAGGACTCGATGATGGGGTTCTGCGACTGTCCACCTTCGAAGAAGTCCTTACTCCTGTCGAGGAAGACGAACATATCCTCCCCCGCGCGCGCGGGAAGCGCCTCGGTTGCGAGCACGAGGATCTTCCGGCCCGGCACCGGTGACAGCGCGGTCATCAGCCCTTGAATCGCCCCGACCGTCTGGTTTGCATCGTGCATCACCGTCGCCGCGTAGCTCGTGCAGATGTTGAGCGCGTCGGCGTAACGCGGGAGTTCCGGCGGTACCCGCATGCTGGCGTCGTTGATCAATTGCAGGATGTCGCTCTGCGCGCGCGTCCGGCGCTGTGAGGTGAGGATGCCGCCGACGGTCTGGCCCTTCATCCCGGCAAGAACATCTCCGAGCACCGCGGGGTCGCCCGTGAACTGCAGGAGGATCTTCATCCCCTTGTCGAACGTGACGATCATCGCCTCGTCGCCGGGGCGCATCGTCTCCTTCACGAACGTGGTCGTCGCGTCGGTCACGCGGTTCCGATTCTGGAAGTTGAGTGTGTTCTGGTCGAGAAAGACGACGATCTTCCGGCTGCGGCGCTCGATCCCCGCCGTTGCGGCCGGTGCCGCCGCGGCTTCCGTCGCGTCGCGCGGCACGAGTGTTCCCGCAGCGCTCGAGACCTCGAGGAAATTCGTGATCTCGCGCGGCTGTCCCCCCTCGCGTACCTCGAATTGCTCTCGCTGGAGCCCGGGAGCGTGCTTGCCCGACTTGTCGGTCACCACGGCGTCGACGTTGACGACGCGAACCTCGACGCTCTCGACGAGGATCGGAACTGCCTTTTTCGGATCGACAGCCGTGATCGGGAGGGCCGGCTCCGGCGCGGCGGGCGGCGGGGACGGAGGCGTGGCGTCGGCAATCTGTGGGGCGGCGTCCTTGAACTCGGGGCGCGAGAAGTTCGGCTCGACCTGGAGATAGCCCCCGGGAGCGTCAAAGCCCGATCTCGCGAAGGGTGTGTCACCGAATCGCGTGACGTCGGTGCGCAGCGACTCCGTGATCCGCTCGCCCCCTTCGATCGTTCGCGTTACGTTGATGATCTGGCGAAAGGGAAACCCGAGCCCCTGTATCTTTTTCGCAATCTGCGTGTCGAACTCCTCGATGCCGGTCTTCAGTCCGAACTGGTGTCCCCACGGGACGGCGGGAACCCGATACTTCGGATCGAGCCAGAGCTCGGCGTCGGCTTCGACCGTGCCGAAGAACTCCTCGCCCTCGAGACTCATCCGCAGGCGGTAGCTGAAGGTGAGACGGTGCTTCACCGGGCGGTACGTGCCGAGCCACGACTCGCGATCGAGTGTCTCGATCTCCATCTGGAACTGATCGGCGCCGACCTGCCACGGTCCCTGGTAGGTGGAAATGATTCCCGACATCCCTTGTGTCGACCGCTTGAACCAGGTGCCGCGGCTGTGGTCCACCACGGTGAGGACCTTGCTGTCACGCGTTAGGATCGACACGTCCTTGCGGAAAATCGCATGGTTCCCCGCGATGAAGTCGTAGCGGCTCGCCTTGTCGTCGATGAAACCCTGCCCGGCGAATCGGATCGGCGGGTTTCCGGAACGCTCGCCAGTGAACTCGAAGTTCAGCGCGGCTTTCGCGGAAGTTGCGGCAAAGAGAAGTGTCCCGGCGAGTGCGAGTATGCGGCGCATCTGTAAAGCATACCGCCGCGCGGTCGCAAAGGTGTTGCGGATCAGTGGAGTTAAGCCCGTCCGCGCAGGTTAGTCCGGGCTCGCCGTCGACAGGAAGGTCGAGGCGAAACCGGTCGACTTCGACGCCTGGTCCAGCACGCCGACGGCGATGCGGTTCGTCGATGCGTCGGCCGTGACGGCGAGCTCCAGCGTAATGCTCTTCCGTCGCGCCGCCTGTGCTGCGGGGAAGGTGAATTGCTGGTTGTGCTTCGAGATCTTCGACACGCCGCCGTCGGCCTTGACGAACCCGATGTATATGACGATGCTCCCGGCGAGGTCGTCTCCCTGCGGGAGAAGGGCCATGTTTGCGGTCGGCAGGTCGATCCGCAACTTCGTGCTCATCGTGCCATCGGCCTGCACCTGCGGCGCAGTGGTCGAGATCGTGACGCCGAGGTCGTTGCGATCGACCGGGTAGAACAGGGCGGCCGCGACGGTCTCTTCGATTTCGTTCTCGAGCGTCCGCTCGAGGAACGACGACTTCGTGCGGACTCTCAGCTCCGGGTTGCTCACCTTGACGACGACCGAGCGCGAAACGCCGGAGCGCTCCCCCTCGGGGCGGTACCCGATCGAGTAGTAGTTCTCGAGATCGGCCGTGATCCCGTCGAACGCGACGGACAGGTCGTTTCCGCCCATCGACATTCGCCCGCCGGTTCGATTGGCGAGAGTCGAGAGTGGCTCCGCGTCGTTGGTGCGCGCGATGTCCCTCGACATGTTCATGGCCTGGCCGAAGTTGTACGTGAGCGAGCCCGCCATTTCCGCGCCGGCAACGTCGTCGGTGTTTCCTTTGGCGAAGATGGGGTAGAGCGTGAAGCCGGAGGCGTTCGCAGTGTCGCCAAGCGCCTGAATCCTCGGTGCGATGTCGTATTTCGAGATCTCGACGATCGGGTTGAGCCCCAGGCCACCGCCTGGAAGCATTCCCTTGATCCCGTCGAGAAAATAAAACATGTCTGCCCCGGGCCTTGCGGGAAGCGCCTCGGTCGCGAAGACGAGGACCTTACGGCCCGGGATGGGCGAGAGCGCGGTCATCAATCCCTGGAGGGCGCCGATCGTCTGGTTCGCATCCTGTTGAACGGTGGCGGCGTAGATCTGGCAGATTCCGAGCAGATCGGCCGGTTCATCGTCGAGGATCGCCTGCAGGATCTCGTTCTGTGCCCGCGTCCGGCGCTGCGCCGTGATGACACCGCCAACGGTTTCACCTTTGAGCCGCGTCAACGTCTGAGTCACGACCGCTGGGTCGCCGGTAAACTGGAGCGCGATCGTCATCGACTTGTCGAAAGTCACGATCATCGTCTCGTCGCCGGGACGCATCGTCTCCGTCGCGAAGCTGCCCGCCGCGTCGATCACTCGGTTCCGGTTGCGAGGCTGCAGTGTGTTCTGGTCGAGGAAGACGACAATTTTGCGGCCGCGCCGCTCGATCCCCGCGGTTGAGGCCGGCGCCGCCGCAGGGGCCGGTCCCGTCTGCGGGTCAGTGGCGTCTCGCGGCGCGAGCGTTCCCGCTGCGGTCGAGACCTCGAGAAAATTCGTGATCTCGCGCGGCTGGCCTCCCTCGCGGACTTCGAAGTCCTCTTTCTTCAGCCCTGGCGCGTGCTTGCCCGACTTGTCGGTGACGACGGCATCGACGTTGACGACGCGCACCTCGACGCTCTCGACGAGAAGCGGCACGGCGGTCTTCGGGTCGACCGCTCGGATAGGCAACGCCGGCTCCGGCTCCGGCGGCGGCGCCGCCTGCGCGACCGCGACCTGTTCGCCCCGCAGTTCGGGTCGGGTCAGCACCGGCTCCGACTGGAGGTAGCCGCCCGGTGCGTTGAAGCCCGAGCGCGCGAACGGCGTGTCACCGAAGCGCGTGACGTCGGTACGGAGCGTCTCGGTGATCCGCTCGCCCCCTTCGATCGTCCGCGTCACGCTGATCATCTGACGAAAAGGGAAGCCCAGCCCTTGCACCTGCTTCGCGATTTTCGAGTCGAACTCCTCGATTCCCGTCTTGAGCCCGAACTGATGTCCCCACGGAATCGCGGGGATGCGGTACTTCGGGTCGAGCCAGAGCTCCGCCTCGGCCTCGACGCGTCCGAAGAACTCATCGCCTTCCAGGTTCATCCTGATCCGGTAGCTGAAGGTGAGCCGGTGCCTCACGGGACGGTACGTGCCGAGCCACGACTCGCGATTGAGCGTCTCGAGGTTGATTTCAAACTCGTCGGCACCGACCTGGTACGGGCCCTGGTAGGTGGTGATGATTCCGCCCATCCCGTCGGTGGCCCGCCGGTAATAGATCCCCTTGGAGTGATCCACGATCGTGAGGACCTTGTTGTCGCGTGTGAGGATCGACATGTCCTTGCTGAAGAGGACATGGTTCCCTTCGACGAAGTCGTAACGGCTCGCCTTCCCATCGACGAAGCCCTGTCCCGCGAAACGGATCGGCGGGTTCCCGGAGCGTTCGCCATTGAAGTCGAAGGTGGTGGCGGCGTCGGCCGCCGGGGAGAGCACGGCGAGCAGCGCGATCGTTACGAGGATGCTCCGACGCATGTACGAAGCATACCGCCGCGCGTGGGAACATGTATTGCGAATCGGTTTCGGTCCGGCGGGGTGCCCATCGTGGGCGACGGCCTCCGGCAATCCAGGCGCCTCTCGCGCTCCTCGCGACGAGTCCTCATGAATAGTCCGAGCCAGGCGTGCCGATCCCATACAATCGCGGGCGAATGTCGCTGGCGATCGATCGTTCTCTCAAGCTGCGGGAGCCGTTTCGCGGAGATGCGGCGGCGCTCGCGCGCGAGTTGCGCGAGGCGATCTCCGGCGAGGTGCTGTTCGACGCCGGTTCGCGCGCTCTTTACGCGACCGACTCGTCGAACTACCGGCAGGTGCCGATCGGTGTCGTTCGCCCGCGCAACGCGGACGAGGTCGTAGCCGCGCTCGAGGTCGCCCGCCGCCACGGTGCGCCGATTCTCGGGCGTGGCGCAGGCACGAGTCTCGCGGGCCAGTGCTGCAACGTCGCCGTCGTCCTCGACTTTTCGCGCCACATGAACCGGATCCTCGAGGTCAGCGCCACGGGTGGCTTCGCGCGCGTCGAGCCGGGCGTCGTGCTCGACAACCTGCGCGACGCAGCCGAGACGCACGGTCTTACCTTCGGCCCCGATCCGGCGACGCACAGCCGCTGCACTCTGGGCGGGATGATCGGCAATAACTCGTGCGGCGTTCACTCGATCATGGCGGGGAAGACCGACGCGAACGTCGAGGAGCTCGAGATCGTGACCTACGACGGCGCGAGGATGCGGGTCGGCGAGACGAGCGAAGCCGAGCTCGACGCGATCATCCGCGCCGGCGGGCGCCGCGGCGAGATCTATTCGAAGCTCCGCTCCATCCGCGATCGCTACGCGCCGCTGATCCGGGAGAAGTTCCCGAAGATCCCCCGTGCCGTGTCGGGCTACAACCTTCCGTACCTTCTCCCCGAGCACGGCTTTCACGTCGCGCGCGCGCTCGTCGGTACGGAGTCGACCTGCGTCGTCGTACTCGAGGCAAAGGCGCGGCTCGTGCACAGCCCGCCTGTCCGGAATCTCTTGGTGCTCGGCTTCTCGGACGTCTACGCGGCGGCCGATCGCGTCCTCGATGTTCTCGAATTCGGCTGCATCGGCCTCGAAGGCTTCGACGACAGGCTCGTGAACGACGTACGGGCGTGCGGGCTCGATCCGGAGTCGATGGCGATGCTTCCCGCCGGCGCGGGCTGGCTCCTCGTCGAGTTCGGCGGCGAGACGCTCACCGAGGCGAACGGAAAAGCCGGGCGGCTGATCTCCGCGATGCGAGGGGCGCCCGGCGAGGTCCCGTCGGTTCTCCTGCTCGACGATCCGAGGCTCGCGGCGAAGATCTGGAAAGTCCGCGAGTCGGCGTTAGGCGCGACGGCCGTCGTAGAGGGTCGAGGTCACGCGTACGAGGGATGGGAGGACGCGGCGGTGCCTCCGGCGCGGCTCGGCGACTATCTCCGCGACTTGCGGAAGCTGCTGGACCGCTACGGCTACATCGGCGACTTCTACGGACACTTCGGCGACGGGTGCGTTCACACGCGAAACGACTTCGACCTCACCTCGCGAGACGGGACTGCGAAGTATCGCGCCTATGTGACCGACGCCGCGCAGATGGTCGCGCGGTATGGAGGCTCGTTCTCGGGAGAGCACGGCGACGGACAGTCGCGCGCCGAGCTCCTGCCGATCATGTTCGGCGACGAGTTGATGGGGGCGTTCCGCGAGTTCAAGGACGCGTGGGACCCCGAGTGGAAGATGAACCCGGGCAAGGTCGTCGAGGCTTATCGCCTCGACGAGAACCTGCGCATCGGAGAAAACTACCGCGAGAAGCGGCCGGCGACGCACTTCTCGTTTCCGAGGGACGACGGGAGCTTCGATCACGCCATTTCGCGATGCGTGGGCGTCGGGCTCTGCAGGCGCGAGTCGGGCGGCACGATGTGCCCGAGCTGGATGGTGACGCGCGAGGAGCAGCACTCGACCCGCGGGCGCGCTCGGCTCCTCTTCGAGATGCTCGAGGGTCAGGTCGTGAAGAACGGCTGGAGGAGCGAGGAGGTGAAGGGGGCGCTCGACCTCTGTCTTGCCTGCAAGGGGTGCAAGTCGGACTGCCCGACGCAGGTCGACATGGCCTCGTACAAAGCCGAGTTCCTCGCGCACTACTACGAGGGCCGGCTGCGCCCGCTCGCCGCCTACACGATGGGGTGGATTCACCTCTGGGCGCGCGCCGGGTCGCTCGTCCCGCGACTCGCAAATTTCCTGCTTGAATGGCCGATCTCCGCAGGGATCATGAAGAGATTCGCCGGCATCGCCGCGCGGCGCGAGATGCCAAAGTTCGCGGAGCGTACCTTCAGAGATGAGGATCAGAATCGACGTGCGCTTCGCGCGAGTCAATGTGGCGCAGGCACTCTTGCCTGCGCGTCGCCGCAGGCGACCGTGCTTTCTCCAGGCGAGCCGGACGAGAGCGGCGCTTCGCG
>JBPPMG010000537.1:0-22270 GCA_051305935.1 Thermoanaerobaculia bacterium
TACGCGATTCTCTGGCTGCTCACGCTGCTCCGGATCACCCGTCACACGAAGGCGTTCCTCGCCGACTTCTCGAACCACGCGCGCGGCCCCGGCTTTTTCACGATTGTCGCCGCCACCGGGGTGCTCGGCACCCACCTTGTCATCCTCGATCAGTCGTTCGCGGCGGCGCAGAAGCTCTGGGGCCTCGCGTTCGTGCTCTGGCTGCTGCTCACCTACACGATTTTCACCGCGCTGACGATCAAGGAGGAGAAACCGTCACTCGCTGATGGGCTCAACGGCGGCTGGCTCACTTCGATCGTCGCGACGCAGTCGCTCGTCGTCCTCGGCTGCACGTCGAAGATCGACTTCGGCGGAAATCCCGAGATCGTCGCGCTTGCACTGACGTCACTCTGGCTCGCCGGCGGGATGCTCTACATCTGGCTGATCTCTCTGATTTTCTATCGCTACACGTTCCTGAAATTCCTGCCATCGGATCTATCACCGCCATACTGGATCAACATGGGAGCGATGGCGATCTCGACGCTCGCGGGAGCGCTGCTCGTCAAAGCCGCGCCAGCATCGCCGCTCCTCACGTCGCTCCTCCCGTTCATCAAGGGTTTCACGCTCTTTTACTGGGCAACGGCCACCTGGTGGATTCCGATGCTGATCGTCCTCGGCGCGTGGCGTCACATCGTGCGCCGCGTGCCCCTCGCCTACGACCCCCTCTACTGGGGGCTCGTCTTCCCGTTAGGCATGTACGCGACGGCAACCTACCGGCTCTCCGACGTGCTCGAAGTGCCGATCCTCCTGCACGTCACCACCGCGTTCGTCGGGATGGCGTGCGTAGCCTGGTCGCTGACGATGATCGGGATGATGGGAACGATCGTGCGCGGGATCGTGAAGGCGGGCACGCGCAAGTGATTGGGCGAGGGGGCGTGAGGGACGTGGCCCGAACGGGCGGGCGCAGGCCGAGCGACTCGTCGTCCTGAGCGAAGCGAAGGATCTCTCAGGCTTCTACAGGTAAAGTCTCCTGCGAGTGTCATCGACGGCCGTGGCGTGGTGATAGAAGCCTGAGACGTCCTTCGCTTGGCTCAGGACGACACGAGCCTTCGATTCGCGCAAGCGACTGCGCGCACACCGCCTCTCGCCCTCCGACTCCGGCTCTTTCTGTGCGGCGCTGCGCGCCGCCGCGAAAGCTTCGCTTTCGCACTCCACATGCCTTACCGCCCCTGCTGCTCCATCACGTAGACGTAGCGCAGAAGCCCGCAGTTCACGAGGAAGGCGACGATGCTCACGACGGCGCCGGTGACGAGAATCGTGCGATCGCCGCCGAGCCACGCATTCATCGTCGCTGTCAGCAGCCAGAGCTGGAGCACGACGACGAGCACGACGAAGCAGAGGATGCCGTAGACGATCGTGGTCTTCTGGTCGCGGGAGATCGGTCGTCTCATACCATCCTCAGTTCCACGCCTGTCGCGAAGACGAGACCGTTCCTGACTTCGAGGTTGATCTTCGGCAACGGCCGTTTGGGCGGCCCCGCGCTGGGCCTGCCGGTCGCCAGGTCGAAGAAGCCGTTGTGGCAGGGGCAGTGGAGCTGACCGTCACGCGGGTCGGGCATGATCGGGCACGACAGGTGCGTGCAAAGCTGGCTGTAGGCGACGAACTCGTTCTCGCCGGTGCGCACGAGCACGCAGGGATCGGCGCCGGTCGGAAAGTGGAAGATCTTCGACTTGCCGACCTCGAGCTCGGTAAGTCCGGCGATCGGTCGCGACTCGATTGCGCGCTCCGAGGTTCCGTCCGACAGGCTTTTCGCGACGATCCACGACTGTCCGACGGCAAAGGCGGCGCTGGTCAGCACGAGGAACTTGGTGAAGTCACGCCTCGCGACGAACTCGTCCTGCGACCGGTCGATCGGAAAGTCCTTGCGCCACTGCGGCTGCTCATCCATCGGCTTGCCGTCCGGCGCGGTCGTGTTCTCTTCTTCGCTGGTCTTTCGCATCTCAATCTCCGTCGAGCATGTCTTCGAGCAGATTCGTCGGCTCGCCTCGCCCGACAGCCTCGTCGAACATCGAGTCGGTGACGTCGATCGAAAGCTGCGGCGCGTCGCGTGGGACCATCATGTTGACCTTCGTCGTGATCGTCTGCTCACCGAAGCGGAACTCGCTGAGCGGCTTCGAGCGCGGCCGCAGCTTCTCGATCTCGTCGCGCGTGCCGTAGTGAAGCGCACCGGAGGGGCAGACCGAGGCGCACATCGGCTTGAGGCCGACCGACGAGCGGTCGTAGCAAAGATCGCACTTCATCATCAGCTGGAACTCGACCTGCATCTTCGGCACGCCGAACGGGCAGGCGATCACGCAGTTGTTGCAGGCGATGCAGCGCGGCTTGCGCGCCGTCTGCACCACGCCGTCGTCCGTCTTCTTGATCGCGTCGGCCGGGCAGACCTCGGCGCACGTCGGCGAATCGCAATGCATGCAGATCATCGGAACGGTCTGCACCGAGTGCGGCCGGTCGACGTTCTCGAGATGGATCATCGAGATCCCCTTGTGCGTATCGCACTCGCTGCACGCCTGGACGCACGACTGGCAGCCGATGCAACGGTTCGGGTCGACGAACATCTCCATCGATTCGGGGACGGGCATCAGAGCGCCTTACCTTCGGCGGGCGTCGCCTTGCGGATCCGGGCGGCGCAGACCTTGTACTCGGGAATCTTCGAGATCGGGTCCTGCGCCGAGATCGTCAGCTGGTTCGCCGACTTCCTTCCCGGCCAGTGGTACGGGATGAAGATCGTGTCGGGGCGGATCGTCGTGACGACCATCGCACGGAGCGTGATCGTGCCGCGCCGCGACTCGGCCGTGACCAGTTCCCCGTCGCGAATCCCGACCTTCTCCGCGAGACGCGGATGCAGCTCGATCACCGGCTCGGGATACTGGTCGACGAGCGGCCCGATGCGTCGAGTCTGCGTGCCGGAGAGGAACTGACTCACCACGCGTCCGGTCGTGAGCATCAGCGGGTAGTCGGCGTCGACGTCTTCCGCCGGCGGCGTGTACGGCGCGACGTTGAAGCGAGCCTTCCCGTCGGGGAAGTAGAACGGTCCCGCCCCCTTCGCGATCGGGTTGTGGGAGCCGGGCTCGAAGAGACGGAGCGTGCCGGGGTGGTCGTCCGACGGGCAGGGCCAGAAAACCCCGTTCTGCGCCTCGATCTTCTCGTAGGTGATGCCCGAGTAATCGGCGATCCCGCCCTTTGATGCGATGCGCAACTCGTTGAAGATCTCGCGGGGCTCCTGGAACGTGAAGCCCTTTTCTCGGCCTAACACCTTCGCGATGTCCTGGATGATCTTCCAGTCCTGTCGCGCGTCGCCGGGCGCGTCGACCGCCTTGTTGATCTTGATCACGCGCCCTTCGATCTGCGTCACGACGCCCTCATCCTCTTCGTGGAGCGAGCCCGGCAGCACGACGTCGGCGTGCTGCGCAGTCTCGTTGAGGAAGAAGTCGATGGCGACATAGAACTCGAGCTTCTCGAGCGCCCGGGTGACGAACGCGTTGTCGGGGAGCGAGACCTTCGGGTTGAAGCAGATGCTGAGGAGCCCTTTGATCTCTCCCTGGTCGATCTTGCGGAACATCTCGTAAACGTCGACTCCCGGGCCCGGAATCTCGTCGACGTTCACGCCCCAGACGCCCGCGATGTAGGCGCGATGCTCGGGGTTGAAGATGTCGCGGGCGCCGGGGAGTTGGTCGCACTTCTGCCCGTGCTCGCGCCCCCCCTGCCCGTTCGCCTGTCCGGTGATCGTCGCATAGCCGCAGTTCTCGCGGCCGATGCGCCCCGATGCGAGGACGATGTTGATCGCGCCGAGGACGTTCTGCACGCCGTGCGAGTGATGCTCGATGCCGCGCGCGTGCATGAGAAACGACGTCTTCGCCTCGCCCCACCACTCCGCCGCCTTGCGGATCCCCTTCTCGGCGATGCCGGTGACCTCCGCGGTGTGCTTCGGCGTCCACTGCTTCACGTGCTCGGCGAGCGCGTCGAAGCCGACGGTGTGGTTGTCGATGAAATCGTGATCGAGCCAGTCGTTCTCGATCATGAGGTTGAGGATGCCGTTGAACAGCGCGATGTCGCGCCCCGGCTTGACCGGGAGGTAGAGGTCCGCGGTGCGCGCGATCGGCGTGATGCGGGGGTCGACGACGATGATCTTCGCGCCATGCTCACGCGCCTGCCAGACGTAGTTCGTGGTGATTGGCGCGCACTCGGCGACGTTCGCTCCCGCGATCCACACGATCTCGGCGCCGAGAATGTCGTCCCACGGATTCGCGGCGCGGTCGATGCCGAACGCCTTCTTGTTGCCGGCGCCGGCGCTCACCATGCAGAGTCGTCCGTTGTAGTCGATGTAGGGAGTCTTGAGACCGAGGCGGGCGAACTTGCCCATCAGGTACGCCTTCTCGGTCGTCATGCTCGCGCCGCTGATGACGCCCATCGCGGAGTTCCCGTGCGCTCCCTGGATGCGCTGGATCTCGCTTCCGACGCGGCGGATGGCGTCGTCGTAACTCATCGGCTTGAATCCGCCCGGCGCGTTCGGGTCGCGCTCGAGCGCGGTGACGAGCCGGTCTTCGTGCGAACCCTGGAGGTATCGCTTCACACCCTTCGGGCAGAGCATCCCTTTGTTGAAGGGGAACTCGTACCAGGGCTCGAAGCCGATGACCTTGTTGTCGTGCACCTTGAGCTGGATGCCGCATTGCTGGCCGCAGAAACAGCAGTGCGTCTTCACCAGCTTGTCGGGCTCCACACCGGTGGAAAGTTGCTCGGCCGACATGCGGCCGAGGTGCGGGCCGAAGTTGTCGATGAGCTGTTCCTGGGAAGCGGGAAGTGTCGCCATGTCGTCGGTCTCTCTCGTCCGTTCGTGCCGCGTGAGGCGGCGTCGTGCTGTGGCCGCGATGCTCGCGGTCAGGCGCGGGTGATGTCGATCGGGCTCATCTCGCCGGCCCAGAGCTTTCCCTGCGCGAGCGCGACGACCTTGCGCCGGCAGGCGGGACAGATGCGCTGGTAGTGGTCCGTCTTCGATCCCTTGACCTCGTACGCGTAACCGAGCTCGCGCTCGACCGCGATCAGGTCGTCGACGTGAAGTTGCGACGCGTACTCCTCGTTGCAGCGCGCGCACCTGGCCATCCCTTCGCTCTGGCCGACGTCCTGGTAGAAGCTCACCCCGAGCTGCGCGGGACGCTGGAAGATGTGGAAGAACTTCCCGAACGGAAGCCAGAGGAGCGTGAAGATCACCGTGATCGCGTGAAGGATCGCGAGGAAGTCGTACGCGTAGCCCTTCATCCAGGTGTAGCTCGCGGTGAGCATCAGCCCGGTCATGCTGATCGCAAAGAGGAGGATCAGCGGAAGGAAGTCCTCGCCGAACTGCTGCACTGCGGCGGCGCTGTGGTCACGCACGCGGCGGCGCAGCGCGAAAGCGACGCCGATGATCACGAGGAACGAGGCCCACACGAGGCCGTGAAACGTGAGGAAACCGATGAGCGTCTCGGTCGGGAACGCGCCTACCTTGAAGCCGAAGAACATCACTTCGTACCAGGCAGGGTCCGACGCCATGCTCTCGAAGTGGATCCAGCCGAAGACGAGCGGGATGGTAATCGCGAAGCCGAGGATACAGCCCCACATGATGAAGAAGTGGGCCGCCCAGCGAAGCGTTCCACGGTGGCGGATGAACTGGTTGAGCGCGAAGTCCTGCGTCAGGCGCTTGACCCAGTTCACAGAGTTCGCGCCAAGATGACCGCGACGGAAGAACATCTGCCAGCCCCGCTTCCAGTAGAGGCGCGTCGGCGGGCGCTGCAGCCACATCGAGTAGCGGTAGACGATCCCGAACGTGGCAAAGAGCACGGAGAAGGTGTACCCAACGAGCGCGGCGTCGAAATGGCGCAGATTCCGCGAGCCGACGACGATCGCGGCGGCGAGCGCGAGCGTGAAGAGCGCGCCCCACGACGCGGCGATCCGCCGCTCACGCGTAAATCCAGCAAGAATGCCCATGTGCCCCCTCGTATCCGTGTCGGGGTCACGCTACGCGACAGGCACAACTCTGCCTATGACATATGTCCTGCCGCTCCCGCGCCTCGTCGATTCGTGTGATGCATCGTACAGACTACACCTCAAAACCTCCGCGCAATTTTGGAAGAGCCGGGAGAGAGTGGACGAGGGTCACCCTGGACGCGATCAACCTGCCGACCCCGGGCTTACTCTGCGGCGCTCGCCCGACAAGTCGCCCTGAGCGCAGCGAAGGCCCTCGGAGGCTAGTACTCCCTTGCAACGGGCAGCAGATCCAGGGGCAGAAAACTCTCTCTATACAAGCCTGCGAGGTCCTTCGCTGCGCTCAGGACGACACCTGGCTCGTTCGGCGCGGGCTCGTTCGTGTTGCGCTGCATGCTTCCGCCGGCCGCTCAGGCAGCCTAACTTAAGCTGACGATCGCAGCCAGCCGAGGCAAGCGTGCGCAGTCGGACCGATGGCAAATGGCGAAACTTCGTTACTCCACCCGGTTGATGCTGCGTCCCCTATCGGTTCACCGCCGCCAGGCTGGCCGCCGGGTAGCGTGTCCCCGACGCCGCGCCCCTCGGGAACGCCTTCGCGATCGCATCGAGCTCCGACGGAGTCAGCTCGATCGCGAGCGATGCGAGGTTCTGCGCAAGAAACTCTCGCCGCTTCGTTCCCGGGATCGGGACGATGTCCTCCCCCTGCGCCAGCACCCAGGCCAGGGCGAGCTGTGAGGAGTTGCACCCCTTTTCGGCAGCAATCGACTCGACTGCCTTCACGAGGTCGAGGTTCTTCTGGAAGCTCTCTCCCTGGAAGCGCGGCGAGTTTCTGCGGTAGTCGTCGGCCGGAATGTCCTCGAACGTTCTGAATTTTCCTGTGAGAAAGCCGCGACCGAGCGGGCTATACGCGACGAAGCCGATGCCGAGCTCGCGGCAAAGCGCAAGGAGGCCGTCTTCGGGCTCGCGGCTCCAGAGCGAGTACTCGGTCTGCAGCGCAGCGATCTTGTGTACTTTCGCTGCCCGACGAATCGTGTCGGGTGCGGCCTCCGAGAGCCCGAGATGCCTCACCTTCCCCGACTTGACGAGCTCGGCCATCGCACCGACCGTGTCCTCGATTGGAGTATTCGGATCGACGCGATGCTGGTAGTAAAGGTCAATGACATCGACGCCGAGACGCCGCAGGCTGTCGTCGCAGCTCAGTCGCACGTAGTCGGGGCTCCCGTTGACGCCAAGGAAACTGCCGCCGGGACCGCGCATGTTGCCGAACTTCGTCGCGAGAACGACACGATCACGCCGTCCCCGCAGCGCCTCCCCGAGGAGCTCCTCGTTGTGCCCGCTTCCGTACATGTCGGCGGTGTCGAGGAACGTGCAGCCCTCGTCGATGGCCTGGTGAATCGTCGCGATCGACTCGGCCCTGTCCGCTACGCCGTAAAACTCCGACATACCCATGCATCCGAGACCGAGCGCCGAGACTTCGAGCCCGGACGTGCCGAGCATTCGCTTTTCCATGTCGTGCCTTCCTGGAGGCAATCATAGTCAACGGCAGCGACTCTTGGCGAGGCAGCGCTCGCGAGAGAGAGCTGGAGGGCGTAAGCTGAGCAAGCCATGAAGTTCGAGATCGGACGGACAAGCGACGGGCGGCTTCGCACGCGAGGGCTCTCAGAGGCAGGCTTCCATGAGCTCTCTATCAGAGATCCAGGCGAGGAACTGCGTGACGTAGCGTGCGATCTGCTTCGACGACTGGGCGCGTATCAACTCAGCGAGAACGACGCGCTCGAGGCCGGCGAGGAAATCATCGACGGGGCCGAGAGGCTGCGAACGCGTCGCGCCAGTGATGGCACTCTGGAGATTGTGACCGTCCCCTCGCATTGAGCGCGCGTCAGGGTTGCAAGCATCAGGAGGCACATCGCGGAGCAAGTACATCGACGGTCACTCCAGAAGTGAAGTATGGAGACAATCCAGCCTCGCAGACGATCGCGTGCACCGCGCTGTTCACTCCGATTATTCCGTGAACGGTCGTTCCCAGCTCAGTCAGGGGATCGGATGCGGGGATTCTAAGGAGATCGCCGACACCAGTCCGATGATCATCTCCACCTACGTCGCTGGTCCCTTCCTTTTCAGCGACGGTAGTTGCCGAGTTGCAGGACGCGCAGCCCTGCGAGGTCTGGCATCGAGCGATCGTTCGTGACGATGGCGGTGCAGCGGTGCGTCGCGGCGGCGACGAGTTGGATCGCGTTGGGAGTTCGCAGGGTCGGGTGGACGGCCCTGAGCTGCGCGGCTGCACGCAGTTGTTCGCGGTCGATGTCGACGATCTGAAGGCCGCGGCTTCGCGAGAGAAGTTGCTCGTAACGGCTGGCGAACGTGGAGTTTCCGGAGCGAAGCGGAACCACGAACAGTTCGAGGAGCGTGAGCGCCGAAGTGACGGCGCGGACGCTTCCCGCGTCAATCGCTTCGAATCGGAGGATCACGCTCCATCTGTGAACATCCCCGCCGCGCCAGCTCTCGCCTCGTCGCCTACTCCAGCCTGAGTGTCGCGTCGCCGCTGCCGTTGTCCGTCGCGATGGCGAACGGGGTCACGGAGCCTTCGCCCGCGGTTACGCGGATCTCGAGCTGGATGTCGCGCAGGTCGCCGAGCTCGCGCTCGCGCACGTCGCCGACGATGGCGCGCGCGATGTTCTGCAAGAGAACGACGCTGTTCGCGCCGATTGCGAATTCCCTCGAAGTCTCCGTCGCCGCGAGAGACCTTCCATCGAAGTAGAGCATGCTCACTCGCACCGTCGCGGGCTTCCCTGACGATTCGGCGAAGCCGAGTGTCGTCGCGACGGTTCCGGCCCGTTTCGCGTCGATCGTCGATTGCCTCGCGTCATCAACGCCGGCGAAGAGCTGCGCCTGCCCGAGGCGAAGGCCGGCGGACGCCGCGACGACCGGTACGGACGCGATCGACGGTGCGCCGCCGCTCGTCACGACGCGCGCGGTCACGGAAAGCGTCGATCCGCGTCTCGGTTCGATCCCCACCCATCCCGTCGCGAACGCGCGCCTTCCGAACAGCGAGCCGGCAACGTCGTCGATCGTGCGCGTCTCTCGAGGCGCGAGCGAGATCGTCTCCGGCCCCTGGACGACGCCGTTCTCGTGAAACGTGAGCGCCATCGTCGTCGCCGTCTCCCCCGCGTTGTGGACCGTCAACTCGAGGGTCGTGCGCGCCTGGTCACCGGCTTCCGCCTCGCGCGCGGACGCGCCTGTCCGGCGTATCGGCCGGCGTCGTGTCCCCGGCTTCTCGCGCAGAGGCGCGTAGACGATTTTCTGCGGGCCGGTCGCGTCGTACCCGAACATGCGACTCCAGTCGGCGACAATCCACATGTCGCCGCTTGCCGAATCGAGATTCAGCCCGTAAGCCACGATGCGCCCCGAGGAATCGCTCCGATTGGTGACGAGTGCGGTAACCGCCAGCGCCGGAACCGAGCCGCGATACTCGACGATCCCGAACGGCTCGATCGTCACCGGATCATTCACCCCCACGCTCGCGCCCGACGCGTTTAGGTACTCGATGCGCACGCGCGCCTGCGCCCCGCTCGTCTCCTGCACGATGAGGTCCGCCTCGCTCGCTCCCTTGCGGATTCCTGCGAGCCGGATCTCCCCGCCTGCCTCCGCGGCCCGTGTCGAGCGGAAGACCGGGAGCTGCGTTCCGAGCACGCCGCGACCGCTCTTCACGGTCACCAGCCGTGCCCCGGTGAGCAGTCGGTTCGCGTCGATACTGCGAAGCTGAAGCGAGCCGCTCCGCTCACCCTGGCCGTAGACGGTCTGCACCGTGTCGGCGAGGAGTACCGACCCGCGGGGTGCCACGGTTCCCATAGCCGCGACACTCGTCGAGGCGTCGGCGCCAGTGGAGGTGAAGTAGAGGCGCAGGTCACGGACGCTAGCAACGCCGAATGCATTTGCGATCGAGAGGTCGGACAGCAGCTCTCCCGTCGAGCGCTGCTGGTGCGTCAACCCTGGCACGTAGTAGCCGAGCTCGCCGGGCGCGAATGGCGGGATCGTCGATCCCGTCACGGGCGGTTTGACTGTGTCCACGATCGAGACGAGGCTGGTCGAGACACCGGCGCCGCCCGACTCGCTTCCCGCGAGCAACGCGGAGAGCCCCTGGCTTGCCGCGTCCACGTACTCGAGCGTGAGCGATGCCGAGAAGGCCGCGCCGTTCTCCGTGAACGCGTCTGGTCGTTTCGAGCGGTCGAGCGTGAACCCAACGGCGCGACTCTCACCCGCCGGGATCGTCACCAGCCCTTCCTGCGGCAGGAGCCAGTCGACGTCCGACTTCGCGATACCCGTCAGCGTCGCCGTGCCGCGATTCGCGAACGTGACGCTCCCGACGGGGTTCGTCTCGCGTTCGGCGCTCACGTCGACGCGGGCCGACAGTGGTTCGGCGATCACCGTTCCGGCCACGGCGTCGGTCGAGACCAAAGTGATCGGAACCGAGAGTCCCTGGAACACTCCATCTTCCGCAACGAGTGCCTCCCCCTCGTATGTGCCCGCGGGTTGCACGATCGACGTGACGGTGATCGTCTGGCTCGCCCCCTCCTTCAGCAGAAACGACTCCGGCGACTGCGTGAAGAACGCTCCGTTCTGCGTGAGCGTGACCTCCGTCTCGAGCGTTCCGACATTCACCAGCGTGTAGGTGGTCTGGTTGACGGCGCTCCCCGCGGTCTGGACGAGGATTCCGGGCGGCGCACCTAGCACGACGAAGGCGAATGGAGGCTCGAAGAAGAACTTTGTCAAAAATACGGGCTGCGACGGATCGCTGGTGAGCGTGTTCTGCTGAAGCCCGTGCGGGTGGGTGACCGTGCGCACGACGAAGGAGAGGCTTCCCGCGCCCGTGCCCGTCATCACGAGGTTCGCGAGCTCCTTCGAGGCGGTCGTCTGAATCCCCCGCAGTTCGCCGTTGTCGACCAGGGTCGCGGTAACCTGATAGCCACCGTCGTCGCCAACGTATCGGGGCAGGTCCCACGTGACGAGGACGTCGCCCGGCGCGGAGAAGGGATCATCGCTCGAGTCCACCTTCACGCTCGTCGGCGGCAGGGTCTGCGTCGCGAGCACGTCACCACCCGACTGCTTCTGGTCGAGCAACGCTCGGAGCGGCGCATCGGACACCGTGATCGCGTTGTAGCCGAGGTCGAGCAGGCCTTCACCGAGGTTGGTCAGCGACGCAAGCGATGCCGGCGCCTCGCCCCGAAACTGGTTGTTCGACAGGTCCAGGAAGACGAGATTCGTCAGCTGCCCGATCGGGGACGGAATCGCGCCCGAAAAGCGATTCGCTCCGAGCCCGAGCGACGTCAGCGCCGTCAGCGAGAACAGCGTCGAAGGAAGCTCTCCCTCGAGACTGTTCTCCGTCACCAGAAACTCGCGAAGCTTCGTCATCTGCCCGATCTGCGGCGGGAGCACGCCCGTCAGGCGATTGTGGTCGAGGCGCAGCGTTTCGAGCGCCGCGAGGTTGCCGATCGACGGCGGAATCGTCCCGGTCAGGGAGTTCCCTTCGAACGAGACATACTCGAGCTTCGTGAGCTTCCCGATATCGGGCAGCGCCCCGCTGAAGTTGTTGCCGCGCAGGTCGAGGAAGGTCAGATCCGGGAGGCTCTCGATCGACGTCGGAATCGGTCCGGTGAGGAAGTTGCCGCCGAGAGCAAGCCTCCCGAGCTTCGTGAGGTTGCCGACGCCGGCGGGGATTGTCCCCGTGAGCTGGTTGTCGAAGAGCATCAGCTCGTACATCTCCGAGAGTTGCGTCAGCTCCGTCGGGATCGCGCCACTCAGCCGATTGCTGAAGAGGTCCAGCGCGGCAAGCGTCGTGACGTCGCCGAGCTCTCGAGGGATCTCGCCAGTCAGCTGGTTGTTCCCGAGCGAGAGGACCACGAGTATTCGAAGTCGCCCCAGCTCGCGCGGAATCGCGCCGGAGAGGCTGTTAGACCCGAGGTCGAGCCGGGTGAGACTCGCCATGTCGCCGAGGGCGGCGGGAATCGAGCCGCTGAGCTGGTTCGATCCGGCGTTCAGCTCTTTCAGCGTGTCGAGCTGTCCGAGCTCAGGCGGTACCGCGCCCGAGAGCTGATTCTGCGCGAGCTCGAGGAACTCGATCTTCGGGAGATTCCCGAGGGTGCCCGGGATGGCACCCGCCAGCTGATTGTTGAACAGATCGAGGACGACGAGCTCGGGCATCGAGCCGAGAGCCGTTGGGATCGCGCCGGTCAGAAGATTCGTTCCGAGCCTGAGCGTGTTCAGCCTGGCCGCGCCAGCGAGCTCCGGAGGGATCGCGCCGGTGATCTCGTTGTTGTTGAGGTAAAGCTCGCCCAGACTTGCGAGGCCGCCGAGCGATGTCGGAAGCGGCCCGCCGAGACGGTTGTAGGAAAGATCGATCTGCGTGAGCTTCGAGAGCTGGCCGATCTCCGACGGAATCGTGCCGTTGAGCTGGTTGCCATTCGCGTGGAGCGTTTCGAGCTTCGAGAGCGTTCCGATCGTCGACGGGATCGGGCCCGTGAACTGCCCGCGATCGAGAAAGAGCGAGACGAGGGCGGTCAGGTTTCCTATCGATGGGGGGATCGTGCCGCCGATCGAGGTGTCGAAGACGAGCATGCGCGTCAACTTCGAGAGATTGCCGATCTGGGTCGGAAGCGTGCCTCCGATCGGATTCTCCCAAAGCTCGAGCTCGGTCAGGTTCGGAAACGCGCCGATGTCCGCAGGCAGCGTGCCGGTCAGGTTGTTGCGGGAAAGGAAGAGTCCCGTGACTGTCGTCTGTGCCTCGTCGCATCGGACTCCGGCCCAGCTGCACTCGGTGCCTGCCGCGCCGAGCCAGCCCGTGTCGTCGGTCCAGCTGGCGCCGTTCGTCGACTGATGAATCGCGATGAGGGCAGCGCGCTCGGTGGCAGAGATTGCAGCGGCCGCTCCTTGCGAGAATGCGAGCGACAGGACGACGTAAGGGACGATCGCGCGAACGAAGTGCATGGCGCTCCCGAGAGGCTCCTGTGGTTGGGGGGTCGCTTACACGTAACACTGCGCCCGGCGCCCTTTGATTGCAAGTGATCTCGTCGCGAAGTCTGGCTTTCCAAATTCCGCATTCGCCATTCTTCGTTCTTCATTCGTCACTTCGGTTCTCGTACCCCTGACATCCACCCAAGTGAAGAACGAAGAATGGAGAAATGACACCTCCCGCTCCCCGACCCGAGACCTGTCCGCGACGCACCACTCCCCTGTGGCGCGCGTCACCCGCGAGCGTGGCGCCGCCCGCCTCGTCCCCTCCGCTACTCGCCCGATACTTCCCCTGACGTCTCGCAACGGCAGCGGAGGACCACCCGCGATGCACGACTACCTCACGAAACTTCGCGAATTGCGCGAGAAGGCAATGCTCGGCGGCGGCGAGGACAAGATCTCGCAGCAGCACCAGAAGGGAAAGCTGACGGCGCGCGAACGCCTGGCTTTGCTTCTCGACGAAGGCTCCTTCCAGGAGCTTGGAGCGCTCGCGACGCACGACATCACCGAGTTCGGCCTCGACTCGCAGCGCTTCCCCGGCGACGGCGTCGTCACCGGATTCGGCCGCATCAACGGCCGCCGCGTCGCCGTATTCGCGCAGGACTTCACGGTCCTCGGCGGCTCCTTCGGCACCGTTCAGTCGAACAAGATCTGCCGCGTCCAGGACCTCGCGATCGAGAGCGGCATCCCGCTCATCGGCCTCAACGACTCGGGGGGCGCACGGATCCAGGAAGGGGTCCGCTCCCTGGCCGCCTACGGCGAGGTCTTCATGCGCAATGTGCTCGCCTCGGGCGTCATCCCGCAGATCTCCGTGATCCTGGGGCCCTGCGCCGGCGGCGCGGTCTACTCCCCCGCCCTCATGGATTTCGTCATCATGACGCGCGACACGAGCTTCATGTTCCTCACCGGCCCCGAGGTGATCAAGACCGTCACCGGGCGCGACGTGACGGTGCAGGAGTTAGGCGGCGCCGAGGCACACTCGACCCTGAGCGGATGCACGCACCTGGTGGCAGACAGCGAGCAGGAGGCGATCGAGGAGGTCAAGGTCCTTCTCAGCTACCTGCCGCAGAACAACAACGACGATCCGCCACGCATCGCCCCGTACGACCCGCCGGAGCGGATGGACGCCGAGCTCGACACCATCATCCCGATCGACGAGAAGGAGCCTTACGACATGCGGCGCGTGATCGAGATGGTCTTCGATCGCGACAGTTTCCTCGAGATCCACCCCTACTACGCCTGCAACGCCATCGTCGGTTTCGCGCGGCTCGACGGCTACGCGGTCGGCGTCGTCGGCAACCAGCCGATGCACCTCGCCGGTTCGCTCGACATCGACTCGAGCGACAAGATCTCGCGCTTCACTCGGATCTGCGACACCTACAACGTCCCGATCATCACCCTCGTCGACACGCCGGGATTTCTCCCGGGCGTCGAACAGGAGTACGGCGGCGTGATCCGCCACGGCGCGAAGATCATCTACGGCTACAGCGCCGCGACGGTGCCGAAAATCTCGATCGTCGTGCGCAAGGCGATCGGCGGGGCGTACGTCGCGATGAGCTCGAAGCAGCTCCGCTGTGACCTGAACTTCGCCTGGCCCACGGGGCAGATCGCCGTCATGGGCCCTGACGGCGCCGTGCGCATCCTCCGCCGCAAGGAGATCAGGGCCGCGAAGGATCCGGTCGCCGTCGAGCGGGAGTTCGTGCAGCAGTACCGCGACGCCTTCTTCAATCCCTACCGCGCCGCGGACCTCGGCCAGATCGACGAGGTCATCGAGCCGCACGAGACACGGCCGCGCCTGATCCGCGCTCTCGAAGTGCTGCGCACGAAGGTGCAGCTCAACCCGAGCCGCAAGCACGGCCTCATTCCGTCGTAGCCGGAACGCGAAATCGTCATGGAGAACCTCGGATTCGGACTTCAGATCACGCTCTACGGCATGGGGCTCGTCTTTGCGCTGCTCACGCTGCTCTGGGGCTTCCTCGCCATCGTCGGCAGGCTCGACAGGACGCCGGAGGAGGAACCGGTGGCAGGGGCGCCTCCTGCTCCGCCAGTGCGCTTCAAGGTCGCCGACGCCTTCGATCTCGAGCCCGAGGTCGTCGCGGCAATCACGATCGCCGTCCTCGCGCACACTTCCGCGCGACGGCGCCAGGCCGCGCCGGCGATGCGCAGCGCGAAACCCGGAAGCCAGCTCTATGCCAGCCGGTGGCTCGCCGCCGGACGAACTCGACAGACGCGGGGCTATGTCCCGCCGAAACGGTGACCTATGCGCCGCTACACGATCGTCGTCAACGGAAGAAACGTCGTGCTCGACGTCCGCGAGCTCGAGTCGGACCGCTTCCAGGTGCAGTACGGAGACCGCCAGATCGACGTGCAACTCGTCGATGACACCGATCTACCCGAGGCTGCGATTACGCCGGTGATGACCAAGGCGATGGGAATCGCGCCGGTCGCGCCGGCTCCGCCACCTTCACCGACGAACACCGGCAGCGTCGCACCCGTGCCTGTCGCCCGCCCCGCGGTGACGAATACCGCGACGATCACGGTCGCGAAGTCGCTCACGGCGCCGATGCCCGGAGTGATCACGTCGGTCGAGGTCACCGTCGGACAGCAGGTCAAGCGCGGCCAGACGCTCGTGAACCTCGAGGCGATGAAGATGATCAACGCCATCCGCGCGCCGCGTGACACGGTGGTGTCGGAAATCCTCGTCAGCGCCCAGCAGCAGGTGGCCTTCGGCGACGAGCTGATGAAGTTCGAGGAGCCGGCCAAATGAATTCCGACCTCGTCTCGAGGCTCATGCAGGGGATCGACAACGTCTCCTGGGAGTCTCTCGTCATGCTCGCCATCGCGGGCCTCCTCTTCTACCTCGGAATCGTCAAGGAATACGAGCCGCTGCTCCTTCTCCCGATCGGCGCGGGCTGCATGCTCGCGAACCTTCCCCTCTCGCCCCTGCTCAATGAAGACGGAATGCTGACGGTCCTCTACAACACGGGGATCACGAACGAGCTCTTCCCGTTGCTGATCTTCATCGGGATCGGTGCGCTCACCGACTTCGGGCCGCTGCTCGAGAACCCGAAGATGGTGCTGCTCGGAGCCGCGGGGCAGTTCGGCATCTTCGGGACGCTCATCCTCGCGCTCATCTTCGGCTTCTCGCGCCCCGAGGCGGCATCGATCGGCATCATCGGCGCGATCGACGGGCCGACGTCGATCTACGTCAGCGGGATTCTGGCGCCCCATCTGCTCGGCCCGATCACGGTCGCGGCGTACAGCTACATGTCGCTCGTGCCGATCATCATGCCGCCGGTGATGCGGCTGATGACGACGAAGAAAGAGCGCGGCATCAGGATGCCGTACAGCCAGCGGTCGATCTCGAAGCGGACGCGGATCCTGTTTCCGATCGGCGTGACTATCGTCGTGGGAACACTCGTACCGTTTGCGACGCCCCTCATCGGCATGCTGATGCTCGGAAACCTGCTCAAGGAGTCGGGCGTCGTCGAACGGCTGACGAAAGCGTCGTCGAACGAGATCGCGAACACGGTCACGCTTTTCCTCGGCCTTGCAATCGGCTCCACCATGATCGGTGCGCAGTTTCTCAAGCCGTCGACGCTTGCGATCCTCGTGCTGGGCATTCTCGCCTTCGCGCTCGACACGGCGACGGGCCTGCTGTTCGGAAAACTGATGAACGTCTTCAGCGGCGGGAAGTTCAACCCGCTGATCGGCGCGGCAGGCATCAGCGCATTCCCGATGGCGGCGCGCGTAGTCCAGAAAGTTGCCGCGGAAGAAGACTTCGAGAACTTCATCCTGATGCACGCGATGGGCGCCAACGCCGCCGGCCAGATCGCGAGCGTCGTGGCTGGCGGCGTGTTGCTGGCGTTGATGGGCGCTGGGTAGATCCTGGAAGGGCCGAACCGAGAATGAGGAATTGAGAATTGAGAGATGGCGTGACCACGGGCGGCGCCCGTCGGAAATGGCATCTCTCAATTCTCAACTCGGCGCTCCGCGCCGCCGCGAAAGCTTCGCTTTCGCACTCCACATGGGTCCTCGCGTAAGATCACCCCATGCCCGACCTCCTCGAGTGCACCGCCAACCCCGATCCGCTCGAACTGTTTCGCCTCTGGTGGGACGAGGCGCTCGCGATCGGAGACGAGCGGCGCCAATGTATGGCGCTGGCGACCGTCGACGACGCGGGAGCACCCGTGTCGCGCATCGTGCTTCTCAAGCAGTTCGACGAGCGCGGCTTCGTTTTTTTCACCAACTACGGGAGCCGGAAGGCGCGCGAGCTCGATCGTGATCCGCGCGCCGCGCTCTCGATTCACTGGTACGAGCAGTTGCACCAGGTGAGGATCGAGGGACGGGCGGAGCGAACGAGCCGCGCCGAATCGGAAGCCTACTTCGCGACCCGCCCCCGAGGAAGCCAGATCGGCGCCTGGGCCTCGGAGCAGAGCAAAGTGATCGCATCGCGCGAGCTCCTCGAACGCAATGTCGCTGAAATCGAAGCCAGGTTCCCGGGCAGCGAAGTTCCCTGCCCGAAGTTCTGGGGCGGCTATCGCGTGGTGCCGCAGCGGATCGAGTTCTGGCAGGGTCAGCAGAGCCGCCTGCACGACCGTCTGCGCTACACCCGAGTCGGCCAGGGCTGGTGGATCGAACGGCTGGCACCGTAAGGCAGGCCAGAGGCCAAAGGTCAAAGGTCATAGCAGGCAGCATGTGGCGCAGACACTCCTGTCTGCGCGTCGCTGAAGGCGACCCATCGGTCCGCGTAACGGGACAGCGACGCTGCGCGGCGGCCGGACGCCGCCACGCCTGCCGGCGAGGACGCCGGCGCTACGAACCCCCGCCTGCTTTGACCTTTGACCTATGACCTTTGACCTGCTTCTCCTAAACTTGCCCCGTGCCCACCTTCCTCACCGCCTGCCCGCGAAACTGTTATTCGACCTGCTCGATGAGCGTGACGGTCGAGGACAACCGCGTGGTGAAGATCGAGGGGGTTCCCGAAAATCTCGCGACGCCTGAAGGGCCGTGCATCAAGGGACTGGCGTACGTCGAACGCGCTCATTCGCCGCAGCGCGTGGTTAGGCCGATGCGCCGAGGACCCGATGGCGAGTTCCGGGCGATCGCATGGGAGAGCGCGATCGAGGTCATCGCGACGAAGCTCGAAGACGTTCGCAAGAGGCTCGGCCCGCAGAGCGTCCTCTACTACTCCGCCAGCGGAACGAAAGGGCTCCTGAACTCCGCTGGGATCGCCTTCTGGCGTCTCTTCGGCGGATGCACCACGACATACGGCGATCTCTGCTGGCCCGCGGGGCTCGAGGCGACGCGGTTGACGCTCGGCGACAACACCCACAACGCGCCGTGGGACCTCGAGAACGCGAAGCTCATCGTCCTATGGGGCAAGAATAGCGCGGAAACGAACATCCACCAGATGTCGCACGTCGACCGCGCGCTCGAGGCAGGCGCGAAGCTAGTCGTCGTCGATCCGCGACGGACAGAAACTGCCGAGCGGGCCGACCTCCTTCTCC
Organism: Thermoanaerobaculia bacterium; assembly: GCA_051305935.1. Taxonomy (GTDB): domain Bacteria; phylum Acidobacteriota; class Thermoanaerobaculia; order Gp7-AA8; family Gp7-AA8; genus JACPDH01. Next base: position 18,510 of record JBPPMG010000537.1, read on the forward strand.
AGCTTCGGCCGGGAACTGACGGCGCCCTCGCGCTCGGCGTCGGCCACGTCCTCGTTCGCAACGGCTACGTCGATCGCGCGTTCGTCGACGCAAACGTCCTCGGGTTCGACGAGTACGCGAAGCTCGTCGAGGAATTCACGCCCGCGCGCACTGCGGAGATCACGGGGCTCAGGGCCGATCAGATCGAGCTCTTCGCGTCCCTCTTCGCCGCGATGGCCCCGGTGACGATCAGCCCCGGCTTCGGCATGCAGCGATTCACGAACTCGGGACAGGCGATGCGCGCCATGCTCGCGCTCCTCGCGATCACGGGAAACATCGGCAAAGCGGGAGCTGGATGGATGTACGCGAACCTGCAGACGCAGGTCTTCTCGCACGTGAAGGACCCGCTCGACTTCTACCCTCCCGCCACGCCCGACGGCGTCGTCCGCGTGTCGATCTCCACCGCGAAGCTCGGGCGCGACATGATGGCGCAGAGCGACCCGCCGATCGCCTTCGCCTGGGTCGAGCGCGGGAATCCGATCCCTCAGAATCCCGAGACGCACCTCGTCGTCGAGGCATTCCGCAATCTCGAGTTCCGTGTCGTCGTCGAGGAGTTCATGACCGACACTGCGCGCGAGGCAGACATCGTCCTTCCTGCGAAGAACCTCTTCGAGCAAACCGACGTGATCGGCGCCTACTGGCACCCTTACCTGCAGATCCGCCCGAAGATCGTCGAGCCGCCACCGGAAGTGAGGCCCGAGACGGAAATCTATCGTGCGTTAGGCCGCCGGCTCGGCATCGACGAGGATCGGCTCGCCGCCGCGCTGCCCGGACCTTCGAACGAGGCGATCGAGTCGTGGCTCGGCGCAAAGCTCGAGAAGTTCGGGATCACGCTCGACCAGCTGCGTGAAGGGCCGGTGCTGTCACCCGACTTTCGCGAGATCGCGTTCGATGACCTCCGCTTCCCGACGCCATCCGGAAAGATCGAGCTCCGCAGCGAGGAGTCCCGCGCGCGCTGGAGCCTCGACGAGCTTCCGACCTGGCGCGAGCCCGACGAGAAGCCCCAGCGTGGCGGCCGCTTCCCGCTTCACATCCTGACTCCCAACACGAAGAACCGGATTCACAGCCAGTTCGGCAATCTGGAGACGATCCGACGCATGGCGCCCGCGCCGTTCGTCGCGATGCACCCTTCCGACGCGAAGCCCCGAGGAATCGCGGAGGGGGATCGCGCGCGGATCTGGAACGAGCGCGGAGAGCTGACTCTGCCCGTGAAGTTCGACTACGGGCTTCGCCTCGGCTGCGTTTCCGTGACGAACGGCTTCTGGCTGACGGAGGGCGGAGCGGTCAACGTATTGTCGATGGGGCGCGAGACCGACATGGGGTTCGGAGCCGCGTTCCACGACAACGCCGTCGAGGTGTCGCGCGCGTGAGGGCCGCGTTCCTCTTCGATCCCGACCGCTGCACCGCCTGCGAAGCGTGCCGCATCGCCTGCGGCATCGAGAACAACGAAGGGCGCGACACCGGCTGGCGCACGATCTCTACCTTCAATCCGTCGAGGCATCCGGAGCTTCCGACACGGCACCTGAGTCTCGCATGTAACCACTGCGACACGCCGGCGTGCGCGCTCGGCTGCCCGGCGGCGGCCTACGACCGCGACGAGAAGACCGGCGCGGTGCTCCTCGATCCCGAGAAGTGCATCGGCTGCCGCTACTGCTCCTGGGTCTGCCCCTACGACGCACCTCGGTTCGATACGGATCGCGGGGTGATGACGAAGTGCACGTTCTGCGCTCCGCGTCTCGCCGAGGGGGGGCAGCCGGCGTGCACTGCCGCCTGCCCGACCGGAGCGCTCGCGCTCGGTTCGCGAGCGACTGGCGGACCGGAGCCCTCCTACGTAGGATTGGGCAATTTCGGACTCGGCCCCTCGCTCCACGTCGAGAGGCCGCGACTTCCGGGACCGCCTCCAGCGCTCGCGATCGACGAGCTGGTGCTCGATGCGCCGGCGCAACCCATTCCGCCGAGAAAGATCACGCTCCGTTCCGAGTGGGCACTTCTCGTGTTCACGATCGTCATGCCGGCACTCGTCGCCTGGCTCGGCGCCGGAATCATCCGGTCGCCGCGCACGCCGCCGCTCCTCTACTTCGCCGGGCTCGGCGCGCTCGTGTTGGGCCTCTCGACGGCGCATCTCGGAAAACCGCTGCGCGCGTGGAGGGCGGTACTCAACGTGAAGAGCTCCTGGCTCAGCCGCGAGATCCTCTTCACGAACCTCTTCCTGTTGTTAGGCCTGGGGTTCGTCGCGCTGCCGCACGCGTCCGTCGCGTTCGGTGTCGCGGCGCTGCTCGCCGGAATCGCGCTCGCATTCTCGATCGACGGCGTCTACCGGGCGATCCCGCGTCCCGACGCGATGCGGATGCACAGCGCGGAGGCCGTGCCGACCGTGGCGCTGCTCTTCGGAATCGCAGCGAGCGCGCCGGTCGTCACGATCGCGGCGGGCCTCGTGAAGGCCGTGCTGTACGGCTGGCGCTGGTCGCGAGGCGAAGCGGGCGTGCCCGAGCCCTTCGGCGTGATTCGCATGGTGATGCTCGGCCTCGCCTGCGCGCCGACGATGTCGTGGAAGGTCGCGTTCGCGCTCGCACTCCTCGGCGAGATCATCGACCGCGCAGCCTTCTACAACGCGCTGGAGCCCTCCAGCCCGGGGAGGCGGATGGTGATCGAAGTTGGAACACGAAATGCCGAACGCGGAACGTGGAATGGCGATCGACGGCGGCTGTGAGAGGAACAACGCGGGCCGCGAAGCGGCCCAGGATCGGTAGCCCCCGGCTTCAGCCGGGGGTAACGGTGATCGGATTGGTCGATTGCGCCGCGAAGCGGCGCCGGATCCGGATGATCCTGCGCCGCTTCGCGGCGCGGTGATCTTCCGTTCGCCATCAACCCCGGGCTGAAGCCCGGGGCTACCGCTCCGTCGGCGCTACGCGCCGGAATCGTCGCGTCTCGATCCGTGACTCCCATCCCGCAATCCGCAATCCGCATCCCGCATCGCGTCCCGCACCAGCTCCGCAAAATGCTTCGGCTTCCGATCTGTCAGCTGCGATACCTGCTCCCGGCAACTGAAGCCGTCCGTCACGACGGCCGTGCTTTCCGACGCAGCGCGAACGGCGGGCAACAAAACTCTCTCGCCCGCGGCCACGGAGACGTCGTAGTGCTTCGCCTCGAAACCGAACGCGCCCGCCATGCCGCAGCAGCCGCTGTCGGGTGCGTCGACGCGCACGCCCATGCGCGAAAACAGGCGCAACTCCGCGTCGGTCTTCATCACCGCCTTCTGATGGCAGTGGCCGTGAAAGAGCACGCGCTCGTCGAGGCGCGGGAGCTCGACGTTTTCGCGCTCCAGGAACTCGGCGAGCGTGAAGACCGGGCGACTCAACTTCGCTGCGTCACCACCCGGCAAGAGGTTAGGCAGCTCGTCGCGAAAGACTGCGACGCACGATGGCTCGACGCCGACGATCGGGGTGCCCGCCCGGATGTCGTCGAGAAGCGCGACGACGATCTCCTCGAGCTGGCGTTTCGCCATGTCGAGGAAGCCCCAGTCGTAGAGAGGACGGCCGCAGCAAAGGCCCGCGGGCGGGAGCACGACCTCGAAGCCGGAGCGCTCGAGAACCTCGACGGCGGCGTGCGCAACGGCCGGAGTGAAGTGATTGTTGAACGTGTCGGGCCAGAAGATGACGCGACGGGACTCGTGTGGCGCAGGCACTCCTGCCTGCGCGCGGCGCGAAGCGCCGCACTCGTCC
>JBPPMG010000543.1:0-20690 GCA_051305935.1 Thermoanaerobaculia bacterium
GACTCCTCCCCCGCGCGCGCCTTCGGGCGGTGGCGGAGTCCGGATCGGTGACTGGTTCAACGAAGCGTTCGATCGCGTGAAGCCGGCATGGGTCGAGTACTTCATCGCCGGCCTCGTCGTGCTGATCTGCATGGCGGTGTCCGCGGTGCTCTGCTACATCCCGTACTTCATCGTCGGCGGGCCGCTCATCGCGGGCCTCTTCGTATTCGTCGCGAAGAAGATTCTCGGGATGCCCACCGAGGTCGGTGATGTCTTCAAGGGATTCCGGAAGTTCACCGAGACGATGCTGCTGTGGCTGGTCATCGTGGGCCCGCCGCTCGTGATCATGATTCTCTTCTACGCCGGGCAGTTTGCGAGCCGCATGGGGCTCGGCAGCGTCGGCAACGCGCTGAGTGCCGTCGCGGGATGCATCGGATGCATCGGCATCCCGGTGTTCGGAATCATCTACCCGATCGTGATGGGCACGCTCATGGTCTTCGCGTTCCCGCTCGTCCTCTTCCGCAACATGGACGCAATGAGCGCGCTGAAGGAGAGCATCGCGAAGGTCAAGCCGGACTTCATGAACTTCCTTCTGCTCCTGCTCGCATGCTGGGCCGTATTTCTCGTTGCGGAAATCGTCGGCCTGATCGCATGCCTGATCGGCGTGCTCGTCACGGTTCCCGTGGCGATGTGCGTGATGGTGATGGTCCAGCTCCAGGCGTACCGCGACTTCTACGGTCTGACGCCCGAGAATCTCGAGCAGTACCGATAGTCGTCGTCTGATGGCGCCGCGCCGCCGGGGGGAAGCAATCCCGTCGGCGCGGCGCTGCCGTTTCATGGACGCCTCGAAAGACCGGATCGACGCGGCGGCAGGCGCCGGATCGAGCTATCCCACCGCGGTCGCCTTCTGGGTTGGCGGAATCGTGGTCGCCGCGGTGACCGCCGCGTGGCTCGTCGCGCTCGGTCCCGGTGAATCGACCATCTGCCTCGTTCGGAACTGGACCGGATTTCCGTGTCCCGGATGCGGTGTCACGCGTGCAATCGCGGCGATGCTGCGCGGCGCATGGGCAGAGGCGTTCGCTCTGCATCCGCTCGCTCCGGTTGCCGTCGCCGAAGCAGGCGTCGTCTGGGTGGCGTGGGGCGTGTCGCTCCTCCGCTTCCGCCGCGGCCTCGACGAGCGGAAGCTCGCGCTCCTGCTCCTCGCAAACCTCGTCGCGTTCGTCGTGCTCTGGATCGTGAGGGCGGCGATGGGGACGTTGCCAGGTTAGGCAGGAGGCGATGAGGCGATGAGGCGAGAGGCGATGAGAAAGCAAGGGTCTACTCTCGTTGGCTGATCGCCTGTCGCCTGTCGCCTGTCGCCTCATCGCCTACTCTCTCAGCTTCATCCACGTGTCGAGATGATGGATGGCGAAGCCGGCGAAGGCGCGGTTGCCGGCGAGGGCCTTTTCGACTTTCGCGATCTCTCGAGTCAACGCGGCGTTCCCTTCCTGCAGGAACGTCACCTTCGACGGCTCGCTGTCGCCCGTTTCCAGGCCGATCACGACCCGCTTGCCATGCGCGGCGGCCCAGGCGATCTCGTTTTCCGCGTGACGCAGAATTCCGTCACGCCCGTCGGCCGTGTCGCGGTAGTCCATCAGTACCGCCACGTCGAGCGTCGACTGAACGTGCTCGTTCATCGGGGCGAGCGAACCGCGCCACTCCACCTCGTAGCCGTCGAGCCAGAACGGGACGGCGGCGCTCATCTCGAGCCCCGAGTCGTCCGCGATCTTCATCCACTCGTCGAGCCGCTCGAGGAACAGAACGGAGAGTCCGAGCCGGTCGGTCTTCCACGCGTCGAGCATGTGAGGCTCGATGTCGAAATGCGCCCCGGTGAAACGCTCCTCGGATTTCGAGGTGTCGTTGTAGTGGAGCACCCGCCGGAGCATCGCACGAGCCGCCTTGCGCTTCTCCGGAAGGACGTACGTTTCTGTCTGCAGGAAATAGGAGCCGAGCAGCGCATGGGTGTCGATCCCGCAGCTCCGAAGCTCGGACACCAGGGAACGGTAGAGCGCCGGCGTTTCGCGGATGGGGTTTCGTCCCTTGTACTCGTCGGCGTAGAGATAGACGCGATCGACACTCCGTTCGCGCAGAAAGCGAATGATCCTCGCTCGGTATGCGGCGTCGTCGAGCATCTGGAACGTCTCGGGCTCCCAGATCCAGACTGCCCGTGAAGCGCTCGCAGGAGCAGCCGCGGCGGGAGGTCCGATCGCGACCAGCACGGCTGTCAGGATCGGAAGCGTTGCGAGAGCGCGAAGCAGCCGCGCGAATGGCTGGCTCATCGATGAGCCGTAACGCTCGCCCGGCTCTTTCCGATTTCACGCCGTGCCGTCACTCGTACACCTCGTCACCGAGTCGTATCCAGCCGCCGCGCCCGCCCCTCGGGTCGTGATGCGTCCAGTGGACCAGCCCGCCCTTCTGGTTCCAGACGTACTCGCCTCGGAACGAGACCTCGTCACCCCGGTCGAGTGGCACGCGCGGCGCGAGGTCGATGTTGTGCGAGACCAGCACCGTCAGCTTCCGGTCGATCCGGACGATGAATTTCTGATGGCGCGAGCCTTCGCGATCGTCAGGCAGCGTCGCCTCGACGGTGCCCGATCCTTCGACCCAGACGTCCGATTGTCGTTTTCCGAACGCTTCGGCGACTGAGCCGTCTCCGCCCAGCGGCACCGAAGCCGGTTCAGCCGCGGGTGATTTCGAAGACGTTGGCCGTTCCGGTTTCGCCGCCGTCGCCGAAGCGGTGGTTCGCGCCGCGGGTGGAGCGGGAGCTGCGTCGCGCTCCTCCCCGACGTAGCGAAACAGAAAGACGACCGCGAGAGCGGCGACGACGAACACGATCCGAATGGGTGATCGGCGCATGGGAGCTCTGGCTGATACCGGACGGACGCGCTCGCGGGACTCGGAGCGCTCAACGTTCGATCGGCAGACCCTCCTCGGTCCAGCGACGCATTCCACCGATGAGATTGCGCGTCTTCGAGAAGCCGGCATCGCGAAGGATCTTCGTCGCGTGCGCGCTGCGAACTCCCGTGGCGCAGTAACAGACCACCTCTTCCCCGGGGGCCAGCTCGTCGATCCTGCGCGGAAGATCGCGCAGCGGTATCAGGTCGGCGCCTGCGATGCGCCCCATTTGCCACTCCGTCGGCTCGCGAACGTCGACGAGGCGCGGCGCGCCGAGCTTCCCGAGGACCGCTGCGAGCTCTCTCGGCGTCACCTCGGGGCCGTCGTGGCGCGCGCCCGTGCCGCAGAACGCCTCGTAGTCGACCAGCTCGCGGACCGACGGATTCGGTCCGCAGACCACGCACTCCGGGTTCTTCGGAACGCGCAGCTCCCGGAACGACATCCGCATGATGTCGACGAGCAGCATCCGGCCGACGAGCAGGTCACCCCGCTCGATCAGCAGCTTGATCGCCTCGGCGGCCTGGATCACGCCGACCAGGCCCGGCACCACGCCGAGCACTCCGCCTTCCTCGCACGACGGGACGAGCCCGGGAGGCGGAGGCTGCGAGTACATGCAGCGGTAGCATGGCCCGTTAGGCGGCCAGAACACGGACGCCTGTCCAACGAACCGGAAGATCGAGCCGTAGACGTTCGGCTTGCCGAGAAGCACGCAGGCGTCGTTGACGAGATAGCGCGTCGGGAAATTGTCGCTCGCGTCGAGCACGACGTCGTACGGGCGAAGCACGTCGAGCGCGTTCGAGGAAGTCAGGCGCAACTCGTGAGTGACGATCTCGATCGCCGGGTTTAGCTCGCGCAGCCGCCGTGCCGCAGACTCGATCTTCGGCTTGCCCACCGAGGGCGTGTCGAACAGGATCTGCCGCTGAAGGTTCGAGATGTCGAGGCGATCGAATTCTACGAGGCCGATCCTGCCGACGCCGGCTGCCGCGAGGTAGAGAGACGCCGGGCTGCCGAGCCCCCCTGCTCCGACCACGAGCACGGAGCCCGCGCGCAGCTTCTCCTGGCCTTCCACGCCCATTTCGGGCAGCGAGATGTGGCGCGCGTAGCGCTGGAGTTCGTCGTTCGAGAGCATCGCGTAATCCAGGCGCCGAGACGCGGGCGGGGGGAGCGCGCGGTGGCGATCGTCCCGCCGCGAGGGTCTACTTCTTCCGTTTGACGAGCTGTTTGACCTCGTCGTTTCCGAGAGGGCTGTGGGCCGCGACGATCACCGCCGCCGTCCCTTCGTTGAAGAGCGGGATGTTGAACCGGATCGCGAGCGTGCCGTCACCCAGCGTGTGACCGCGGAACAGTACTCGGGGCGGCTCGACCGTCGAGATCATCTTCACCTCGATCTGCGCAGCCTCGATCGCCGACTGCGACAGGCTCTTGCGCGCCGCGATCCGCATCTCGACCGACGAGCCGCTCACGAAGTCGCAGGGGCTGAGAATCGAGAGCTCGAGATGCTCGCTCTCGGCTTCGGCGGCGAGATAGTCGAGGATTACCTGGTCGAGCGTCTTGTCCTCGGACGGGGACTCGACCGCCGCCTGGGGCGTGGGCGTGGCTGCGATCGTCTTGCCTGCCTGCGTAATCGTCTTCTTGCCCGGCGCGATCACGAGCGCGTCGAACTTGCCCCGCTTGATCGCGGCGATCATCGTTCGGTGCTGATGCTCCATCAGCGTACCGATCTCCGTCTCGCCGATGCCGTCCTTCATCTTGTCGGCATACGAGGTCTTCTTCGAGGCGAGGATCTCACCACCCACGTAGACCAGCGACTCGATGTAGGGGTTGGCAAGCCCCTTGTCCTCGGTCTGGATGTGGTAGACCTTCTCGTTGTGCTTGATGTCGGTGTTGAAGCCGGTGATCACAGGAGGCGCACCTTCGAATCGCCTGAGCCGACACAGCTTAGCAAAAAACGGGGATCAAAGGCCAAGGGCGGAAACACCCTCGGCTCCGAATCAGCCGGCCACACTCTGAAACGCCGCGATGCGCGCGCGAAGCTCGTCCGAGATCGAAATCTTGCGGCGCTCCTGCCAGGAGTAGAGAACGACCACGACCTTGCCGGTCGCTGCGATTTCGCCCGTCGATGAGTTCCCGACTTCGTAGACGAAATCGAGCGAGGAGTTCCGCAGCTCGGAAACGCGCACGCGGATGTGTACGAGGTCCATCATTTTCAGCTCGCGGCGGAAATCGCACTCGGCGCGGGCGACGATGAACCCGAGCGACGTCGGATCGACGGCGCCTTCCATTTCGAGCCAGTACTTCGTGCGCGCCCACTCGAAGTAGGCGAAGTAGACCGCGTTGTTGACGTGGCCCATCGCGTCGAGATCCTGCCAGGTAACCTCGTGCGGGACGACGTACCAGCCGTTCTCCCAGCCGCAGACGCTTGGTGTCGGTTTTGCCATCGGTGGAATCGGGAAATTATCGCACGACCCAGGGCGGATTCCGGTGGCGCCCCGGCTGATGTTACCCTGCCCCGAAATGGCGACGACGCGTTTCATCGAGCACGATGGGATTCCCATCCTCGAGATCGATTTCTCCAGCTGTCGTGGCCCGGAGTATCAGCGTCGCATCGACGAGGCCGCGGCCGTGATCCGTGCACAGCCGGAAGACTCGCTTCTCACGCTTACGATCGTGACCGGGGCCGAGTACAGCGCGGCCATCATGGAAGTCATGCGTCCCTATGTCGCCGCCAACAAGCCGTATGTCCGCTTCGGCGCCGTCGTCGGTCTCGGGCATCTCGAGAAGGCCATCGCTCCGGTGAATCGCCTCACCGGACGGGAGCTCGCAACGTTCGACGATGCCGAGGACGCGAAGGCCTGGCTCGTCGAGCGCTGGCGCGAGTCGTAGCGCGCGCGTGTTGCGCGGCTGGCGCGGCGCCGTCATCCCCACCTCACCACAGGCGTGCTATCGTTTCGCGCATGAGGCGTTTTCTCGCCGCCGCGGTACAGATGACCTCGACCGAGGATCGTGCGCGGAACCTCGAAGCGGCGTTCTCGCTGGTCGACCGGGCCGTCGATCGAGGCGCCGAGTTCGTCGCGCTTCCCGAGAACGTCGACATGATCGGACCGCACGGGCCGAAGGTCGAGGCCGCCGAGGCGCTCGACGGTCCCACCTTCGCGGCGTTCAAGGCAAAGGCCCGCGAGAAGAAGATCTGGCTCCTCGCAGGCTCGATCGCGGAAGTGTCGAGTCTGCCCGGGAAGGCGCGAAATACCTCGGCGCTCTTCAGTCCGGAAGGGAAGCGCGTCGCGATCTATCGCAAGATCCATCTGTTCGACGTCGACCTGGCCGACGGGACGCGATTCCGCGAGAGCGACGTCGTCGAGGCCGGCACCGACGTGGTCATCGCGAAGACGAAGCTCGCCACGTTCGGGCTCTCGATCTGCTACGACCTGCGTTTTCCCGAGCTCTACCGCGCGCTCGCGGTGAATAAGGCGGAGGTGCTGCTCGTACCTTCGGCCTTCACCCAGCAGACGGGCAAGGATCACTGGGAAGTGCTGCTCCGCGCCCGCGCGATCGAGAACACCTCGTGGGTGATCGCACCGGCACAGACGGGAGATCACGGACGAGGCCGGAGGAGCTACGGCCACGCGATGATCGTCGACCCATGGGGAGTCGTAGTCGCGCAGTGCTCCGAAGGGACCGGATTCTGCATGGCCGAGATCGATCCCGCCGCCCTCGAGTCGACGCGAGCGGCGATACCGTCGCTGAAGCATCGGAAGCTGGTCTATTAGGAGTTGTTAGTTGTTGGTTGTTAGTCGTTAGACGTTTTGCGCAAGACGTGCGTTCGTCCGCACCTGGCGCGAGTGAGCACCTAACAACAACGAGCCAATCCTTATGGATACGCTGCAATCGAGTTCAGAATCTCCGGTTCAAGACGAGACGCATCCCCCGTGCAGCCACGCAACCCGTCTAACAACTAACAACTAACAACTAACAACTGACAACTGACAACCAACAACTAACAACCAAAATGATCGACTACGAAAAACTCGGTTCCTTCTATCTCGGCAAGACCTTCGATCTCGCGTCGGGTTCACGTGGCGACGCGCCGATCCTCTACGACTCGAAGGACCTGACGACGCACGGCGTCATCGTAGGCATGACCGGCAGCGGCAAGACGGGGCTCGGGCTCTGCCTTCTCGAAGAGGCGCTCATCGACAACATCCCCGTCATCGCCGTCGATCCGAAGGGCGATCTCGGAAACCTGCTGCTGACATTTCCGGAACTGAGGCCGCAGGACTTCCGACCGTGGATCAACGAGCAGGATGCCGCGACGCGCGGAGTGAGCGCGGACGAGTACGCGAAGCAGCAAGCCGAGCTCTGGAGGAAGGGACTCGCCGACTGGGGTCAGGGCCCCGAGCGGATCGCGAAGCTTCGTGAGTCGGTGAGCTTCGGCATCTACACGCCGGGCTCGACCGCGGGACGGCCGCTCAGCGTGCTCCGCTCGCTGACGCCGCCTTCGCCGGAGACGCGCGACGATGCGGACCTCTGGCGCGAGACGGTGCAGAGCACGACGACGGGTCTCCTCGCGCTGCTCGGCATCGAGGGCGACCCGCTCTCGAGCCGCGATCACATCCTCGTTGCCAACATTCTCGAAAACGTCTGGCGACGCGGCGAGAGCCTCGATCTCGCGGGGTTGATCCACGCGATCCAGGCCCCTCCGTTCGACCGGCTCGGCGTGCTCGACCTCGAGTCGTTCTACCCGTCGAAGGAGCGCTTCGCGCTCGCGATGCGGGTGAACAACCTGCTCGCGTCGTCGGGCTTCGCCGCCTGGATGGAAGGTGATCCGCTCGACGCCGGAACGCTTCTTTACGGCCCCGGCGGCAGGCCGCGTGCGTCGATCCTCAACATCTCGCATCTCGGCGACCAGGAGCGGATGTTCTTCATGACGATGCTGCTCAACCGCGTCATCTCCTGGATGCGGACGCAGCCCGGAACGACGAGCCTGCGCGCGATCCTCTACATCGACGAGATCTTCGGCTTCTTCCCGCCGGTGGCGAACCCCCCGTCGAAGGCGCCGCTCATGCTGCTGCTCAAGCAGGCGCGCGCCTTCGGGCTTGGCGTCGTCCTCGCGACGCAGAACCCGGTCGATCTCGACTACAAGGGCCTCTCGAACTGCGGGACCTGGTTCATCGGCCGGCTGCAGACCGAGCGCGACAAGGAGCGGCTCCTCGACGGGCTCGAGGGCGCTGCGTTAGGCGGAAAGTTCGATCGTTCGTCGCTGGCGCAGACGCTCGCGGGAGTCGCCAAGCGGGTGTTCCTCCTCCACAACGTCCACGAGAGCGGACCGGTCGTCTTCGAGACGCGCTGGGCGATGTCGTATCTCTCCGGGCCGATGAGCCGCGACCAGATTCGCCGTCTCGCGGGCTCGACCGACGCCGCGCAGCCCGCGGCCGTGCCGGCGACGGTGACGCTGCCCCCGCTCGGCGGCCAGGCGAAGGCCGCCGTAGCCGATGCTCCGTCGACCGCCCCGCCGATCATTCCCCCCGAGATCGAACGCTGGTACCTCCGCCCCTCCGGCGCGGGAACGGAGATCACCTACGAGCCCGCCGTACTCGGCGTCGCGGACATTCATTACACGAGCGCGAGACATGGCGTCGACCAGGCGGAGCGCGTGGCGCTGGCCGCGGAGATCGGCGACGGCCCGGGCGGCGTCGAGTGGGAGACGGCGGGTGCAATTGACCTCGAGCGCTCGAAGCTCGACACGGCCCCCGTCACCGGAGCGACGTTCGGCGATCTCGCAGTTTCGGGACGTGACCCGAAGAGCCTCGAGCGCTGGAAGAAGTCGCTGCTCATTTCGTTGAGGCAGGATCGCGCGCTCACACTCTTCCAGAGCGCGACCTTCAAGGAGGCGAGCAAGCCCGGGGAGACCGAGATCGCGTTTCGCGGGCGGCTCGCCCAGCTCGCGCGCGAGAAGCGAGACCTCGAGGCGGCGAAACTCCGGAAGAAGTACGAGCCGAAGTTCACGACGCTCGAGAACCGCATCCGCACGGCGCAGCAGGCGGTTCGTCGCGAGCTCGACCAGGCGAAGTCGCGCAAGCTCGACGCGACGGTGTCGGTCGGCACCGCGATCCTCGGGTCGATCTTCGGACGGAAGAAGCTCTCGATGACGACCGCGTCGCGCGTCGGCTCGGCAGTCGGCAAGATGTCGCGCGCGAAGGACCAGGGAGGCGACGTCGACCGCGCGCAGGAGACGTACGAGGCGCTCAAGCAACAGCTCGACGAACTTCACCTCCAGATGGACGAGGAGATCTCCGCGCTCGCCGCGACGTTCGACCCCGCTTCCGAGCCGCTCGACGAGGTTTCGATCAAACCGAAGTCGACCGACATCGAGCTCAAGCTCTTCGGCATCGTCTTCCGACCGATGCGCAAACAGCCCGGTGGAGGAATGACGCAGGATTGGTGATGCGGAGTGCGCAAGCGCAGCTTCGGCGGTGCGGCGATTCGCGCCGCCCGGCACATCGGAATGTGCTGCTACTATCGACCAACCCCACCGGACCATGACCTCATCGTTCTGGCTTCAGCTTCTCGGCTACGGCGCTTCCGTGCTGATCGCGATCTCGCTGATGCAGCGGTCGGTGCGGCGCCTTCGCATCATCAACCTGGTCGGCGCGGCGACGTTCGCGGTCTACGGCTTCCTCATCGGCGCGCTTCCGGTCGGCATCCTGAACACGATGACCGCGTCGATCAACGTCTACCAGCTCATCCAGCTCCGCCGCAGGAAGGAGATTTTCCGAATCCTCGAGGTCAATCCCGATTCGGTCTACATGCGGTACTTCCTCGAGTTCGAGCGGAAGGACATCAACCGATTCATCCCGGAGTTCCGCTTCCGGCCCGAGTCGACCAACATCGTGATCTTCGTCCTGCGCGATCTCGTACCCGCGGGCCTTCTTCTCGGAGAGCTCAAAGGAGCCAGGCTCTACGTGCACCTCGATTACGCGGTCGCGCAGTACCGCGACCAGAAGATCGGGAACTTCCTGTTCGTCGAGCAGGCCGAGATCTTCCGCTCCCGCGGCGTGAAGGAGTTCATCAGCCCTGCCGGCGTCGGCGAGCATCCGAAGTACCTCGAGCGGATGGGTTTTCGTCCCGTGGGCGATGGGGAGAACTACAGGCTCGAGCTCTGATGGCGGCCGTTGCAGCGGGCGGTATCATTCGAGCATCCCATGCGCGTTCGTAACGTCCATCACCGGGACTTCGCCGTCGAACCCGAGGCGCTCGGCTTGCTTGTCGACACGCTCTCGTCGCCCGACGACAGGGTCTGGCCTGGCGAGAACTGGCCGAAGCTGCGGTTCGACCGACCGCTCGGAGTCGGCGCCGCGGGAGGTCACGGACCGATCCGGTACGTCGTCGAGGCGTACGAGCCCGGAGTCTCGATCGTCTTTCGCTTCACCGGACCGGGCGGGTTCGACGGTACGCACACGTTTGCGGTCGAACCGCTCGTCGAGGGCGCGCGCCTGACGCACGTTCTCACCATGAACACCTCGGGCAAGGCGTCGCTCTCCTGGCCGCTCCTCTATCGCCCGCTTCACGACGCGCTCGTGGAGGAGGCGCTCGACCGCGCGGCAGCGGCCGTCGGCGAGCCGCTCGCGGCGCCGCCCTGGTCGGTCTACGTGAGGCTTCTGCGGGCGATCGCGCGTCGAAGGCGGTCACGATCAGACGGAAATCCGGGATCGACGCGATGAAGGACCCGAACGCACGCGCAAGGCTCGTCGCGATTCTCCAGCTCGCCTTTTCGGGCGAGCTCGCCGCGGGCCTCGCCTACGCGGGACACTGGCGGTCGGTGTCGGATCCCGCTGAGCGCGAGCGTATCCACGCGATCGAGGACGAGGAGTGGCACCACCGCGAGCAGGTCGGCGCGATGCTGCGTGAGCTCGGCTCGGGGCCCGACCCGCGCCGGGAGCGCCGGGCGAACATCATCGGGCGCACGTTAGGCTTCCTCTGTCACGTCTCCACGTGGTTCCCTCCGATGTACGGCGCTGGAAAACTCGAGTCGAAGAACATCCGCGAGTACGAAGCGGCCGCGCGTTTCGCGCGCGACTCCGGCAACGAGCAATTCGTCGATTGCCTCCTGACGATGGCCGAGGTCGAGTGGGAGCACGAGGCGTACTTCCGTGCGCGCGTCACGAGCCACTGGCTGAGCCGGATCGTGAGAGTCTGGCCGCCGCCGCCTGCGAAAGAGGAGATACGGAGTTCCTTTGCCAGTGCGGTGACGGCGCAACCGCGCTAGGTCGTGGCGAACGAGTCCAACGTGGTGCGATGGTTTCGGGCGCGCAGCGCCCGGACATCGGTAGCCCCCGCCTTCAGGCGGGGGATGCGTTACGAGCAAACGGGCAAGGCCGCTTCGGCGGCGCAACGGGGGGCTCGTGGCGCCGCTGAAGCGGCGCGTTGGAAATTGATCACGTTGCGTCCCCCGGCTGAAGCCGGGGGCTACCGATGTCTCGCCGCTGCGCGGCGAAGAACGCGGCCTCCACTACGGCTTCACGATCCCACCATATGTTTCCGGTCTCCGGTCCCTGTAGAACTGCCACACGTTTCGCACCTCGCGGATCTTGTCGAGGTCGATCTCGGCGGTGACGAGCTCGTCCTTGTCGCGCGAGGCCTGGGCGACGAACTGACCTCGCGGGTCGCAGAAGTAACTCTGACCGTAAAACTCGCCGATGTTCCACGGGGCCTCGACGCCGACCCGGTTGATCGCACCGACGAAGTAGGCGTTCGCCACGGCGTGCGCGGGCTGTTCCAGCTTCCAGAGATACTCCGAAAGTCCCGCCACGGTCGCCGACGGGTTGAAGACGATCTCCGCTCCGGCAAGGCCTAACTCGCGCGCTCCCTCCGGGAAGTGCCGGTCGTAACAGATGTAGACGCCGACCTTCGCATACATCGTGTCGAACACCGGATAGCCGAGATTTCCAGGGCGGAAGTAGAACTTCTCCCAGAAGCCAGGCCCGCAGTGAGGGATGTGATTCTTGCGGTACTTGCCGAGGTATTTGCCGTCGCCGTCGATCACCGCCGCGGTGTTGTAATAGACGCCGGTGCCATCCTCCTCGTAGATCGGAACGACGATCACCATGCGGTGCCGCTTCGCGACCTCCTGCAGCAGCTTCACGGTCGGCCCGTCGGGGATCGTCTCGACCGCCTCGTACCAGCGCGTGTTCTGCTCGGCGCAGAAATAAGGGCCGGTGAAGATCTCCTGCATGCAGAGAATCTGCACTCCTTCTTTCGCAGCCTGCTCGACGAAGCCGAGGGTCTTGTCGAGATTCGACGTTCGAATCGTCTCGATCGTCTCTTCAGCCTTGCAGGCCATCGAGGTCTGGATCAGTCCGCATTTCACTGTACGAGGCATGGGTCCTCCGGATGACAGGTCAAAGGTCAAAGGTCATAGCAGTCAAAGGCCAAAGCAGGCGAGAGGCATGTGGAGTGCGAAAGCGAAGCTTTCGCGGCGGCGCGCAGCGCCGCGGCAGTCGTGCAGGAGTCACGCAGAGGAAACGAAAACCGAAATGAAGAATGTCGAATGAAGAATGAGGAATGTAGAACTGGCGAAGCCGTCACCCGCCTCTGACTTTCATTCTTCATTCTTCACTCCTCATTCGACATTCTTCATTTCGGTTTCCGTCTGCTGCTCGACGGCTTCACGTTCCGCGTTCCACGCCGTCTGCCTTCCCGCGCATCAACACCGCATACACCGCAAAGCTGATCGTGAACGTGACGAACCAGGCGAAGGTGTAGAGCGTGTCGAAGGTGTTGGGATTCGCCACCTGTCCTCCCGGCGTCGTCGCGGCGCGAAGGAAACCGGGGATCACGGGGAGCATCCCGGCGACGAGCGCCGCGATCGCGCTCGGGTTGAACCCATTGTTGTATCGATAGCGTCCTTCCGGCTCGAACAGGTCGCGAAGGGCGAGCTCGCGCTTGCGGAGCAGCCAATAGTCGGCGATGAGGATGCCGCCGATCGCGCCCATCATTCCGGAGTAGCCGATGAGCCACGTGAAGATGTAGGCGGCGGCATCGGAGTAGAGCTTCCACGGCATCATCGCGATGCCGAGCACCGCGGTGATGATGCCGCCGGTCACGTAGCTGATCTTCTTCGGGTTCAGGTTGGAGAAGTCGTTCGACGGCGAGACGACGTTCGCCGCCATGTTCGTCGTCAGTTGCGCCAGCAGGATGACGATCGCCGAAACGATGATCACCGCGGGCGTTCCGATTCGCGCGACGAGCACGACCGGGTCCCAGATCGCCTCGCCGAAGATGATGATCGTCGCACTCGTAACCGCGACGCCGACGAATGCGAAGGCCGCCATCGTCGTCGGAAGCCCGAGCGCCTGGCCCAGCATTTGCGATCGCTGGCTCTTCGCGTAGCGGGTGAAGTCGGGGATGTTGAGGCTCAGCGTCGCCCAGTATCCGACGCTCGCGGTGAGCGCCGCGGGAAAGAGCTTCCAGAACGCCGACTCGCCATGCTCGAGGCGTTCCGATGCGGCGAGGATCGTGCCGAGATCGCCCGCATTCTTCATCGCCCAGACGAGGAGCGCGAGCCCGCCGAGCAGCAGCAACGGCGAGGACCACGCCTCGAGATGTTTGATCGCTTCGATGCCGTTGATGATGATCCCGATCTGGATTCCCCAGAAGACGAAGAAGGAGATCCAGACATGCGGCCCGATCGAGGTCCAGCCGCTCCATGCCGCGGTCAGGAGCGCGTCGAGCGCGAGGCCGCCGATCCAGGTCTGGATGCCGAACCATCCGCAGGCGACGATCGCGCGAAGCACCGCGGGGATGTTCGCGCCCCGCGTCCCGAAGCTCGCGCGGCAGAGGACCGGGAACGAGATGCCGTACTTCGTCCCCGCGTGCGCGTTGAGCACCATCGGAACCAGGACGATGACGTTTCCCAGGAGGATCGTCACGATCGCCTGCCACCAGTTCATCCCCTGGCCGATGAGGCCGGAGGCGAGCGTGTAGGTGGTGATGACGACGCTCATGCCGATCCAGAGCGCGGCGATGTTGTACGTCGACCAGGTGCGGCGGTGAAGCCGCGTCGGCGCGAGGTCGCGGTTCCAGAGCGGGCTGTGGTGCAGCTCCTCGGGTAGCTCGAGCTCGTCGAAGTTGATGTCGGGTTTGTTCGTCATTGCGTGGTTCGTGTCTTGTCCGAAGAAACCGAAATGAAGAATGTCGAATGAGGAATGCAGAATGAAGAAAGAGGAGGCGACGTGGAATCTCCGCGGCCGCAAGGCCCCGCCGTCCGGCGCGACAGCGCCGAAGGATCGGTAGCCCCCGGCTTCAGCCGGGGGTCGAGATGGCGGTGATACCCGAGCGCCGCGTAGCGCCGCCGGATTCGTTCGAGAGCCACCGGCCACCAATCCGATTCGTGCATCGCTTTCATCCGATCCTGCGCCGCGATGCGGCGCAAACATTCTTCGTGTCCCGTCACCCCCGGCTGAAACCGGGGGCTACCGATCCTTCGTCGCTTCGCGACGAGCAAGGCCTGCTTATCGCCTCTCGCCTCTCGCCTCTCGCCGTTGACTGCTTTGACCTATGACCTTTGACCTGCCTCATCGCGGCGAATTGAACAGCCCCCTCTTCAGGAACCGGCCGTCGCCCTTCTTCCCGACGTACTTGCCGTCTTCGATGATCACCTTGCCGCGCGAGAGGACGGTCTTCGTCACGCCGCGCACTTTCATGCCTTCGTAGGCCGAGTAGTCGACCCGCATGTGATGCGTTTTCGCGCTGATCGTCATCTCCGCGTTCGGGTCGAAGATCACGATGTCGGCATCGGAGCCGACGGCGACCGTGCCTTTCTTCGGGAACATGCCGAAGATCTTCGCCGGCGCGGTAGAGACGATCTCGACGAAGCGATTCACGCTGATCTTTCCGGAGACGACGCCGCCGTTGAAGACGAGGCTCATCCGGTTCTCGACGCCGGGGCCGCCGTTCGGAATCTTCGAGAAGTCGTTCACGCCTAACTCCTTCTGCTCCTTCATGCAGAAGGGGCAGTGGTCGGTCGCGACGACCTGCAGGTCGTTGAACTTGAGCCCGCGCCAGAGATGCTCCTGGTTCTCGATGTTGCGCAGCGGCGGGGTCATGACCCACTTTGCCCCTTCGAAGCCGTCCCGGTTGTAGAGCGAATCGTCGAGGAAGAGATACTGCGGGCAGGTCTCCGCGTAGGCAGGGATGCCCGCATCGCGCGCCTCGACGACCTTCTTGAGCGCGTCGTGGCAGCTGAGGTGGACGATGTAGACCGGCGCGCCGGCCATCTCCGCGATGGCGATCGCGCGTCCTGCTCCTTCCGCCTCCGCCTTCGTCGGCCGGGTCATCGCGTGGTACTTCGGCGCGGTCCTGCCGGCGGCGATCGCCTGCTTCACGAGGACGTCGATGATCACGCCGTTCTCCGCGTGCATGCAGATGAGGCCGCCAGCCTCGCCGGCAGTCGTCATCGCCTTGAAGATAGTCCCATCGTCGACGAGGAAGACGCCCGGGTAGGCCATGAAGAGCTTGAAACTCGAGATCCCCTGGTCGATCGCCGACTTCATCTCGGGGAGACGGGAGTCGGGAAGGTCGGTGCAGATGAGGTGGAAGCCGTAATCGATCGCGGTCTTCCCTTCGGCTTTCGAGTGCCACTTGTCGATCGCGAGGTTGAGCGCTTCGCCATGCCCCTGCACCGCGAAGTCGACGATCGACGTCGTGCCGCCATGTGCCGCGGCGATCGTGCCGCTCTCGAAATCGTCCGACGAGAAGGTCCCGCCGAACGGCAGCTCCATGTGCGTGTGGGGATCGATGCCGCCCGGGATGACGTAGCAGCCCCCTGCGTCGATGGTCTTGTCGGCCTCCATCGAGAGAGAGCGGCCGATGGTCGTGACCGTCTCGTCCTCGATGAGCACGTCGGCGTGGTAGTCGTCGACTGCGGTGATGATCCGGCCGTTCTTGATCAGTGTTCGCATTCCACCCTCCTCGCTTGTAGCCGGACAAGCCGATGTCCGGCCGGCTTCTTCGACCGAGAATCACGTTACTGCCCGGTCGATGCTCTCACTTCCCTGCCGCGCATCGGAATGCGCGGCTACAAGCACGCCACGTTTCCTATGCCTTGAACGTCGCGAACGCTCCGTCGAGCGCATCAACGAGCACATCCATGTCCGGAAGCGACGCGATGAGCGGAGGGCCGAGCCTGATCACGTTGCCGTGCAGGCCACCCTTGCCGATCAACACGCCTCGACGCTTCGTCTCCTCGAACACGTGCATCACCGCCGCAGCGTTAGGCGTCTTCGAAACCTTGTCAGTGACGCATTCGATCGCCTGCATGAGCCCCATGCCGCGAACGTCGCCGATGACCTCGTACTTCGCCTTCAGCTCCTCGAGCTTCCCGCGAAGATAGCGTCCGACGATCGCTGCCTGCTTCGGCAACTCGTTCTCCTCGATGACGCGGATCGTAGCGAGCGCCGCGGCGCTCGTCACCGGATTCCCGCCGAACGTCGAAAACGTCAATCCCGGATATGCCGCGGCGATCTCCGGCTTCGCGATCGTCCAGCCGATCGGCGAGCCGTTCGCCATCCCCTTCGCGGAGGTCATGACGTCGGGCTCGACTCCCCAGTGCTCGATGCCGAACCACGTGTCGCCGGTGCGTCCCCAACCCGTCTGCACCTCGTCGGCGATGAAGATTCCGCCGTAGCGGCGGATGATCGCCGTCACTTCCTTGAAGTACTCCGGAGGCGGCGTGATGAAGCCTCCGACGCCGAGGATCGGCTCGGCGATGAAGGCGGCGATCTGCCCGTCGGTCGTCGTCTGGATCAGCTCCTCGACGTCCTTCGCGCAGCGCAGATTGCACGAGGGGTACTCGAGGCCGAAGGGGCAGCGGTAGCAGTAGGGCGCGGCGAGGTGCTTCACTCCGGCGACGTACGATCCGCCGTGCCTCCACGTCGCGTGGCCCGCGGCGCTCATCGCCAGCATCGAGCGGCCGCTGTACGAATGCCGCAGCGCGATGATCTCCTGCCGTCCGGTGTAGAGGCGCGCCAGCACCATCGCCGTCTCGTCGGCCTCGGTGCCGCTGT
The DNA here is from genome assembly GCA_051305935.1 of Thermoanaerobaculia bacterium. GTDB lineage: Bacteria > Acidobacteriota > Thermoanaerobaculia > Gp7-AA8 > Gp7-AA8 > JACPDH01. The sequence continues at coordinate 16,974 of JBPPMG010000543.1, forward strand.
TCGTGAAGAAGCTCTTCTCGAGCGCGCCCGGCGCGAGCGACGCGACCTTCTCGGCCAGCGCCGCCTGCGGCTTGTTGACGTAGAGCGTCGACGAGTGCGAGATCTTTCCGAGCTGATCCGTGATCGCCTTGTTTACCACCTCATTCGCATGGCCGACCGAAACGGTAAGGACGCCGCCGAAGCAGTCGAGGTAACGCGTTCCCTGCTCGTCCCAGACGTGCATCCCGACGCCGTGGTCCAGGACGATCGGATCCTTGTAGTAAGTAGCGGCACAAGGCCACGCGTGCTTGCGGTGCTTCTCGAGCGTTTCCGACCCGAACGCGTCGGAGATCTTCATCATCTGAGTCGCGTCTTCCGTCATCACTTACCTCCCTTTGCCGTGGCGGGCTCGTCCTGCGGCGCGTAGCCCTCGGTGTCGTGTCCGCCATGGTAGTCCCGCCCGTCGGGCCGCTTGATCTGCGATTGCGGGACGATCCGGTCGCGCAGAAGGCCGCGGAAGTCGTCGAGCTTTGCCCAGCCGCGATGCGCGTTCTTCTCGAGAAACGCCGACATGTCTTCCTTCAGGCGCCGGATCACGTTAGGCCCGATGGCCTGGTCGAGCATTGCCGCGGTGCAGACCTGCACCGTGCCGCATCCGAGGAGGAAGTAATTGAGCGCGTGCTCGAAGGTGGAGATGCCGCCGATGCCGGAGAACTCCTTTTCGGGGAAGCGCTGCGTCATCTGCGCCATCTTCGCGAGCGAGATCGGCAGGATCGCGGGGCCGCCGAGCCCGCCCGTCGAGACGTAGCCGTCGACGTTGATCTCGAACTCGAGCGAATCGGCATCGACGAGGGGAAGCGACGTGAACGTGTTACTCGACGAGATCGCGTTCGCGCCTCCGGCGAAGGCCGCTTCGGCTTCGATCGTGATGTCGGTCGTCATCGGAGTGAGCTTGCACCAGAAGGGGATACGCGCCACTTCCTTCACGACGCTGTTGACCAGCTTGCAGAGTCGCGCGCTCTTGCCGACGTTCGAGCCCATGTCCTCGCGGTCCATGTGAGGGCAGGAGAAGTTGAGCTCGATGCCGTCGCAGCCCGCCTCCTGCACCGCCTTCGTGAGGGTCCGCCAGTGGTCGAGCTCCTCGTCGCTCTCCGATCCGGCCATGATCGAGGCGATGAGAATGTGCTCGGGATACGCCTTCTTGATCTTCTCGAGGTTCGGCAGCCACCAGTCAAGCGGCTTGTCGGAGATCAGCTCCCAGTTCCACGACGAATGAAGCACCGAATCGGGCCGCTTCTTCATCGAAAGGTGCGGCGAGCCGACGTCGGCCGCCGTGAACTTCGTCTTCGGGCCCTTCACGTTGACCACGGGGTGCATGCCGATGGTCTTGGTCACGACCCCGCCCCAGCCGGCGTCGAAGGCCCGCATGATGTTGCTGTCCGATTCGGTGGGTGGAGCCGAAGAGAGAAGGAACGGATTCGGGAACCGGATCCCGGTGAAAACGACCGACAAGTCAGAGCTCATGACTCCTCCCTCGGGGCGCCTGCTGCAGTAGGGGTGAACCGATAACTATAAGACCGAATTGAGTTTTGGAGAATCGGGAAGTGGGAGTGTGAGGTGGCGGACGTGCGTGATTCCGCTTGAACGGCGGTCATCGCAAGGTGTGCGGAAGTCAAAGGCCGGGATCGGGATCGGGATCGGGAGCCGAGCGCGATCCCGGTGCTCGCTTCTCCATTCTTCATTCGACATTCTTCATTTCGGTTTCTGCGGCATCACGAAAACCGAAATGTCGAATGCAGAATGAGGAATGGAGAATGTAGAAAGAGAATCTGCCCGAGCCCGAGCCCGAGCCCGAGCCCGAGCCCGAGCCCGGCTTCTGACTTCCGTCCAACCGGGAGCGATCGTGCGGAGATCGAGCATCACTCACCCTCCCCCCCGCGGCGCTATACTCTCTTTTCCCCACGAACAAAGGAGTCCGCCATGAGTGTTGCCGAACCTGTCACGGCGTCGAAGTACCCGGACGTACAGAACTACATCGACGGCCGCTTCGTCGACGGAAGCGCCCGGCGCATCGACGTGACGAACCCGAGCGACGGCTCGCTGCTCTCCCGCGTTCCCTGCTCAGGCCCGGCCGAGCTCGACGAGGCAGTCGCTGCCGCGAGGCGCGCGTTTCCGAAATGGTCGAACACGCCGATCAAGGAGCGTGCGCAGGTCTTCTTCCGCTACAAGGCGCTGCTCGAGCGCCACATCGACGAGCTCGCGGCGCTCGTTCGCGAGGAGAACGGCAAGGTGCTCGACGAGGCGCGCGCCGAGGTGCTCAAGTCGGCCGAGCTCTGCGAGTTCGCCTGCTCGCTGCCGCAGCTCATCCCGGGAGAGGTGCTGGAGGTCAGCAAGGGTGTCGAGTGTCGGACCGAGCGCTTTCCCGTCGGCGTCGTCGCGTCGATCACACCGTTCAATTTCCCGAACATGGTTCCCAACTGGACGATCCCGAACGCGCTGGCGCTGGGCAACACCATGGTCCTCAAGCCGTCGGAGCTCGTGCCGCTCAGCGCGCGACGCATCGCCGAACTGCTGAAGGAGGCAGGGCTCCCTGACGGTGTGCTGAACATCGTCCACGGCGATCGCGAGGTCGTCGAGGCGATCTGCGACCACGCGGACATCAATGCGATCACCTTCGTCGGCTCGACGAAGGTCGCCGCGATCGTCTATCGCCGAGGAACGTCGAGCCTCAAGCGCGTGCTTGCGTTAGGCGGCGCGAAGAACCATCTCATCGTCATGCCCGATGCCGATGTCGAGATGACGGCGACGAACGTCGTCGCGTCGATGTCGGGTTGCGCCGGGCAGCGCTGCATGGCGGCGTCTGTCATGGTCTCCGTGGGCGACACGAGCCGGGTCATCGAGCGGATGAAGGCGGTCGTCGCCGGCATCGTCCCGGGACAGTCGATGGGGCCCGTGATCTCCGCCGAGGCGAAGGCGCGGATCGAGCGCTACATTTCGGAAGCCGAGGCGAAAGGGGCGAAGGTGCTCGTCGACGGGCGCAACTGTGTCGTCGCGGGCAGGGAGGGCGGTTACCACGTCGGCCCCACGATCATCGACCACGTCACTGCCGACATGGCGATCGCGAAGGAAGAAGTATTCGGACCCGTGCTCGCGATCATCAGGACCTCCGCGCTCGACGAAGCGCTCGCGGTCGAGAACGCGAACCCGTACGGCAACGCGGCCGCGGTCTACACGGAGAGCGGCGGTGTCGCGCGCCAGGTAATGGAGAAGGCGAGCGCCGGGATGATCGGCATCAACGTCGGCGTGCCGGTGCCGCGCGAGCCGTTCCCATTCGGCGGATGGAACCAGTCGAAGTTCGGCGTCGGCGACATCACCGGCAAAGGCGCCGTCGAGTTCCTCACCCAGACGAAAAAGTTCACGACGAAGTGGAACCGCGAGGCGGGAACGAACTGGATGTCGTGATGAGGCAGGCAAGAGGCGAAAGGCGAGACGCGAGGAGGAGGCGAAAGGCGAAGAGCAGGCCAACGGCCAGAGGCCATAGCAGGCGATTAGAGCCGAATCCGTCGCGAAGCGACGAAGGATTGGTAGCCCCGGGCTTCAGCCCGGGGGGTATGAACCGGGCGGATAGGTAACAAAGAAACCGGGCGGATGGGTTACACGGCACCTCGACGATGAGTCGAGGGGGAATCGTGGCCTGGAAGGAGACCGACCCGGTGAAGGAACGCGAGAGATTTGTGG
>JBPPMG010000045.1:0-10460 GCA_051305935.1 Thermoanaerobaculia bacterium
AGGTGAACGCCGAAGTGCACCGAGTTGGGCTCGCATGCGACATCTCGCGCGAACACACGCGACGGGAACTCCTGCACGCCCGCGGAGCAGCGGTAGCCGGGGCATCCTCAATCACTCCTCACGAGGAATCAGGTTTGGTTCTCGGGATTCGTGCCGCGCGGACGTGTCTTACGGTACTCAGCGATGATATTGAAGCCCACCGCGTAGCAGTAGACACTCGCCGGCACGAACGTGAGCTCGACACCGCCGATCCTTCTGACTCCCGATTCGTTCCTCGAGGTTACCGTCGCCTGCTCCAGCTTATTCTCGCTGCAAAACGAGAGCAGTCCACGCATGGAATGTGGATCGTGGAACGGCCGGTCTGACCATTTGACCTCGACCGCCCAGAGCGGTTTGAGGTTCGACTGGAGGTTGACGATGTCCACTTCCCCGTCTCTCCATCGTGCGTAGTTCAGGGGCGCGCTCTCGGTGTGAAACCACTGCGAAAAGATCCCCGTCTCCGCGAGGTCGCCCATGGCTTCGTCGTTCGGGCCAACCGGCGAAAATAGGGCTGCACGCATCGAGGGATTCGCGAGGTACACCTTGAAGAAGTTCGCTCGCTGGAACCGTCGCCCGGAGCGATCGATGCGATGCACGATCTTGATGAGGAATGCCGCTTCCAGATACTCGATGTAACGCTTGATCGTGTTCTTGGCGACTCCCGAGCTCTTCGACAGTTGATCGAGAGAGACCTCGTTCGCGGTGTTGAACGCCAGGGTCGTGAAAAGATAATTCAGTTCCTGGATGTCCTGGATTCCGTAGAGGCCGGGGAGATCACGGAGAAGCACTTTGTCGATGATGTCGCTCTTGATGAACCTGGCAGGATCCGCCTGAATCGCTTCCGAGAAGATGACCTCGGGATACCCGCCGAAATTCAGGTAGTGAACAAAGGCCGCGTTCAGCGCCTCGAGATCCTTCGGCGAGAAGAACCCCGTCTCCTCGCTCTGCTCGCCGATGAGGTCGTTCTTTCCGAGCAGTTCGAGATACTCGTGGAAGGTCAGCGGTGGAAGGAAGAAGTCGGTGAAGCGCCCCGCCCCGGATTCGATGCTTCGCAGCCGAAGCGCCGCCGCGGCAGATCCGGAGGCCACGAAACGCACCCCGGGGTGGCTGTCGACCAGCACCTTCAGGTGGACCTCCCAGTCGCGCACATATTGCACCTCGTCGAAGAAGACGAACCGCGGCTCGTCATCAAGCACGACACCCGCCGCGTGTGCGTAGCGGTCGACGAGTTCGAGCAGCCCGAGCGTGTTGTAGATCGGATGGTCGACGGAAACGTAACAGATGCTACGCGCCGGGACGCCGTCATCGATGAGCTGCTGGATCGCGTGATGGATCAGCACGGTCTTGCCGACACGCCGAGGTCCCATCAGCAGCACGGCACGGCGAACGCTCGCGTCGGTGAGGAGCGGGTAGAGGAGGTCGAAGTACGACCGCCGCCGCAGCGCCCGATAGCGTTCGTGAATTGCGTAGGGCTCGTCCCACCAGGGATTCTCGGACCTGACATTGCGGAGGACCTGCTCGAGAGGAATCTGCTTCACGGGAAGAGAGTACGCCGGACGCCAGCTAGAGTCAATCGATTGATCTTATACCACAAAACTCACCCAACAACATGAAAATGCGGCACTTACTGGCCGTATCATTTGCCAGAAGCACGTCAATTTGCCGCATTGGAGCGCCCGTCCAAAACGAGGGTCACACCTCGAAAGTTCACTTTCGGATCAACACCAATCCTCGTCCGAAGTGAACTTTCGAGGTGAACTAGACTTTCGAGGTGTGACCCTCGAGACGGAGAGATTCGGGGCCGCGGTGGCGCGTTTCCAGGTGGCACTACTCTGCTACGCAGGCAGCGTCGCGTTGGTCGTCTTCGGTGCCGTGCTTGCCGCAAGCCGCTACCCGGAAGGATTCGACTGGACGCGGCATGTGATCTCCGCGCTCGCGTCGCGGAAGCACAACCCGGAGGGTAGTGTCTGGTTCGCCGGCGGTCTGGCTCTCAGCCTGGCGCTGCTTCTGCCCGTCGTGAGAATGCTCGGCTCGGCCGTGGGCGAGAGCGCGGTGTCGCCCCGGGCGATGGTCACATTGCGCCTGGGCCTGGTGCTTGGGATTCTCGTGGCTCTGGAGCGATTGGTGTTCTTCCATGTGTCGACGCAGATTCGCAAGGGACACGAGATCCTCGCGCTCCTCACCTTCCTCCTGCTATACGCGGGCGTACTCGTCGCCGAGATCCAGCAGATCCGGCTTCGAGCGTCGGGATGGTGGCGCGCGGTGATGCTCGTCGTGCCCCTGGTCGCGATCGGGCTCTCCGAGCTCACGCTCTACCTTTCCCAGCGCGGGATCGGCTGGCTCGATCACGACTGGCGCCAATCCACGCTTCCGCTCTTCGCACGCTTCGCGTTCTGGCAATGGCTGGCCGCAATCTCGCTGTGGGTCGCCATGGGGCATCTTCTGCTCGTAGCCCGTCCGCGGCAACGCTGAAGAGCGGTTCAGAGGCGTACGGGCGGCACCAGCGCTTCTGTTCTCTCCACGCGGTCTCGTGAAGTGCAGTTTCGAGACCTGACCCGGACGCCGCTCACATTCGGTCACTCCCCGCGCAGCGCGCTGACCGGATCGCCGCTCGCCAGGCCGGGATCGCTGAGGCGGCGCCGGCGACTCCGAGCATCAGCAGCACGGCGACCGCCACACTGAGCGGGTCATGCGGCGAGACTTCGTAAAGGATCTCCTGCAACGCACGCACGCCCAGAATCGCCAACGGCACGCCGAGCGCCACGCCCGCGGCGACGAGCCCGAGGCTGTCTCCCATCACGAGCCTGACGATATGGTGGCGTTCGGCGCCGAGCGCCATTCGCACTCCGGCCTCCACCTTGCGTCCCGAAACGAGATACGAGAGCAGCGCGTACAGGCCGGCGCATGCGAGCAGCATCGCAAGCATGCCGACCGCGGCAGCGAGCATCGCGAATGAGCGCTCCTGGCGCGTCGACCGCTCGACGAGCGCGCGCTGAGACTCGAGCCCGAAGAGCGGCAGATCGGGATCGATCCGGTGCGCCGCCTCGACGATCGAAGGCACCACCGACGCCGGAGTGACGTGCGTACGAACGTCGAACGTCAACGAGTCGACGCGGTCCGGATGCTGGGCGAGCGACGTGTACGCGACCGGCCCCTCCTCCCCTCGGACCCGCGTGTACTTGGCGTCGCGGACGATTCCCACTACCTGATAGTCACGCTCCGCCATGGTGAAGGTCGCGCCGAGCGGTTCCGCGTCAACGAAGATCGACTTCGCAGCGGCTTCGTCGATCACCGCGACGAGCGGGGCGCCGGTTCCGTCGGAAGAGATAATGCCGCGCCCGCGGAGCAACTTGATCTGCATCGTCTCGAGAAACGCCGCGTCGACGTTGTTCACGCGGAGATAGCCTCGCGAGACCATCGTCGAAGCCGACCCGTCGGTCGCGACGCTCCGGACGCTCGCATTCGTCATCATCGAATTGCCTGTGAGCACCCCGTTGGACGACTGCGTGACGCTGGCGACCCCGGGAATCGCCGTCACCGTCTCGAGGACTCGCCGCGCTGTCTCACTGCGCCGCTCGGCCGGGTAGCCGTTCTCCCCCGGCGCGAGGCGGAACTGAAGCACGTTCTCGGGGTTGTACCCAAGGTCGATCCGGTCGATGTTGCGCACGCTGCGCACGAGCAGCGCGGCCGTGACGAGCAGCGCGACTGACATCCCGATCTGCGCGACGACCAGCATCCTTGCCAGGCGCGACGCCGGTTGCGAGCCTCCTCGGCCGCGCAGCGCGCCGGCCAGCGACTCCCCTGTCCCGCGAAGTGCGGGAAGAATGCCGAGCGCGATCCCGCCGATCAGGGCGGCCAGCATGGCGAACAGCGCGATGCGCAGGTCGACGCTCGTGTCGATGGCCAGCGCCGTGCCGCGCGCGGGAAGCAGCCGCAGCATCAGCGAGCTCATCGTCGGCGTGATCAGGAGCGCTGCCGCTGCGGCGCTTCCGGTGAGGAGGATCGATTCGAGCAGCGTCTGTCGGACGATCCGGCTCCTCGGTGCGCCGAGCGCGAGCTTCGTCGCGGTCTCGCGGCGCCGCCGCAGCGAACGGGCAAACTGCAGGTTCGCGACGTTCGTGCAGGCGAGCACGAAGAGAACCGCGAGGAGCGCCGCGAGCAGGACGATCGGCCTGCGTAATGACGCGCGCGAATCGGCCAACCCTCGCGCGCCGGGAAGCATCTCGACGCGGAGCTCGCCGATCTGCGGGTAACTCGGCCTCGTCTCGAGCACGAACGCGCGCATCGAATGCGTCAGTTCCGTGGCTGCGCGACTTTGGTCCGTCGTGCGCCCGAGGAGCTGCACCCACCAGTTCGACACATCCGTCATCATCGACGGGTCGTGTTCGACGAGCGCGTGGCCCTGCAGCGTCAGAAACAGATCGGACGCCCCGTCGAGGTCGATCGATCCGTGAAAGCCGGCCGGAGCGACGCCCGCAACCGTGAACGGGATGCCATTCAATCGAAGCGTCTTCCCGACGACGTCGCGCCCCCCTCCGAGGCGCGACTGCCAGAAGCGATGGCTGAGGACGACGACCGGCTCAGCGCGCGATCGCCGAGCCCGACGGCCGCCGTGAGCAGCGCGATCACTACGGTGAGCGAGAGGAATGCCAGCACAGTCGGCAGAGGCTGCGCGACGACGGCACGAAATGCTGCCCGAACGTCGTGAAGGAGATTGTCCATGCGGGGTTGCCTCCACGCCAGGTGCAGCAAGTACGGTGCCACCCAAAAACGCCTCGGGAGACGCGATGTGTACGAGAGCCTGGAGCCGCCGCCGTCCCGCCAGCGAACGAGCGCGTCCCGAAAGCGGACAGATGCGAACCCTACTCCCCCAGATGTTCCGCCTTCCAGGTCATCGACATGTGGATGCGCGCGCGGCCGCTCGGATGGTCGTAGAAGATCCACTCCTCGATCGGGCCGGGGTTCAGCTTCCGGTACTCGCCGAGCTTGAGCGCCGCCTCGGCGAAGCCGTCGGGCTCGCGCGACGCGTGGAGGCCGAACAGATCGGCTTCCGCTTCGCCTTTCCGGATGTAGTTGTTGATCAGCGGAGTGATCGTGAAGATGTAGACCGAGAAGAGCGCGACCAGAAGTGGGAAACCGGATACATCGTCGACGCCGGTGACTCCCCAGCCCGCTCCCCATCGCGCGCGCACGCTGTCGAACGACCATCGGACGAACAGGAATCCGCCGAACATCACGACGCCGAAGAAGGCGATCATCTCCGCGACGTGATGCAGCACGTAATGGCCCATCTCGTGCGCCATCACCGACTTGATCTCCGGGAGTGAGCAGCGCTCAAGCAGGTTGTCGTTGAGGCGGATGCTCATCGTGTTCAGCAGGCCGCTGACGTTCGCGGAGATGCGGGTCGTCTGCCGCGACGCGTCGAACTCGTAGACGTCGTTCACTTCGATGCCGTTCGCGCGCGCCATAGAGAGAATCTCGTCCCTCACTGCCCCTTCTTTGAGCGGAACGTAGGTGTTGAAGAGCGGATCGAGGTAGACCGGTCCGATCAGCATGACGAAGGCAAGGAACACGACCCCACCGATCGGGCCCCAGAGCCACCAGCTCCGCGGCGCCTTGCGGAAGGCGGCGTAGAGCGGAACGATCGCGATCGTCATGAGGATCGCCTCGACGACGATCGCCAACGCCTCTTCGCCGAGCCAGGCCCCGAGCGTCTGCGTCGCGAGCCCGTACTGGTGCTCGCGGAAGAAGCGTTCGTAGATCGTGAGCGGCGCGAAGAGAAGCGGCGTGAAGATGAAGTAGAGGAGCGTGTAGATCGCGACCTGGAGCGGGCGGCGCGACGTTAGGCGCTCCCCGAGGCGCTTCATCCGCGCGGACAGGCCGCTGCCGAGGAGGAGCCATGCGACTCCGAGCGTGTAGAGGAAGCCCCAGAGCAGCAGCCAGTAGCCGCCCTCGAAGTAAGCATCCGACTTCGCCTTCGCCTCAGGGGTTTGCTTCGCGAGGTAGGCGAGCGTAGCCGCCTCCACGTCGAACGGTACCGCTGCCGGAGGCGCGACGGAAGCCGCCTGCGCCGCAGGAGCGGACGGCGGAGCCTGCTGCGGCTGCGCAATCGCGCCGCCTGCCACGAAGATGAATAGAGTCGCCACGAGTATCGCCGCGCATTTCGGCATAGTGATCCGCTCCCCCGGAAAGTCTTTTTGTGCTGGTTGTCCTACCGCGCGAATCATGCCATCGCGGGCCCGGGAACCTTATACGCCGTTCGCTCGACGGAGTTTTGACAGCTCGCGCTCGCGCGTCAGCGGCACCCTTGCTTCCACCCGGCCAGCCCCTGCCATTTCCGGCGAACGAGAGGATTCGCGAGACTCCCCTCCTGCTCTTTCCACAGGCTGCGGAGCGCCGTCCGCGCGATCGAGACCGATCTCGTCCTCGCGATCTCGCGCTCCGCGAGCTCCAGTGGTCGCCCGATCGCGGGCAGGCAGACCAAAGGAGCCCGGCCTTCTCCCTCTTTCGCCGTCAAGCCACTTGCGCGCGACCCGCTCAGGCGCCAGATTGTCCAACAACTCAAACCGACAAGAAGGAGTGCCCCCGCATGAGAATGATTTCACTCGTGGTATTCGTCTGCCTCGCCGCGCTGGCGGCGTCCGATCTTGGCGCATGCATTCCCGACACGAACACGCTCTGCCTGAACAACGAACGGTTCCAGGTTCGGGTCGACTGGAGGACGTCGAACGGACAGACGGGGCAGGGCAATGCGGTGCGCGTCCGGAACGCTTCGAATCAGTTCGTGAACGACTCCGGATATTTCTGGTTCTTCGATCAGAACAACGTCGAGGCCGTGGTCAAGGTGCTCAACGGTTGCGGGGTCAACAACCGCTACTGGGTCTTCGCCGGAGGGCTGACGAACGTGCAGGCCACGATCACCGTGACCGACACCGTCGCCGGCTTCGAGGAGAAGACCTACGTCAATCCGCAGGGCACGGCGTTCGCCCCGATTCAGGATACGAACGCATTTGCGACGTGCCCCTGACGGCGACACCGTGAGGGGAAGCCTCGGCGTCGTTTCCGAACGCGGCGGCGAAACGTCATTCGCGCGCTGGTGGCCTAACCTGAAGAGTCCGGCCACCAGAGCGCGACGTCACCACTGACTTCATAGACGTTCCGCGCGGTTTGCCCCCACGAAATGACACGCCAGCCCGAGACCGCTACCGCGTCACTCGAGGCCACTACGCCTAACCTTTCCGCGCTCCCGCCTCACGCCCGTCATCACTACCCCAGAACTTCTCTGACCTTCTTCGCCAGCGCGGCGGCCGAGAATGGTTTCTGGAGGAAGGCAATCGCCGATTCGACGAGGCCGTGACGAATCACGGTATCCTCGCTGTAGCCGGAGACGAAGAGCACCTTGATTCCCGGACGGGCGGCGGCGATCCGCTCGGCGACGACGCGCCCCGACATGCCGGGCATCACGGAATCGGCAATCAACAGGTCGATCGCTCCCGAGCGGGCTTCGCAGATCTCGATCGCCTCACGCCCGTCCGCCGCCTCGAGGATCTCGTAACCACATCCCCGCAGCGCTTCGACCGTGATCTCGCGGACCAGCTCGTCGTCTTCCACGACGAGAATCGTCTCGGTTCCGCCCGGTGGCCGCTCTGCGACCGGCAGTTTCCGCGGCGAAGCCTCTTGCTCGACGACGGGAAGATAGACCTTGAACATCGTGCCGTGATCGCGCTCGCTGTAGACCCAGATGTGGCCGCCGCTCTGCCTGACGATCCCGAAGACCGTGGCGAGCCCGAGCCCCGTTCCCTTTCCCTCCGCTTTCGTGGTGAAGAACGGGTCGAAGATCTGCGCTTGCGTCTCCGCGTCCATGCCGCATCCGGTGTCACTCACGGCGAGCATGACGTAACACCCTGGCTTCACCTCGGCGTGCGCGTCGGCGTAGGCCTCGTCGAGCTCGACGTTAGAGGCCTCGATGGTCAGCCTTCCGCCCTCTGGCATTGCGTCGCGCGCGTTGACCACGAGATTCATGATGACCTGCTCGAGTTTGCCCGGATCGACGAGCACGTTTGCGAGCCCGGGCTCGCAAGCAGAAGCCATCTCCACCCGTTCGCCGACCACGCGGGCGAGCATGTCGTGCATCGCGGTGACGACGCCGCTGATGTTCAGCACCACCGGCTCGAGCACCTGCTGTCGGCTGAATGCCAGGAGCTGGCGCGTCAATACGATCGCCTGCTCTCCGGCCTTCTTGATCTGGCCGATCGGTCCGCGAGCGGGATCGGCCGGCGGGAGCCTGCCGAGGAGAATGTCGCTGTATCCAGAGATCACGGTCAGCAGATTGTTGAAGTCGTGCGCCACGCCCGCGGCGAGGCTGCCGAGCGCCTCCATCTTCTGCGCTCTCTGCAGCATCGCCGTCAGCGCGTACTCCTCCTTCATGTCGCGGAGGACGATGACGACACCTCTCACGGCGCCGGAGGCATCGCGGATCGGCGCGCCAGAGCTCGCGACGGGCCGCGTCGCGCCATCACGCGATTCGAGCAGCGTGTGGTGCGCAAAGCGGACGAGAAGACCCTCGCGGAGGACCTTCTCGGCGACGTTCGCGACAGGATGCCGCGTCCGCTGATCGAGGAATCGGACGAGCTCGTCGAGGCTGCGGCCGCGGCCCTCTTCCTCCGTCCAGCCCGTGAGCAGCTCCGCGGAGGGGTTCATTCGCACGACGCGCCCTTCGATGTCGGTGGAGATGACGGCGTCTGCCATGCAGTCGAGTGTGGTGGCGAGGTCGTCCTCGAATCGATCATGCATGCACGCCACTGCACTCGAGCACTCGAGCCTCGCCTCCAGGTCGGCGACGCGAGCGCGGAGCAGAATCAACTCATCCATCGAACTTCCTCCGACGGCGATCGATCGGGTTGAGCAGGCGGGGCGAGTTTCGATACCCGTAAACGAGTGGCAGCGAGGCTCCCACCCGTGCGCGATCCCTCGGAAGCCACGTCTCAACCGCGATCGCGCCGTTCGTCTCGTACGTTCTCTCTGCCATCGATCTCAACCCGGATTGCGCCACGTAAATCAACGTCCGGAGGAGGAGTGTCGGCGGAGGGGATTTCCCTACCCCCCTGGCCGAAGAATCAGCGAAGGAGTCTCCACCCGCGGGCTCGGGAGGCCTGCCATGTATTCACATCTCTGTTGCGCGCGGCCGAAATCGCGGCCCTAGACTGGGGGTTGGCAGCACTGGAGGGCAGCAACCATGAAGAAGACCATCGCCGCGGCGGGCCTCGCGCTCGCGCTCGCGCTACCGGCCGTCGCCCAGGAAACCCAGAAGTTCGAAGAGACGGTCGACGTCAATCTCGTCCTCCTTGACGTAACGGTCACCGACCGCAAAGGGAACCAGATCCTCGGACTGACCAAGGACGACTTCATCGTGAAGATCGACGGAGAGCAGAAACCGGTCGAGTCGATGGAGTACTTTACGAACCGCCGCCTGCTCACGATTCCGGAGTCGCAGGCCGAGTTCAAGGTGGAGAGGGTGCGCGACGTCCGCTACTTCGTCATCCTGTTCCACTCGTTTCCCGACCTCTCGTTCCGGCAGCAGTTCCGGAACGATCTGATCGCCGCGCGGCGTGCCTCGCTCGAGTTCGTCGAGAAGCGGATGCGCCCGGAAGACAAGGTCGCAATCGCAGCCTACGACATCCGACTCAAGATCTTCGCCGACTTCACCTCGGATCGTGAGGTGCTCGGGAAGGCGATCGACGAGGCGGCAACGTTCTCGAACGGCATCTCGACGATGCCCGCCAACCCGGCCGACGATTCCATCTTCAAGCACATGAGCGTCCGCGCGATGATCAACGATACCGGACGCGTGTACGACGGCATCGAGCTCCTCGCCGAGGCGATGAAGCCGATCCCGGCGCGCAAGGCGCTGCTCCTCTTCTCGCCAGGAATCGGCGAACCATCCGACTTCTCGCGGCAGATTCCCGAGAACGATTCCATCTGGTTCAACCCGATGCTCACCGCGATCCAGAAGGCAAACGTCACCGTCTACCCGCTGCACCTCATGCGGAACACCCGCTACCACGCCACGGAGCAGAACCTCGTCCGCCTCGCGAACGAGACGGGCGGCGACTATTACCGCCAGGCGACCAGCTTCGAGATTCCGCTCAAGCTGATCGAGGCGCAGAACAACGGCTACTACCTTCTCGGTTTCTACACGAAGAAGGAGATGGGCGAGAAGCTCAGCCGGGTCTCGGTCAAGCTGTCGAACTCCGAGTTCGAGGTTTCGGCGCGCAAGGGGATGTAGGAGAAGCAGGCGTCTGTGGCGCAGACACTCCTGTCTGCGCGCGGCGCGAAGCGCCGCTTGTGATTGGCTAGTCGAGTGGGCCACTGGTCGCCTTCGGCGACGCGCAGGCAGGAGTGCCTGCGCCACATTCATCCTC
>JBPPMG010000054.1:0-29871 GCA_051305935.1 Thermoanaerobaculia bacterium
CCCCGGGCGCGAGCGTTTCCGCTTCGCGCGCGAACTTCTGCGCCGCGTCGGCGACGTCACCGGCGATCTCTTCCTCGAGGACTCTCACGCGCAGTCCCCGGTCGCTCGCGATGCGGGCCGCGGCGGCCACGAGCGTCGCGTTGTCGGCAAGGACCTCGAACGGGATCGAGAGAGCCTTCGGCGTCTCCGGAACTACGCCCGATCGAAGCCTGCGCGCCACCTCCAGAGCCTCGGCCGTGCCTAGCAAAGAGAGAATCTCCGCGGCATCGGCATTGGTCGTCGGATCGCCGAGCGTCGGCCCGGAGCCGACCATCTCGGCACGACCGCGCGGAACGTCAGAATAGACCAGCGTGAGTGAGGCCGAATCGAGCCGGGCACCGAGCCGGCCCCCTTTGATCGCCGAGATGTGTTTCCGAACGGTGTTGATCGCCGCAATGTCGAGCCCGCCGCGCACGAGGGCCCGGTTCACCGCGGCAACGAGGTCCAGGTCGAAGTGAGGCTCGAGCGGAGCCTCCATGCAAGCCGAGCCCCCACCCGAGGCCAGGACGAGACATGGGCCTCGTTCGGCAGTGGCGAGCGCGATCACCTCGCGCGCCGCGTCCGCGCTCGCGGCCGTGACGTCCGGGTGCGATCCACGCATCATCCGCAACTCCCGGGGAAGCGATCGGAAATCGCCATGACCTTCCGGGGCAACGACGAGCCCGCGCGACGGCACTCCCGCATCGATGGCGCCGCGCGCCATCGCGACGGCACACTTGCCGAAAGCGATGAGGAAGGCGAATCGCGAGTTTCCCGCGTGTGAAGCGACGAGAGTGGAGGGCTCGCAGCGCCCGAGGGCCTCGAGGTAGATCTCACGGAGCGTGGCGGGTTCGGTCATAGGCGGTGGCCAGCGAATGCTGCGGACTTCTCCGTGCTACTCTCGCACAGTCCGCAGGACCCTCATGGCGAGAACTCCCCTGAGACGGCGTCTGTTCATGATGACGCTGATAAACGCCGCGATGCTGCTCGGCGTCGTGTTCATTCTCACATGGCGCGCCGGTCTCGCGCAGCAGGAGTTGCGACGGATCGTGACGACCGAATCGGCCACGATCGAGCGTCTCGACCGCATCGCGTCGCTGCACGCGGCGTTTCGCGCGCAATGGGCCGCCGCGACCGCGCGCGGCGAGCGCGAGATCGTCGCCGCGGCGCGCACCTACGCGAGCATCCGCCAGCTCGCCGTCACGGCGGGCGACGACGAGCGCGTTGCCTCGCTCCGCGATGCGATCGATCGCCTCGACGACGACCTGGGCGACGCCGCCCGCCTCTGGCCCACCTGGAGCCCCGCGAATCGCGAGGCGGCGGCGCTGGCCATCGGCCGGCGCTGCGAGCAGGTCGCACGCCAGGCCGCGATTGCGCGCGAGACCGCCCTCCGGGATCGCGACCGCAGACTCGAAGAGATCTCGGAGGACCCGTCGAAAACGAGGCTCATCGCCCTGGGCATCGCCTGGATCGTCGTCGTGATGAGCGTCGCCGGCGCCGTCAGCGCGATGCGGAGAATCGTTCGCCCGCTCGAGAACCTCTCGATTGCCGCGCAAAAGGTCGCCGCCGGAGACTACGAGGCGCGAGCGCCCATCGCCGGTGACCGCGAAATCGCCGCGCTCGGCTCCGCCTTCAACGAGATGGCTTCGAAAATCGGGGAGAACGTCGGCGCGACCGAGCTCCGCGCCCGCACCGACGAGCTATCGGGGCTGCCGAACTTCCGCGCCTTCGGCGAGCATCTCTCCGACGAGATCGCGAGGGCCGAACGCTACGACCAGCAGTTCGGGCTGCTGGTCTTCGACATCGACCACTTCAAGAAGTACAACGACGCGTTCGGTCACCTCGCCGGAAACGACGCGCTCGTCGCCGTCTCCGCAGCGATCCGCAGAACCCTTCGCACCGTCGACTTCCCGGCGCGCTACGGCGGGGAGGAGTTCGTCGCGGTCCTCCCCCAGGTCGACGAGGAGGGGATGCGCATCATCGGCGAGCGGGTACGGCAGGCGGTCGAGGCGCTTCCGCCGATCGAAGGCAGGCGGACGATCACGATCAGCATCGGCGGCGCGATCTTTCCGTCCGACGGCGCGACGAGCGGGGAGCTCTTTCACGCCGCTGACGAACGTCTCTACGGGGCGAAACAGGGAGGGCGGAACCGCGTCGTCGTCCCGTCGCGGCCGAAGATCACGGAGCTTTCGTAGAGCCCGCGTCGGCGCCGAGCAGCCGCTCCACCGCCTCGACGAATCTCTGCCTCTCGTCGCCCGGGAGCCGGGAGAAGAACGAGTCGACCCACTTCTGATAGGCGGGGCGCAGCCGCTGGATCGTCTCGGCACCGCGGCGCGTGAGCACCACGCGGCTGGAGCGAAGATCCTCCGGATCGTCCCCCTTCTTCACGAGACCCACGTCCTCGAGGCGGCGCACCATTCCGGTCACGTTCTGCTTCGACACCATCATGTGGCGCGCGAGGCCGGCCAGCGTCGGCCCTTCCTCGATCGACGCGAGCGTCGTCAGGAGCATCCACTGCTGCGGCGTGATCTTCGACCGCTCGAAGAGCGGCGCGAGATCGCGCGTGAGCGTGTTCGCGAGCCTGAGCAGCGAACCGACCGTGTCGCCTTCGCCGCCCGTTTTCCTTCGACTCATCGTCGTCAATCTATTGACGATCGGCGGCGCTGTCAATCGCCGCATCGTTTTCCGTCCCGTATCACCCAGGGCTCTTTGGAGCTCCTTTTTCGTAAACGAAGGCCCCTCGCCATGCGTCCAATCGCCAGCAACAGCGAAGGAGGCAACACATGATCGGAAGAACGATGACGGCAATTGCTGCGGTGGCTCTGGCAGGAACGGTCGCTCTCGCAGGCGGCCCGGGACGCGGCGGTCACCACGGAAATCAGGGCGGCCAGGACCGGATGAAGCGGATGGCCGAGCAACTGCAGCTGAGCGATGCCCAGATCGACGCGATGAAGCAGATGCGCCAGGCCGATCGCCAGCGCAACAAGGCACACCGCGACGAGGCCCAGGCGATTGCGAAGCAGTGGGTCGCGCTCAAGGACAAGGGTGACACGAAGGGCGCCGAGAAGCTCCACCAGCAGCTCACGACGATGCGCGAGGAAATGCGGATTCGCCGCCTCGCCGAGAGCGGCAAGTTCAAGGAGGTTCTCACTCCCGAACAGCAGGAGAAGCTCGAGCAGCTCAAGGCCGAGCGTCCGATGAGAGGCGAAGGCCGCGGCGGAAGAAACGCTCCGCCTCCCCCAGAGAAGTAAACCTCGCTACCGGCACATCACACGAAAGCCCCGGGGGAACCCGGGGCTTTTTCACGATTGCGCGATTGAACGGCCTGCCGCAGCGAGTCATCCCTCGAAATGACGGCATGTGGCTACAGTCCCGCTCTCGCGAGACCCAGGTCGACGATCCGCTGCACGAGTCCCTTGTACTTGATTCCGATGGCGTCGGCGGACGAGGCGAACTCTTCGCTCTGCGCGAGATCGGGATTCGGGTTCGCCTCGAGGAAGTAGATCTCGCCGCTCGGCGTCAGGCGATAGTCGATGCGCGCGTACCCGTCGAGCTCGAGATAGCGGTAGACGCGACGGCTCGCGCGCTTGATCTCGGCGATCAGCGCCGGATCGAGGTCGGCCGGCTGCTGGAAGATGCCACGCCGCTTCTGGTACTCGATGTTGTGCTTCACGTTCGCGGTCGCGATCGCGTACATCCCGGGAGCGAGGTTCTCGAAGGTCAGCTCCCAGATCGGAAGGACGCGCACCTGATTGTTGCCGAGCACCGAGACGTAGAGCTCCCTGCCTTCGATGAACTGTTCGGCAATCGCATCGGAGCCGATGCTCTCGTGGATGAACGCGACCCGTTCGGCGAGTTTCTCGTCGGAGTCGACGATCGACGCCTGCGAGATCCCCTGCGATCCCTCGACCCGAAGGCCTTTGACGATGAGCGGGAACTCGAGGCCTTTGGGCCTGCGGATCCGCTGGCCGCGCGGGAAGACCGCGAATGCCGGGACGCGAATCCGGTGCCACGCGACGAGCTTCTTCGACAGCGCCTTGTCGCGCGCGAGCATCAATCCCTTCGGCCGGCAGCCGGTGTACGGCACCCGCTTGAGCTCGAGATAGCTGACGATGAGATGGTCGAGCTCGACCTGGCCGTAAAACTCCTCGAGGAGGTTGAAGCAGATGTCGGGGTTGAAGTCGTCGATCATCACCCGGATCGGCTTGAGCTCGTCCTGAACGCCGAGCACCTCGACCGTGTGTCCGAGCTTTCGGAGCGTCGACACGACGTCGTACTCCGTCTTCCACTCGTAGATCTCCTTCTCGGAATAGCCTTCGAGCGTGTCCGGAGGCACGAGCGTCGGGTGCATCAGCACTGCAATGCGAAGCTTTCGTCTCTTTCCGCGTTTCATAGCGCGAACCAGTTCCGTCTCGAGTAGTGAAAGTGCAGCGTGTTCGCCGTGAGGAGGATCGCGAATTCGATCCGGAGACGGGTCTCCGGCCCCATCGCCCGCAGCTTCAGCTCCCCCGCGCGGCCGATCATGTCCTGAAGCACCTGTTCCAGCGTGTACTCGTACTCGCCGGTCCAGCGCGAGACGAGTTTGCGGATGTCCGAGCGATTCCGGCGCAGAAACGTCGCCGCGCTCTCGCCCCGTCGCTTGCCGTCGCTTTCGACGAAGAGCTGCCGAAGCCCGCGGTCGTAATCGCTCGGGTAGCTGCTCGCGTACTGCTCCCGCCGCTCGGCATAGTGCTCGCGCAACGTCGTCTTGAGCTCGCTGAGCGGATCGATTCGTTTGCGAGACCGCAGCGTCGGCTTCCCTTCCACGACCTCCGCCATGAGCTCGTCGACCGTCTCGAGTTTGCTGAGCGCAGGCCAGCCCTCGTAGCGTTTCCTCCAGCTCGCGGGCGACAGGTGCAGCCAGACCGCGAAGGTCTCCGCGAAATCCTCGGTCGGGTGGCTCTGCGCGTAGTAGAGCCGCAGGTGATGCACGTAGTGGCGGCTCGCGGGATTCGGGCGGTAGTGCTTCGGGTACTTCACCGTCGCGAGACCGAACTCGCGCTGCCAGCTTCGCTTGTAGTGGAGCCGGTACGCGTTCTGGACCGCGTGCCCGCACTCGTGCCGCATGATCCTCAGGCACTCGTCGCGCGTCCCTCCCTCGACCTCGAGCATCTGGCTCCGCTCGAGCTGCATGAGCCGGGGATGCGCGAGATAGAACGGCACCGAGAACCCGGCGACCCCGTCAGGCGTGAACCACTCGTTCGACAGCCAGGCGTGAGGCCGGAAGCCGAGCCCTCGCCGCTCGAGCTCGGCGTGAAGCGCTTCGAGTCGCTCCTCGAGCCACGTGTCTTCGATACGAAGGCCGAGATCGCGAAGGCGCAGGTCGAGCAACTGCTCGTCCGGATAGTCGGCCCAGGGGGCGCGTTTCGCTCGAGGCATGGAGTAATTGTAGGCGAAAGGCGAACGGCGAGAGGCAAAACGGCAGGCCAAAGGCCAGAGGCCACAGGCCAAAGCAGGCAGGAGGCTGGAGCGGCGGCGCGAACAGAGTGCGATGGAAAGGCCTCGCCTGCTTTGGCCTCTGGCCTCTGGCCTTTGGCCTGTCTCTTTACATCCAGGAGTACGATTCCTCCATGCACCCGCGCATCTCCCTCCTCGACACCGACCTCACGAAGCTCGAAGTTGATGCGATCGTCAACGCGGCGAACTCCACGCTCCTCGGCGGTGGCGGCGTCGACGGCGCAATCCACCGTGCGGCCGGCCCCGAGCTCGTCGACGAATGCCGCAACCTCGGCGGGTGCCCCACGGGCGAGGCGCGCATCACGGCCGGGTATCGCCTTCCGGCAAAGTTCGTGATCCACACCGTCGGCCCCGTCTGGCACGGCGGCGATCGCGGAGAAGCGGAGCTGCTGGCCGCGTGCTACCGCAACAGCCTCGCTCTTGCAGCGACCAACGGTGTGAAGACGATCGCGTTTCCCGCCATCAGTTGCGGGATCTACGGATATCCGACCGACGAGGCATGCCGCATCGCGGTCCGCGAGATCTCCGACTTCCTCGAACGCACCCCGCCGATCGAGAAAGTCATCCTCGCCTGCATCGGCACGACGCACGCCGTCTACGCGAAGGTCATCGCGGAAGAGCCGGGCGAGAGGCGATCAGGCGAGAGGCGATAAGCAGGCGGTGTGGAGTGCGATAGCTGCGCTTTCGCGGCGGCGCGAAGCGCCGCATCTGCGCGACGAGAAGCAGGTCGTGATGGTTTCGATAGGGGGCGACGCGCCGCGTCGCCGCGAAAGCTGCGCTTTCGCACTCCACATGCCTGCTCGTCGCCTCTCGCCTTTCGTCTCTCGCCCTACAGCGGTATGTTCCCGTGCTTCTTCGGCGGGTTCGTGTCGCGCTTGTTGCGGAGCATCGCGAAGGCGGTGATCACCTTGCGTCGCGTGAAGCGCGGTTCGATGATCTCGTCGACGAAACCCCGCTCGGCGGCGATGTAGGGGTTGGCGAACTTCTCCTTGTACTCCTCGATCTTCGCCGCGCGCATCGCCGCCGGGTCGTCAGCCTTCTCGACATCCTTTTTGTACAGGATGTTCACGGCCCCTTCGGCGCCCATGACCGCGATCTCCGCGGTCGGGTACGCATAGTTCATGTCGGCGCGGATGTGCTTGGAGTTCATGACGCAGTACGCGCCGCCGTACGCCTTGCGGGTGATGACCGTGATCTTCGGGACGGTCGCTTCGGCGAGCGCGTAGAGCAGCTTTGCGCCGTGAATGATGATGCCGCCGTACTCCTGCTCGGTCCCCGGAAGGAAGCCCGGCACGTCCTCCAGAACGAGCAGCGGGACATTGAAGGCGTCGCAGAAGCGGACGAAGCGCGCCCCTTTGCGCGAGGCGTTGATGTCGAGAACGCCCGCGAGGTACGCGGGCTGGTTCGCGACGATGCCGACCGGTCGCCCGTCGAAGCGCGCGAAGCCGACCACGAGGTTCCGCGCGTACGATTCGTGCACCTCGAAGAAATGGCCCTCGTCGGCGATCGAGTGGATGATGTCGCGGATGTCGTACGGCTGGTTCGACGACTCGGGAACGACCTTGTCGAGCGCCGGGTCGATCCGGTTCGCGTCGTCCTTCGTCGCCATCCGCGGCGGGTCTTCCATGTTGTTCGGCGGGAGGAACGAGAGCAGCTCGCGGACCCCGGCGAGGCAGTCCTCGTCGTTCTCGGAGGTGAAGTGCGCAACGCCCGAAACCTGCGCGTGCGTCTGCGCTCCGCCTAACTTTTCCTTCGTCACCTCCTCGTGGGTGACCGACTTGATCACGTCGGGGCCCGTGACGAACATGTAGCTCGTCTTCTTCACCATGAAGATGAAGTCGGTGATCGCCGGCGAGTAGACGGCACCGCCCGCGCAGGGGCCCATGATCGCGGAGATCTGCGGCACGACCCCCGAGGTGAGCGTGTTGCGAAGGAAGATGTCGGCGTACCCGCCGAGGGAGACGACTCCTTCCTGGATGCGGGCGCCCCCGGAGTCGTTGAGACCGACGACGGGCGCGCCGTTCTTTACGGCGAGATCCATGATCTTGCAGATCTTCGCGGCGTAGGTCTCGCTGAGCGACCCGCCAAAGACTGTGAAGTCCTGCGCGAACGCGAAGACCTGTCGGCCGTTGATCATGCCGAAGCCGGTGATGACGCCGTCGCCCGGAATCTTCTGCTTGTCCATGCCGAAGTCGGTGGAGCGATGGACGACGAGCTGGTCGAGCTCCTGGAACGAGCCGGGATCGAAGAGCAGGGAGATCCGTTCGCGCGCCGTGAGCTTTCCGTCGGCGTGCTGGCGCGCGATCCGGTCCTCGCCGCCCCCGAGCTCGCTCTGGCGCTTCCTGCGCTCCAGTTCTTCCAGCTTCTTCTCGATCGACATCGGTCGCTCCCGTGCGGCGCGCCGTGCGGGCGCCTGTTCAGGCGGCAAGAGTACCGCGGGGGGGCGCGAATCGAGAATCGAGAATTGAGAATTGAGAAATGGCGGATCCACGGGCGGCGCCCGAACGATCGCCAGCTCTCAATTCTTCATTCTCCATTCGCATGGCACCCGCGCTATCCTCTCCCTTTCCTGAGCCCGGGCGTAGTCACGGGCTCTGAAGCCATGTTGAACTCCCTCCTCCTGGAGTCGCTGATCATCGTCGTGATGATTCTCGCGAACGGCGTCTTCGCGATGAGCGAGATCGCCGTCGTCTCCGCCCGCAAAGCGCGGCTGCTTCACCGCGCGAAGTTGGGAAACAAGCGTGCCGCGGCGGCGCTGCGGCTTGCCGAGCACCCCGAGCGGTTCCTCTCGACGATCCAGATCGGAATCACCACCATCGGCGTGATGGCCGGGGCGTTTGGCGGCGCGACGCTCGCGCGCGAGCTCGCCGCGATTCTCGACACCTACCCCCTGACTGCCGAATGGAACGCCACGATCGCGGTCGGCATCGTCGTCGTCGGGATCTCGTTCCTTTCGATCGTGCTCGGCGAGCTCGTGCCGAAGCGGATCGCGCTGGGCGCTCCGGAGACGATCGCCAGCGCCGTCGCTCCCGCGATGGAGAGGCTCTCGCGCTTCTCCTCCCCGATCGTGACACTGCTGAGCTGGTCGGGCAGCGCGCTTCTCGCCATCCTGCGGATCAAGCCGGCCGTCGAGATGCCGATCACGGAGGACGAGCTGCGCCTCCTGCTGCACCAGGGCGCGAAGGCGGGGACGATCGAGGCCGGCGAGCGTCAGATCGTCGAGCGCGTCTTCGTTCTCGGCGGGCGACCGGTGAGCTCGGTCATGACCCCGCGCACCGACATCGACTGGCTCGACCTGGAGCGACCGATCGACGAGCTCCGGTCGTTCGTCCAGGCGAGCGCGCACGGCCTCTTTCCGATCGCGATCGGCACGGTCGAGAAAATCCTCGGCGTCGTCGGCGCGAAGGACCTGTGGGCCGAGTCCGTGACCGACGGCGAGAGCCTTCGACGCCTGGCGCGAACACCACTCTACGTTCCCGAAAAGCTCCCCGTGCTCCGGGTGCTGGATACGTTCCGCGAGACACGGAACCACGTGGCGATCGTCGTCGACGAGTACGGCGCGGTCGAAGGGCTCGTCACTCCGCGCGACCTGTTCGAAGCGCTCGTGGGCGAGCTGCCTACAGGGGACAAGGAAACCGAGCCGTGGGTCGTCGAGCGGAGCGACGGCTCCTACTCGCTCGACGCCGGGCTCGACATCGAGGAGGTCAAGCTCCTGCTTGGCGTCGGCACCCTCGAGGGGGAAAAGGACTCCTATCAGACGATCGCAGGCTACGTGATCGAGCGCCTCAGGCGCCTTCCGAAGATCGGAGAGATCATCGAGGCGAACGGCTGGCGCTTCGAGATCGCCGACATGGACGGGCGCCGCGTGGACCGGATCATCGTGAGCCGCATCGAGCCCGCTGCGCGGAATTGAGAGATGGCGCCTGCGACAGGGCGAATGGGCGGGAGGGGGGCTACGCCACCACGCCGCGCTCGAACATCCCCGCGATCGCGCTCGCGTCGTAGCCGAGCTCGCGCAGGATGGTCTCGCTCTGCTGGCCGACCACGGGAGGAGGCGAGACCGGATCGAGCCGGGCGCCGTTCCAGATCACCGGGTTGCGCACCGACTCGAAGGAGCCGATCGTCGGGTGTTCCATCGCGACGCGCATCTGCGGGTTCCGCCCGAGCGCCTCGTCGACGTGCTCGACGAGCGCCGCGGGAATCCCGGCGCGGCGCGAGAGGTCGACCCAGTGCGCGGCCGGGCGCGTTGCGAACACCCCTTCGAGCTCCTCGATGAGCGCCGTGCGGTTCTCGACGCGACGCAGGTTCGTCCGGTAGCGCGCATCGTCGAGCAACTCCGGTCGCATGATCACGCCGGCGCAGAGCAGCTCGAACTGCCGGTCCGATGCCGCCGCGACGACGAACGGCCGGTCGGCGCCATGGAACTGCTGGTACGGCACGATCGACGCATGCTCGTTGCCGTAGCGCTGCGGCCGCTCTCCGGTCAAGAGGTATGCCTGCCCGACATTCGCGAGCGACGCGAGCGTCGCCGCCACGAGCGACACCTCGATCACCTGTCCCGGCGCGCCTCGCTCGCGCGCGTAGAGTGCCGTCAGGATCGATCCGAACGCGAAATGCGCCGTGAGGACATCGGAGAGCGCGACGCCGACCTTCATCGGGTCGCCCTCCTTTTCTCCCGTGATCGACATCAGCCCCCCGGCTGCCTGCGCGAGCAGGTCGTAGCCGGGCTGCGCCGCGTCGGGGCCGTCGCTGTCGAAACCGACGATCGAGCAGATCACAGCGCGCGGGTTGACCGCGTGCACCGATGCGGCGTCGACGCCGAACTTCGCGCGGTCTTCCGGCTTGAAATTTTCGATCACGACGTCGGCCCGCGCGACGATCTTCCGCGCGATCTCGAGCGCCGCGGGATGCTTCAGGTTGAGCGCGATCGACTCCTTGTTTCGGTTGATCGCGAGGAAATAACCGCTCTCTTCCCCGATGAACGGCGGTCCCCAGCGGCGCGTCTCGTCGCCGCGCGGCTCCTCGATCTTGACGATGCGCGCTCCAGCGTCACCGAGCAGCATCGTGCAGAGCGGCCCCGCGAGAATGCGGGAGAAATCGGCGACGAGAATACCTTCGAGATGCCTCAACTGTTGTCCGGTCATAAGCTCACGCGGCGCTGTCGGGATCGAGGTTCGGTTGGCTGAGGTTCGGGCGACGCCGCGACGCGCGCGGCAAAGAACGGAAAGAATACCGGAGTCGAGGGGCGAAGGGGTGTGCGATCGATTGCCGCAGGGCGTGCGTCGAGTGCAGGCTCGGATCGAGAAGGTCAAAGACCGAGCCCGGCCTTTCGGTTCCCTCGCTCAGCAACGCCAAGTCAGCAACTAATCGTAATTCGCCTTCAGCCGCTCGAGCTCGAGGAGCGCGCGGCGCAGGACGTCCACGACGTGCCGGACCTCGTTCCCGTAGAAACGCATCTCCGCGTCGCACTCGCCCATCGAATAGATCGCCTCGTCGCGCTCGAGGCGGTCGCGCTCGAGCCGGAGCCTCTCGGAGAGCTCCTCGATTTCCGAGCGCAGGACGTAGCGCAGATCCTTCTCGCCGAGGTAGCGCTTGCACTGCGGGCAGTGGATCGAAGGGTCGGACGCGTCCTCTACCAGTTCGAAGATGAACTGGCGTTCACAGGCCGGACACTCGAAAACTTCTGGCAGCAAGCGCGTTTCCTCGCTTCCAGAATAGGCCTGAACCCTTGGAATTCAAGAGTTGACACCTGCGGTTCTCGCGCATACGATCGCGCACCCGAAGTGCTGGGGCCCGATGTGCTGGGAGATCGTTCAATGGTAGGACAAGCGGCTCTGAACCGCTCAATCGGGGTTCGACTCCCTGTCTCCCAGCCAATCGCTTCGTTCTGCTGCCCGCAGGAGTACGTCAAAGGGCGAACCCACTGACACGCTGACTCTTCCGTCCGTTACGGTGTAGTTCGAACCGAGGGCGTCGAGGAGTCGGGCACGTTCCGCGCTGTTTTGCGTAACGTATTGGTCGTGTGCGGTTTGCACGAGTTCGAACGGCATCCTGATGCGCGCCAGAAACTCGTCGCGTGAGCTGCTTGCGTCCTGGCTGTGTTGTTCGTCGATCTCGTTTTGCCATCGCTCGTGGTGTTCGCGCCATTGGGTTTCGGTGATGGTGCCGCGCAGCTTGTCTTCGTACGCTCGCGTTTGGAGTCGTCGGAGTTCTGCGATGCGTGCTTGGGTGCGTTCTGCGCTGTTCGCTCGGCGCTCTTGTTCCTCGTCGAACCAGTTGGCGAGGTCGGTGATGAGCCAGTCGCTGATCGCGTGGTCGATGCGGAGGCTTGTGAGGACCTGGGTCGTGCTTTCGTCGAAGAGGTTTTCTGGGTAGTACCGTTTGCACCCTTTCGTGCCTTTGCACGCGTAGTACGTGTACCGCTGTTTCTTGATGTCGCCGGTAAGCATGCCGTTGCATGTCGCGCAGGAGATGCGTCCGGTGTACGTGAACGTGTGGCGTTGTGTTCGTGGTTGTCGTCGGCCGCTGATCACGTCTTGCACCCTCGTGAAGAGGTCGTGCGTGATGACGGGTTCGTAGATGCCGTGGTACGTCTTTCCGCCCCACGTGAATGTTCCGGTGTACGCCTCGTGCTGGAGGAGCCGGGCGATCTTTGATTTCGCGACTGGGTGGCCGTGTCGGGTGACGAGTCCTGCGCGTTTCGCGTGTAGCGTCAGATCCCCAATGCTGTAACGTCCTGTTGCAGCGAGTTCGAAGAGTTCTCGCACGATTGGGCCGAGGATGGGGTCTGGGGTGATGCCGCCGGGACTTTTCGTGTTGTTGTACGCAATCGGTGCGGCGGTCGGCCAGTGTCCTTGGCGTGCTTTCTCGTGCATGCCTTTCTTCACTTCTTCGCTGAGGTTCTCGACGTAGTTGCGCGCCATGAGGACCTTGATCCCGTGGAGGAATCGTGCGCTTGAGTGGCTTTCGCTGCTGATCACGGTTCCTTCTTTGACGAAGTGGATGGCGACGCCGAGGTCGTCGAGCGCGAGGTAGTCCTTGAGGTTGCGGTAGAGCCGGTCGGTTTTCTCGACGAGGATTACCCGGTCACGATCGTGACGCTCCAGATGGTTGAGCATTCTCGTGAAGTCGGTACGGGTGGATCGTGCTTTGGCGGTTTCGTCGTCGCTGAATCGCGCGACGATGTTGAGTCCTTGATCTTTTGCGTACCGGTCGAGGATTGCCTGTTGCGCAGGGATGCTGAATCCCTCTTTGAGTTGTTCCTTGCTGCTCACACGCGTGTACGTGACGGCTGTGCTCATCGTGCCTCCCAGTCACGCAAGACAAGGACGAATGCCCGCAAAGACTTCCGCGCAACCAGCCATTCCTCGTCGAAAAACGGGCGTTCGCGAACGCTTTCGAGTCGCGCTCTCGCGCGAGCTTCCAAACTCAGTCGTTCGCTCGGGCGGGGGATGCGATGCGGCTTCTTGCAGCGCGTCATAATCCTCCTCCGTTCGACGCAATCGCGAGGAGCGTGAAGACGTCCGTGAGCGTCGTGCGCTCGCGCACGGCTTTTGGAAGCGCGTTGAGCGCAATCAGTGTCGCGTCTCGTTCTTTGGGGAGTGTCGCGATGATCGTGCGGCTCATGCCCGCGTCGGTGTTCTTCCTCGCGTTGACGGGTGCGGTCTTCACAGGGTCGGTGACTTCGATTTCGATGGCGATGCTCTCCCCTTCCGTGATCCCGTTGATGATCTCTTTGAGGTATGCGTGGTGTTCGTTGCGGTACGTGAGGACGAGGTCGATACGTTTCTCGCGGACCGTGTACTCGATCGCGCTCTGCGCGATTGCTCGTGCGAGTCTCGTGACGAGGAATTGATGTTGGAGTCCTCCGCGGCCTGCGCCTCCTGGCGTGATGCCAAGCCAGTCGTATCCGTCGCGTGTGAGCCCGAGGGCTTTCCCTTGTCCACCGCGACCACTTCGGACGGTGATGGATTCCTCGTTGATGAGTCCGAGCGTGAGGAGTCGTTTCTTGCTTCGCGCGATGACCTGCGGGTGACCCTCGCACTCGGTCGTGAGGGCGACGTGGTGTTTGGCGATGGAGCGCAGGAGCGCTTCGTCACTCGTGTTGAGCGCAAGTTTGTTCGACGCAATCACGTTCGACGCAATCAGCGTGTTGGACGGAGTCACTGCCGTCGCACGTGGTGGAGGGAGCGCGAGTTGTGGCGCGGTGACGTTGCGTGCGAGCGCGTTCGTGCGCGCGAGTGCTGCCGCCCAATCCTGTGGCGTGACGTTCTTGTCGATCGTGAGCGGGTCAAATCGCGCAAGGACCGGGTGTTTCCATCGGTCCGCGAGGCGGAGGATGACCGTGCCGCGCGTGAGCGACCTATCCAGAAAGAGTCGTTGGTCGTCGGTGAGGCCGAAGGTCTTGCTGATGTCGTTTGCTTCCGTCGCGTCCGTGAGGTTCATCGCGACTTGGAGGTAGAGGTTTGAGCGGATGGGTCCTGGGACGCTTCGGTAGTTGTTCGCGGTGAGGCAAACGCTGATCCCGAATTCGCGCAGGAGTGGGAAGGTCGCGGCGAGTGGTGCTTCCTCGTTGATCGTCTTGTCGTGCACGAGGAGGTTTGACTCGTCGAGGAGCACGAACGTGTTGAGCGCTCTGATGCTGTTGGCGCGGTTGTACGAAAAGCGGAGTTCGAGGAGCCACGCGGTGATGAAGTCTTCAATTTCGGTGTGCTGGCCAAACCCGAAGTAGACGGGCCTCGTGCAGAGTGTTTCGAGGGGGATGCCTGTCCCTGCTTTTGTGGTCCCGAGTCCTGGGTATTGGTCGATGAGGCGGTCGAGTCGTTGCGCGAGTCCTTCGCAACGATCGCGTCGCATGTACGTGTCGCCTTTCTTGGCAAGCGTTCGTACTTCCTCGCGCCAATCGGTGACGCTCGGATGGTCGTGTTCCTTGCACGTGTGCTGGTGGCTTTCGGTCGCTACCTGCTGGAGTCCTTCCCCGCCCCACATCGTGTGCTTGAGCGGCATGACGAGGAGCGATCGTGCCTCGGGGAGCGTGAGCCAATTGGGAGGCTCAAGGAGCGGGATGGGTGTGTCTTTGTCGATGATGATCGTGTGCGGGTACTGCACGGGGAAAGAGCGCGCGTCGTCTTTCCCGTCGATGGTTACGACGCTGAGGCCCTGACGGTATGCCTCGTGCGCGAAACTTTGCGCAAGCGTGGTTTTCCCGCCGCCGCTGCGCCCGAAGATCCCGACGTGCTCGGCAAGTTCGCCCTGATCGATCGTAAGTGGTTGGTCGTCGGCGGCTTGGCGCAGTGGCGTCGTGAATGGTCTGCCGGTCAGACCGGGGGCGACCACGAACGGGTACTCCTCGTGAAACGCGATGAACGACTGCACATCGCTGGCGAGTTGTTGCCAGAGCACCTGGTCAAATGGTGTCGGGGTGCTCACGTTGATCGCTGCGAGCGAGTTCGCAAAGCGTGCCTGGAGTTGGTACTCGTCGATGAAACGCACGAGTCGTTCATGCGCCCGCGGGTCGATCAGATTTTCACGAGCCATCGGAGGGTCCTCTTGACTGCGCGCATTCGTCGTCCTGGCTCGTAGCATCGTGGGCAGACCGCGGCTTTCGTGATCCCGTCGTCCCAGCCTCTCGCGTGTCCCATCGCGAGCGTGTACTGGCAGAACTCGCAGAACTGCACGGCGGACGGCGGGACGAGCTCCTGCTCGCAACCGCACTTGCACTTGTACGTTGGCTTCTTCGTGTCGATGGGTCGACCGTCATCGGCGCGGACGCTGACCTGACGCTCGACGCGGTGTCGTGCGCCATTCGCGTCAACCGTGACCGTAGTGGTGTTGAGGCCGGTCACGAGCCGCGCTCCAGTGCTGGCGTCGAGGATTTCGGTCGTCTGGACCTGCTCGTTCTCCACGACACTCGCGGGGGGTTCGAGGTAGGGATTAGCCACTCGGTACCTCCTGTGTCTCGGTGAGCGCACGATTGATGGCAACGCCAAGGAGTACTCCCGCGCCGATTGGCACGAGGGCTTCCGCTAAGTGTTGGACGGAGCATGGGATCACTGCCGCGATCGTGAGCGCGAGCGTCGCGACCAGCAGTCCGCGCTGGTTGTTGATGCATGCGGCCGTCGAGAACGCGAGCGGTAGAAACGCGCCGAAACTCACGTGTCGCAAGATGAGCGCGATCCCGCGCGTCGCAAACGCCGAACTGATGAGCGCGATGGCGAGGATGATGAGCGCGTGCGTGAGAGCACGAAGGAGCTTCATCCTGCCCACCGTTTGGCGACGTAGGGGTTCTCTTGCGGCTTGCCGACGTTTTCGTTGTACGCGCGGGTGTAGGCGTTACGCATGTGCTCGTACTCGGCAACGTACCAGGCGTGCCAATGCACGATGTTCCCGATCGCTTCCTTCGCTTCACGGTGTTCAGCCGTGATCGCTTTGAGTTTGGCGCGAAGTCGACGCCGTTCCTTTGAGGACTGCTCGACAGGGCCGAGCATGCCAAACACCTGTTTCGCGAGAAGGCTCGGCCCACACACGATGAACACGAGAAAGACGGTGGCCGCGGCGCTGGTCAGCTCGTCGCTCTCTGCGCTGGCCGTGTTGTCCCGCCAGAGCACCGCCATGCTGGCGACGAAGAGTGCAATTGCGACGAGGACGCCGTAGTACCAGATTCGTTTCATGACTCAGCTCCTTTGCTTGCGCAGTACGTGAGGTAGAAGAGAATGCATGCTCCCGCGATCGCGACGATCGTGCGATGCGGGTTGTCCATGCCTTGCCCTGCGAGCAGTTCATTGAGCGCGGCGTACTCCACGCCAAGGAAGAAGACGAACAAGAGGCGGAGCAACCAAAGGCCTGGGTACTTCTCAAGCAGCTCATCGACCTTCTCAATGCTGGCCTCCACCTTCGGCATGTGCTCGTCGGCGAGCTGTCGCTGTCGCTGGAGTTCTGCGTGTTCTTCGTTCGTGGTCGGGTCGAACTTTCCCCATTGGATTAAGTGCGATTTGATGACGAGGTCCGCCATCGGCGCGATACCGTTGGTTGCGTGCTCACGCGCGGCGTTCTCTGCTTCCTCTCGGTTCTTCTCGTACGAGTAATTCCGGTCTTTAGGAACGTACAGCATTGCGTTGATCCTCCTTAGTTCATGCTCCAGGTCACGCGAGCGCCTAACTGCTCGAGCCCGACGGTCCAGGCGTTCTTGAGTGCTGCGTACCGCTCGACGGTCGCGGTGCAGCGGTTGTTCGCAACGGGTTCGAACTTCGCGAAACGAAAGTGGATCGTGATGCCGTTCGCGCCACGCTCTGGGAAAAGGGCGCAGAGTCGCTTCGCAAACTCATCACCGGGGAGAATGGGACCGCACTCAAATTCGAGGCTTCCGAGTGCGGGGCTGCGCTTGCTGACCTGCCTCGTATCCGACAAAACCGTAATTTCGCGAGCGCCAGCGGTCGCGTTTCCCGCCATGACGACCCTCGCAATCGTCTCGGCCACCGGTGACTGTCGACGATCCTCGTTCTTGAACACGGGCGCTGCCGCGGCGAGAAACTGCGTCACGATCGCCTCTGTTTGGCGTGACTTGTGCCCGGCGACAGCGCGCACCGTCCGTTTTTTCGGCGCAGTGATTGTGAACGAAGCCAGTTGCGTGGCCTCCGCGACGTCGTCGGTCATCCCGTGCAAACGCACGACGGACCCCGCCGGGAGACCCGGCGTGATCTCGCGCAAGATGGACGTGAGTGAGTCGCTCGTGCAGCCCGAACTGCCGCCCCCAAAGTCGCAGATGAGATCGATGGTCTGCGGCGGGTCCTTCGGTGGCGCGATGAAGTCGCGGGCACGATCGGTCACATCGCACGCGCAAAGCGCGAAGAGAAAGATGAGCGGAAAGAGTCTTTTCATTATTTGCCTCCTGGTCTGATGGTGAGCAGGCACGAGCCCTCGCCGACGAAGAGCGCCTGCGTTCCGAGAAGTTGGAGTGCGTCCGCAAGTCGCATCGCGTCGGCTTGCGAGCAATGAATGACGATTTCGCGAAGCCCGCACGCCCTCGCTTCTTCGAACGGGACGCCGTGATCGGTTAGGAACTCCACGATCTCAATACCGGGGCTGCCGTCGAGGAATCGTGCGTTCAGCGTCCAGGTACCCCTGCCGCCACAACGGCATCGCCGATCAGGCGAGAGCACCGCATCGTCCTCGGCAGTCAGGTACTCCAGCGCATGACGGACGCGCTCGATCCATTCGCGAGCACCGATGGACCAGAGAAATGCACGAAGCTTGTGAGTCTTGGTCATTCTTTCCCTCCTAAGCCGCGATAGCGGCGTTGTTGAGTAGTTCGCAAAGTGATTGCTCAAAGGCACCAGGGGAGCCGTCGTTGCAGAGCACCGCCCGGTAGAGCGACCGATCGAAGTCGTGATCGAACTCCGCGGCACGAGCGAGCCGTCGACGCGTGACCTCGTTGTCTTCCAGCCGCTCCCGAATCACGTGCAGCGGAGTGCTCAGAAAGACCGGGATGACGTCGACGTCGGTGAGGTCCTGCTGCAAACGACGGATGATCGCCGTGCTCCGAATGACCACGACCACGGATCGCGTGGTCGCAAGAAACGACTCGAGATCCGCACGGTGAACGCCGAAACGATCGGCACCAAACGGGTACCAGTAAAAGTCAGGACTCGCGGCATGACGGTCGAACTCCGCAACCGTGAGCCGGACGTAGTCCCCCGTGAATTCGCCAGGCGCGGGCTCCCGCCCACCCGTGCGGAACTTCGGAAGAATGCGAGCCACACTCGACGGCAGCGAATCCACAAACCGCAGCGCCGTCGTCTTGCCAGAACCAGGAAACCCATCGAGGATGAGAAGCCGCTTTGCCAATTGGTAAGCCCGCCTTTCCGACAAATTCGTGATCGTTTTGGTCACGTCACGATTGGGAACGCGTTAGGGCTTTTCGGTCCTCCCGCTTTTCGGGGTCACTTTGGGGATAATTTCTCCTACCAATCGGATTGATGGCTGCCGTCGTGGTTGAAGACTTCCCCGTGGTAGTCAGCGCGCGCGAAGTGATAAATATCGACGATCGTCGGTGTCAGGTATGGTGGGAGTTCGCGCACCAGCAACGTCGCGATGTCGTCCACGGCCGCGTGTTCGCGCGTCATCGTGATTGTCCCTTCGATGTTGCCGACGCGGTTCTTGGGAAAGCTGACTCTCAGGATTTCGGCGACGATGGGTAAGAGGTGCTTCGCGGTGCAACGGTGCGTGACTGGTGTTTGCTGGAACCAGTACTTGTTCGTCGAACCGCCGTCTCGAAAACGGTCACGGATATCCAGTGTGTGGAGGCAGCTCCCGGAACTGCGACCGTGGATTGCGACTTTCGCAATCCGATAGAGACCGGACGGGACTTCGAAAGTCTCGGGAGTGGGCACGGCGACCGTGCGCCGTCGGCACGTGTAGTCGTCGAAGGGTCGTTTCACGCGCTTCGGAGCGTCGTGTTACTTGTAAACTTATGCTTTGATGGACTGGCTCTATGTCTGGGCGTATCACCGCATCGCTGATCGAGTCGGTCGGCGCGCACCAGATACGAGCACGCAACTCCTTGGCCTCTCGAAGCACGCCTGGCAGGAGCAGGCGCCGGGGCACGGTCGGGGACTCTGGGGGAGCGCTGCGTGGGGCACCGTTGACGCTTGGCAAAGGGCGGGAATCAAGCAACCGTACAACTTCTTCTCGCCTGAGAAGAACCTCGTCAAGAAGCTGAGCACCGTTTGCGCTCGCTTCCCTACGCTTGATCGGGATTTCGCCAGCATTTTTGCTGAGGAGCCCATGGATGTCGCGATTCTCGAACGCCTGGGCCACAGGCCAGGCGATCTTCGATTCGAGGGCTACGTGGTCGTGGGCTGGGGGACTCCGAAAGGCATCACGTGGATTGGACTCGTTGACGAAGCGGAGCTATGGAACGCGATTCCGGCAGAGCGTGCGCTTGCTTTCTTTTCGCCGGTGCGGCGGTTCGTGCCTCGACCGGTGGCGCCGTTCCTAGACCATGATGGCGGCGTCAAGCCCTGGACTACCGTGGAGCACCTGTTCCCGTGGAGAGCGGTTGTAGCGAAGGCGCTTTTGACGAGCACTGGATATGGCTCAACGCGCGGCCGTTGGCAGAGACCAACCGTCGATTTCCTTCGAATCGCGGAGGAGTTGGATCGAGTAGCAGAAGGTGCGAAGAAACGGCCGTGGATCATTCCAGGAGCGATGAAAGCTGAGGCTCGCGACAAGCCAAGCGCATACGCTCCGCTCACAGAGTTCCATCATCCACAGCGCTCGAACGAAACGTTGCTATTCTTCCCGTCCGCCGCAGAAATTCGGGTGGCAAGATTCGAGCGCCTCCGCTCGGGTACGCGTCAGGTCTCAATCATCGATGATGCGGTCATCATGGAGGCCGCGCGGTACTTCCCGTGGCTCTGGTTCGACGTGCCGCTGGCGCTCGAAGATCTGGCAACGTCACCTAGTATCGAGGCGTCCGAGCGGTTCGAAGACCTCGTGAAGCTGATGACCCTCATCAGTTTGTTCAGAAACACCGGCGTGGGTGATGACGTCCTGCTTCGCGCCTGGACTGGCGTCACATCATCAACGTGCTTCCCACTGGTTCGGCAACTGGTCCAGAGCGGCTTTTTGTTGAAGGGCGATCGCTCGGCCCTCGGCTATCGCATGCGCGTCAATGTTGCTGGAGCCGCGATGAGCGGGCACGAGGGCATGAAGTCTTGGTTGCGCGCCCTCACGGCTTGGTTCGTAGAGAATGGCAACGCTGCTTCCCTGCGGTTCCTGGAGTTCGTCTGGCGCGACTGGGACAAGGCATACGCGGATCACATTCGAGATGTCGCACCTCATGCCGAGGAGTGACGCAATAGTCTACGGACTGCCGTCCGGTTCGTCGCAAGGTTTTTAAGGGGCGTCGGACCTGAATGGGAGATGCGTCTCGCACTCATCACGATGTTGGTGTTGTTGACCGCCTGCGCGTCACCAGCGTACGTCACACAGCTTGAGGAGAATGTCTCGGTCACGTCGTCTCGCGCTGATGCGCTCGACGCGCAACTCGCGGACACGACGCGGCTCCTGAATGAAGCGCTTGAGCGTGCAAGCACGTTCGAGTCCCTGTACGAGGGTAAGCTCGCGGAAGTGTCGTCCTTGCAGGATCAGGTTGATCTCGCAACGAAGCAACTCGCGTTTCAGCGATTGCAGAGTGAGAAGTTCCGCGGGCAGTACGAGGAGTGCGTGGCGAAGTACGTGCCCAAAGTCGTGAGTACCGCCTCGTACACGACGGTTCCGTACGACGACTTGATGCGCTACAGCGATGAGCATGTCGGGCAACTGGTTCGCTTCGACGGTGAGGTCGTGCAGGTGAGCGATAACGGCGATGGGTCCTTCACGTTGCGAGTGGCGGTCACGGAGGAGGTGTACTTCTTCACCGATCCGATCTGGGTGGAGTACGCGGGTCCTCGCGTGCTCGAAGAGGACATCGTGACCATCTACGGGACGTTCACTGGTCTGCAGACGTACACCGCAGTCTTCGGGAACGACATCACGATTCCTGCGGTGGACGCTGATTCGATCAAGGTCGTCACGAAAGCCGGGGACCGATAGGAACCAATCGGGACAAAGCCCGGCACGGGTGGCGCGAGGGTGTCACCGCCGCAGCTTGTTCGCCACTACTCCGCGGTTCTTCCATTCCTCGTTGGATCGTGGTTGGTAGCCGTGGCGCACAAGTTTCGCGCGCTCGACGCACGCGTTGCCTTCTTCGATGCGCAGGTACAACCCCTCACGCAAGGCGGTCGTGCTGAAGACTGATGGTTCGCTCGCGAGGCGCGCGAGGTCTGCTGGTGACCGCTCGAATACGAGGTTTTGGCTGTGATGCCGATCTTCGCGCAGTACTCCTGCACGGCGTCGGTCGTGCAGAACGTCTCGGTAGTCGTGTCGTAGAGGTCGTACGCGATGAAGTAGTCCGGGAGCCGGTTGTACGGGGTCCCGTGCTCGGCGTACAGCCACTCACCGTACAAAATGAGATTGTCGAGGTCGTGGAGTCCTGGGTGGGCTGCGACCCATGCCTTGAAGGGGTCGAACTGCGGATGGCTGCTGACAGGTTTGCCGCGATTCTCGGGCACGAGGCATTCGTCCGCGACCCGTACGCTCACGTTCGCTCCATCAAGTTTCTCCTGCACGACACTCGCGCGAGCGAGAAACGCCAGCGACTCAGCCTCGGACAGCAGCAGATCGTCGCTCGTCCGGTAGCCCGACCAGGACAGGTGCGGCGTACGAGGAACAACTTCACGAGCACGAATGATACCGGTGTTCAGGGTTGTCGTCGTGCGACGTCACCTTGAAGTCGCTTCACGATGAGCGCGTAGTGGCGCGTGAGGCAGCTCCCGAAGATGGACTCCTCGATCTTGATGAGGTCAACGAGGAGCTTTGCGTACTCGCGCAGATCCGTCGCACCAGCGTATTCCTTGATCGTCGTCCACATGCTGATTTCGAGCGTGAGCGCGTCACGCAACGGGACCGGCAATGGTTCACCAAAGTCGTGCTCGAACGTCGTCAGGTCATGCTCTGCCTGTTCGATTCCTGCCGCGATCTCTTTGGCATGTTTGCCGAGTTCGTCGCGGTACATGCTGTTGCACACGGCTTCCGCCGATCGCTCGCGGAGTTTGAGATCGTCACGAAAGTCATCGACGAGATCATGGTGGAAGAGCGTCATCTCATCGCGATTCATGGTCGTCCTGGTACTTATCTCGCGCCTGACAAATCGCGCACGCGGCAGGCAGGCATCATGAAGATGCCGCAATCCTCGGAGTAAGTCGATGGTCGTGGATGTTCGCAACGTGCATGACTCCCGAACTCGTTGATCGAGAGGTCAGTGCGATGGACGACGCGCTTCGTAAGGAAGGCGTGCCCGTTCCGCTTCGCATGTTCGCGGTCGTCGCTCGCCTGTCAGGCAAGCTCCAGCGAACCATTTCGATGGACGACCCGGTGACCGTGGCGGTTGACCGGTGGTACGAGACTCGCTACGGCGCGCGAGCGTGTGGCGTCGGGATTCTCGGCCGGTTCCCCGTCCTCCTAAGCGGCGAGCCCTTCGCAGGCCGGATTCTTCCTCGAATCAAGGTTTGCGCTGGCGAACTTCAGCATGCGTACGACTGGGCGATCGAAGGGGGCACTGAGCCACGCCTGGATGTTCCCCCGGGAGAGGCGGCGGACGTGAACGACATGATTCGCGCAGCTTATCGGTGTCATGCGGAATTGAGCTCGACCTTCACGGAACGCGTGCTGCCTGCCGAGGCAACCGTGGATATCGACGCAGCAGTCGACGAACTCGTTCGCACCGAGGGACCACGCGCGGGGCTCTCGAAGTGGGCATCGCTGCAACTCGCGGAAAAGAGCATGAAGGCCTTCCTTCGATCCCGAGGGGTATCACCGCCCTTCATTCACGACCTCGCTGACCTCAACAAGCGCTGCGTCGATGCGGGACTTTTTGATTTCTCCGGCTGGGACTTTCGTGGCGAATCCCTCGTGCAACTCGCGCAATGTGATGCCGGAGCGCGATACGGCGACGTCGTGAGCGTTGAGGTCGCCGTCGAGTCCTTTTATGCTGCGCTCTCCATCGCCGCTTCCGTGGCCGCTACGCTACGCGTCAAAGCAGGAAAGAAGCGATGGCTGGATCTCCCGCCCAAAGAGGCAGCGGTGTTCGTGATCGCGCGAATGGCCGAAAAGGCGGGCGTTCAAATGGGCGACTGCGACCTGTAGTTCCCCTTCGCATCGCGCAAAAACTCCCGCGCGTCGCGGTTCGGCCGACGTTCGGTTCTTTGAACCAGGTTTCGGGGGTGATTATGTTGTCTTGTGCTCGTGCGTGACCGCCACGCGCGACGCCGCGCGTGGCGAGCCGTCGTTGGAGTAGAGCAGGTAGTATGCCTCAAGCGGAATCAGCTTGCCCTGGCTGGTGACGAAGTGGATGCAAGAGTTCTTCACGTTTCGTGTGCAGAAGTTGAACTGGTCGAGGAACGAGACGATCGTAATTCGAAACAAGCGGTGATACGCGAATCGCTCCGTATCCAAGCGTGGCAGAAAGTACATCATTGTTGAGAACTCGCGGGAGTGTTCCCATGGCGCATCGAACAGCTGAGCGGACACGTCGCTGAGCTCCGGTCCCTCGCGCTGGAGATATGCGATGCTGATGTTCTCGGGATTGCAAGGGTGTGGCCAGAGGTCTGCGATCCGATTGCCTTCTAGGAGGGTAGTTCTGACTTCGGAAAGGGTGATGTAGTTTTCGCTGAGGAACGTCTCGTTGCGCCCGGCCATTTTGACCGGTTGGAAGGTGATTCCACGAACGCATGGATACCTGAGCGCATGCTCGACCAGCTCGTTGAGTTCTCCGGTGTTGACATTCTTCTTTACGACGCAGATGAGGGTCGTGGGGACGTTGTGCGCCGCGAGATGGCTGAGCGCCTTTCTTCGCACGTCGCTGAGGTCTTCGCCCCGAATGTTCACCAGAACTGCAGGGTTGAGCGAGTCGAATTGCAGATAGACCTCGATTGATCGCGCCGCGAGTTCGGCGGCGAATCCATCGTCTTCTGCGATCTTGGTGCCGTTCGTGATGAGCATCACGTGATCGATCGCCTTGCTCTTGGCGAGATCAAGGATCGGTAGAATCTCGGGGTGGATAGTGGGTTCGCCGCCGCTGATCATCAAGAGGTCGGCACGTCCTTCAGCTGCGACCAAGCTGTCGAGCATGCGTTCGATGGTGGCAAGGGATTTGTAGTTGCCCGCACCGGGGAAGCTTCCGGCGATGCAGGTCGGACATCGGAGATTGCAGTCGTCGGTGACTTCGATGATGCCCATCGCGGTGTGCTGGTCGTGCTCCTTGCATAGCCCGCAGTCGTAAGGGCATCCGTTCGTGACGGTTGTCGCGAGCTGTTGCGGTCGTGCTGGCTGGCGAATCGCTGCTCGTGCGCGCAGGTAATATTCTTGGTCGGTCGAGACGAGCGTGAGTTGCTCGCCGTGTTCTCCGCACGTCTTCTGATAGAAAACGTGCTTGTTCGCGAATAGCACTCGTGTCGGTACGAGGCGAAGGCATTGCTCGCACAGCGACGTGGTCTCGTCGTAGGTCGCGTAGGTGGCGATAGGTCGCATGGGTTAGATGCTGTCGAAGATCACGTTGACTTTGTCTGGGTGTGCGGTCATGAGCTTGTCAAGTTCTGATCGTGAGGTACTGCGGTCTTTCGAAATCACCATGAATCCGTTTGCGAGATCGCCGTCGTACGCTGACCCGACCCACTTGCCGTAAAAGGTTTTCTTCGCGGAGTGGTAGCAAAGGAACATGATGCCCTTCGACGTGATGTTCTCGGCCTTCAGCGGGAAGTACCATCCCATGAGGACGCGGCCTTGGAAGAACTGCAGCTGTGATTCCCATCGGTACCCGCCTTTGGGGTTTTCTGGTGACTTCTCGACGTTCCAGACCTTGACGACTTTGCCCTTCTGCCGCATGCAGAGTTTCTCGGTATTCACGAGGACCTGTTTCTCGACGGCTGTCTGCCAGGCTGCGTGCCAGTCGTCGCCGGTCACGTCGATGAAGTTGTTGTCCTCAAGTTCTCGCTTGAAACGGTATTTCTCTCGCAAGATTTCGAAGACGTACCGAAGCAGCACGCCAAAGACCGCAGAGGCAAGCGAGAGGAGAATGGCCGGCGTTGTGATTGTCACTTCGTTACGTCCTTCATCCACTGAAGGTAGCCGACAAATCCCCCCTCGATGGGCAGTTGGATGATCTCGGGCACCTCGTACTTATGGTGCGCGCGGAGGACACGCTCAACGTCGTCGTAGAGCGCGCGCCGGGTCTTGACTAGTAGGAGTTGTTCGGGTTCGCGTGCGATCTCGCCCTTCCAGCGGTAAGCACTCTCGATTGGCATTACCTGGATGCAAGCCGCGAGTTCGTCGTTGAGCAGTGCATCGCTGAGAACAGTCGCATCGTCCTTCGTTGCACAGGTCGTGATGACCACACAGTATTCGGCTTCCATTGCTGTTCCTCCAAGCGGGTGCTAGGACTTGCTGCTTTTCTAGTTTTCGGTGATGAACGGGCGGCCGGGCTGGCACGCTCCCGCAAGTGTTGAATGCGCCAGCGATCGTACGCCGCATCTGTTGGCTCGGGATAGGGACACTTCGTGCGGCGCGAACAGAACCGGAGGGCAAGTTCAATCGCATCACCCTCCGCTCAACCCACCCAACACCCGTGCGACGCAGCACTTTGAGCCCGCGGGAGGGTAGGGTTTCCTGTCGTTCGCGACACTCCTCTCGATAGGGGCCCCGGTGTCGCTCGAACAGGACGGTCACGGCCGAACCGTCACGAGCGAACGCGGCTGCCTTCTGGGCTCTTTCGGAGGCGTGAAGGATGGAATCGCTGCTCGCAGTCGTCGAGTCGTATCTCGAAGAATGTCTCTCGGCACACGCCGTCCCGCAGGTTCAGGATATCTCCCAGCGACTCGGTGTCTCCTCATGGGCCTTCACCCGACGCTTCGAGCGGCTCCTCGGGGAGTCGCCTGGCGCGTATTTCAAACAAGCGCAACTCCAGCGGGCGAAATCACTCCTCCTGGACACTGACGAGCCGGTGCGGGCTGTTGCCGCCATGTGTGGCTTCTCCTGCGCAAGATCATTCCACCGCACATTCCGACGAGCCACCGGCCTAACCCCCCGCGCGTATCGCCGGGGTGCGATCCGTCCGTTGGCGAAGGAGCGATCGTGACGACCACATGCGGGTTCTTGACTTTTCGTCGTCGGCGTCCCTGATCGGCGACTACGAGCGAGGAGGAAGAATCCTTATGGCATGCCTATCAGGGAGTTCAAGTACCGGTGTCCCGTGACCTTTTCGCAGCCACAACGCACTTCAGATCTTTGGCGAACACACCGGCTGAGTGAAGCCGACCGTCCGCCACACCTTGGGCGTGGTTCGAATAGCTCTTGGCATCGCCCCGTTTACGGACTCGGTGGTTCGACTCGCGTGCGCACCGTTTTCACGGTGGTAATCGCTGGTTGCCCCTGCCGAGGGTCAAGGGCTTGCCTTGTTGACGCTGAGTGTGCGCAGGTATCGACGCAGCAATCGAATCCCAAACAAGAGCGTAACCAAAGCGCAGGCGAGGAAGGCCGACTCCCAGAACAGCTGGAACCCAGACCCGGGAGCATCGATGAAGCGAGCGGCACGGGGAAACGTCGTCATGCCAACGAGACGAGAGAGCGCATAGCCGACGCTTGTCACCCCCAAGAGGAGGCCGATGACGTCGACCACAATGCTGGCGCGACCGTGCATAGGTTGGAGAGCGTATCACGGTATCCGAGCGCCTCACGACGCCATGGCCAACGAACCGTCATGGTGACCGGTCGGAGTTGGGAGCGGTGCTTCCGCTCTCGTTGGCGCTGAACAGCCGCATGAACGGTGTGCGGGCGGCCAAGAATGCAGTCTCCACTCCGGGGGGTTCCTGGACTGCTGTGCCTTCAAGCCGGATCGGAACACCCGGCCTGCGTTCCCGTACAGCGGTCGAGCATTGCGGTTCTGTACGGTTGGTACGGCTTTACGCGGCTTCGCTGAGTGAGATCATGAGATGGCGTTCGGCGCACCACGACGGTGATTGGTGCGCCGAACACCGGCAGGTAATCGGTCGGTTGTGACTGGGGCGATTACTGGTTGATCACCTTGAAGAACACGTCTGTGAGTTCCAGGCGGCGCGCGGTGTTGCCGTTGCTCGTTGGGCTACTGTCGCGACGCAGGTAGGTTCCACGAAGGAAATGCACATTGCCGTGCTCATCAGGCCAGGGGTGGACCACGTAGGTGAGGTGGAGTTCGAGCACCTGAAAACTCTGAATCGGGCTGACTTCTTGGGGCTCGGATCGTCCGTTGTGGTTCTCATCGACCCAGAGTCGGAGGCTCTTCCACACTGCGTCGGCGTCGGAGATTCGTCCGTCTCCATTCCCGCCGTGTCGCACATCGTCGTATGCCCTGAGTGCGTCAAACCCGTCGCTTGCGACCTGTCCGTTTGGGAGTTCGGTTGCGACTCCAAAGAGCTCTCGACCGTCCGTTACACGATGATCGTTGTTGAGATCCATCCAGAGGAATGCGTCGTCCGATCCTGGATCCGTCCATCCTAAGAGCTCGGGTGTGCCGTCCGCGTCTAGGTCGAAGCGCACCGCGTTCTCTGCGCCGGTCGTTCTGATGCCGTCGCCGGTGAGGTCGAGCAGCAGTGGTGATTCGGGACAGGGTCCTCCGCATCCACCTCCAGACTCGCCTCCTGGAGGTCCTTCAATATCGGTTCCGCCGGGCGGTGGTGGTGGCGGTTCTTCGATGCAGAACAAGCTCGTCGATGCGCCCTGCGACAGGTCGCCGCCGGTCGCGTCGGCGACCCCTCTGTAGCATCCGTAAGGAAGGCTGGGGTCGTTCGATACGCCGACGTACTGATCGATCGTCCCGTAGCCACTCTCCGATAGAGAGAAGGTCAACGGCCCTTCGATCTGGTTTGTAAGCTGGAGAAAGATGCTGTAATCGATCGTGAAAAAGAGCCCTGAGCGGAACTCCGCGTGGCCTTGTGCTCCCGCGACGTCTGGTCCGGTCCTTGCCCATGAGTTCTGCACGTAGAGCTGTGCACCGGCGTGCCCGGTACTCGCGGCGAATCCGATTGCCAGGAGGAGCTTTGCGAAGCGGCTCATTTGCATCCTCCCGCCGCGACCGTGAGGGCGAATTTCGTGTCGGAGTTCTTACTTACGGACGAGATGGTGGGGGCGATTGCCGTGTAGAGAACTCTTAACAGCTGCTCGCGGCCGATGGCGGCGGTTGAAGCCACGAGGGCCTCGTGCCGCAGTTCGCATTCCCGTTCTTGGACGACTGCAAGCGATCGGCGAACTTGCGCTCGCTCGTCATCGCTTTCTGCCGTGTTGAGTTGCCTCGCTAGTTGTTGGTGGTGCTGCTGTTGCTCGATGAATGGACGCGATGCTGTCTCGAGCCTGTCCCAGAATTGTTCG
Organism: Thermoanaerobaculia bacterium; assembly: GCA_051305935.1. GTDB lineage: Bacteria > Acidobacteriota > Thermoanaerobaculia > Gp7-AA8 > Gp7-AA8 > JACPDH01. The sequence goes on from JBPPMG010000054.1 coordinate 28,510, forward strand.
CCTGGCTTCGAATCGGCGATCATGGGTTCGATGCGCTCGCGAAACTGTGTTCGTTGTTGGGGGTCGATGGCGAATCCATCTTTGATGAGGTACCCGAACAGTTCGAATGGGAGAAACAACTCTGGGTTGTGTTTGCCGATGATGATGTTGCGATCGGTTGTGTCGCTGGTCTTTGCTCCGCTCGAATGGGTGCCGAGTTGCGCGTCGTCACCGGTGGCTGCGGCTCTCGCTGCCCTCGCCTTCATCGCCATTGGGTCAAAGCGCGCTGTGAGCCGTTCCTCGTCACTCCAGCGCCAAGCTGGAGCCGCTTGTTGCGTTGCGTTGTCTTCGTGCTTCGCCGGGGCGGCGTTTGCGAGGTGAGGCTGACAGAGCAGCAGGAGGAGCGATACGACAATGAGCGACGCAATTCGTTGGTGCATCATTAGTCTCCTTCGGTCGGGTCGCTTCGCCGCTCGATTGACGCGGCGTGACCCTTGCCGCAAACCGATTCGTTGAAAATTACGTAGTGGTTATGGTCTTCGTGATACCGCGTGTAATCGTTGAGTTCGCTTCATGTCTTGCTTCCGGGGCGCGCCAATGACAGCAAAACACCGCGTCGTTGACTCGTCAAGGGACACTTCGTGCGGTTCGTGTGATTCTCCCTTCGCTGCGCTTTCGGAGTCTGTCGTACGCAATTCCGCTCTGGTCGCGGGTCGGCAAGCTTTAGCGCCAACAACTGCTGAGTGGCGCAGTTGTTGGTCGTAAAGCGCGTTGCGGCTCGGGAGGTTCCATCCCCCCCGATCCGTTCCCTCCCCGCTCCCCTTCTCCCTGCTCTTTTCCTTGGAGTCGCACGGCAGGAGCGTTGCGACTCCTCAATATGGGAGGATCGCGGAGCGTGAAGGTATGAAGCAAAGTATTTGGTGTCAGCAGCACGAGCGATGGCACGACGTCACCGACAGCGAACGGGCGGTGGTGCGCGAGCGCGCCACGCACCTGCATATCCTTGAGTGCTTCGTCACGCACGAGCACGGGGAGATCGTGGAGTGCGTGGTCTGCGGTGAGCAGTGGGGTGCGGCATGACGCACGTGATCATCGCGACGATCGACCGCGAGGATGGCATCGCGTGGCCGACGTGGACGTGCGCCTGCGGTTGCGGGCAGTGGGGCGCGAGGTGGTTCGCATGAGCACCCGCTGTCAAATCGAGTTTCGTCGCGCAAGGCAGCGCCGTACGGTGTACCGCCATTGGGATGGGTACCCGAGCGCGGTCATCCCTGACCTCTTGGCGTTCCTCGCGTGGAGCACCCGCTCGGGCGATGTCGAGTACGAGACCGCGAACTTCCTGTACTGGAGTAAGCGCGGGATGGATGAGGGGTCGGTGCAGCT
>JBPPMG010000071.1:0-4559 GCA_051305935.1 Thermoanaerobaculia bacterium
GACCTCATCGTAGCGGTTGCACCCTGGGTGAAAGGAACGTAGCCATATGAACGCGAAGCTCGATCTCCAGCACGACGGCCGCGTCGCGCGCGTCACGCTCGCGGCGCCGAAGGCGAACATCCTCGATCAGCCAATGGTCGAGGCGCTGAACGGCATCTTCTCCGAGCTGAACGAGCGCCGCGATCTCTGCGCGATCGTCATCGACGCCGAAGGCCCGCACTTCTCGTTCGGCGCGAGCATCGAGGAGCACGTTCCCGAGCGGATCGGCGGCGCGCTGAGCCGCCTTTCCAATCTTCTCCGCCTGATGTCGCGGGCGCCCGCGCCCACGATCGCCGCCGTACGCGGCCAATGTCTCGGTGGCGGCTTGGAGCTCGTCCTCGGGTGCGACCTCGTGATCGCGGAAGAGACCGCGCAGCTTGGGCAGCCGGAGATCAAGCTCGCCGTGTTCCCTCCAGTCGCTTCCGCGCTCCTCCCTGTCCGTATCGGCACCGCGGGCGCTGCCGCGCTGACACTCACCGGCCGCTCGTGGAGCGGAACCGAAGCGATGCAGCGCGGCCTCGTGACGCGCACAGCGCCTGCGGGCCAGCTCGACGCGGCGCTTCTCGCGTGGCTCGAGGAAGACTTCGCCCCTCGCTCGCCGGCGGCGCTGCGCTTCGCGGCGATCGCGATCCGCGGCGCCGTCGTTCACGCGCTCAACGAACATCTTCCGCGGCTCGATCGCCTCTATCTCGACGAGCTTATGAAGGAACACGACGCCGTCGAAGGCATCGAGGCGTTTCTCGCGAAGCGCGAACCCGTCTGGAAGGTTCCGGAGGAGAACTCCTGATGACGAACAGACCGGTGCAGGAGCTCGTCGATGACGCTCGCGCTCTCTACGAAGACATCGACCTCGGCGCGGTGAAGCGCTGGAAGGCCGAGCAGCCGGGACGCAAGGCTGTCGGTCACATGCCGATCTACGTCCCTCGCGAGCTGATCCATGCGGCGGGAATGCTCCCCGTCGGCGTCGTCGGCGGCGGTGACCGTCTCGAGATCATCCGCGGCGACGCATTCTTCCAGAGCTACATCTGCCGCATCCCGCGCTCGACGATCGAGCTCGCGCTCTCCGGCCGGCTCGACTGCCTCGATGGCATGCTCTTCCCGTCGATCTGCGACGTGATTCGAAATCTCTCGGGGATGTGGCAGATGCTTTTCCCCGATCGCTACGTCCGCTACGTCGACGTGCCGCAGAACTACGACTCGAAGGTCGGAGGCCGTTTCTGGCGCCTCGAGATCGATCGGATGCGCGAGGACTTCGCACGGATCGCCGGGCGCGAAATCACCGACGACGACCTGCGCCGCAGCATCGCCGTCTACAACGAGAACCGCGGCGCGCTCCGCGAGCTCTACGCCGAACGGAGCCGTCGCCCCTGGGTCTACCCGCTCTCCGAGGTCTTCCTCGTCCTCCGCGCCGGGAACGTGCTGCCGCCCGAAGAGCACACGGCGCTTGTGCGCGAGTACCTTGCGTCCGCAGCAGCCGACGCGACGCGGAAAGAGATGGACCAGAGCCGCGTCATTCTCGTCGGAATGTTCTGCGAGCAGCCGCCTCACGGGCTGATCCTCACGCTCGAGCGCGCCGGATGCTCGGTCGTCGACGACGACCTGATGCTCGGCCTCCGCTGGATCCAGCGCGACATCCCGGTGAATGACGATCCGATGGAAGCGCTCGTCGACGCGTACCTCACGGCGAGCGTCATGACGGCGTCGCGTTACGCGCCGGAAGGGAATCGCTCGCAGTGGCTCATCGACTCGTGCGAGCGCAACCGGGCCGAGGGCGTCATCTTCTGCGCGGCGAGCTTCTGCGATCCCGCGCTGCTCGAGCAGCCGATGCTCGTCGCCGGGCTCGATCGCGCCGGAATCCCGCACACCGAGTTCAAGTACTCCGAGGACACCGGCCAGTTCGCCGTGATCCGCGAGCAGGCCGGCACGTTCTCGGATTCGATCCGCCTGTGGAGTGAGGCGTGAGAACCGGCGGAGCAGGGTTCCGTAGGGGCGACGCGCCGCGTCGCCCGTTTCTCTCCCCGGACGACAAACGGGCGACCCGGCGGGTCGCCCCTACGACCAACCCCGAGGTAACGTCATGACCAAACCGACCGCCGTTCCCGACGTCCACAAAGAGCCGAGCATGCTGCTGCAGAAGCAGATCCTCGCCGACCACTTCGACGCGCTCTCCCGCACGGAGCAGACCGGGCAGAAGGTCGTCTACACCTTCGTTCCGGGAAATCTCAACGAGCTCGTCCGTTCCTTCGACCTCCTCCCCGTCCTCCCCGAGATCAACGCGCTCCAGTCGGGCATGCGGAAGCTCTCCGGCGGCTACATCGCTGAAGCCGAGAAGCACGGGCACAGCGAGGACGTCTGCACCTACGTCAAGTGCGACCTCGGCATGATGCGCAAGGGGAACATCGGACCGACGGGCCAGCGGCTGCCGCCACCCGACCTGCTGCTCCTCTCCTACACCGGCTGCTTCACCTTCATGAAGTGGTTCGAGCTGCTGCGCGAGGAGTACGACTGCCCCGTCGCGATGCTCCACGTGCCGTACCAGGCCGACGGGAAGATCGATCCGCACCAGCGCGACTACATCGTCGAGCAGATGAAGTCGGAGGTCATCCCGAAGCTCGAGCAGGTGAGCGGAAAGAAGTTCGATCCCGACCGGCTGCGCGAGATGCTCAAGCTCTCGGCGAAAGCCGAGGACGATCTCGTCTACGTGCTCGAGAGCGCGAAGCACACGCCGTCGCCGATCGACGCCTACTTCGGCGGCGTCTACTACATCGGGCCGATGTTCAGCGCCTTCCGCGGCACGCAGGAAGGGGTCGACTACTACCGGGCGCTGCGCGAGGAGGTCGACGGGCGCATCGCCGCGGGGGTCGGCCCGATCACGCCCGACGGACCGATGAAGCGCGAGAAGTACCGCCTCGTCGTCGAGGGCCCGCCGAACTGGACCAGCTTCCGCGAGTTCTGGAAGATGTTCACCGACGAGGACGCCGTCGTCGTCGCGTCGACCTACACGAAGGTCGGCGGGCTCTACGATCGCGGCTTCCGCCACGACTCCGACCATCCGCTCGAGACGCTCGCCGACTACTGCCTCGGGTGCTACACGAACCTCGGGCTGCCGTCGCGGGTCGACCTCATCGAGCAGTACATCCGCGACTACCACGCCGACGGCTTCCTCATCAACAGCGTCAAGAGCTGCAACTCGTTCAGCGTCGGCCAGCTGCTGATGCTCCGGCAGATCGAGGAGCGAACCGGCATCGCGGGAACGTTCATCGAGAGCGATCTTGTCGACCCACGCTACTTCTCCGCCGCCAACATCAAGAACCGCCTGGAGAGCTACCTCCAGATGCTCGATCAGAAGAAGCAGGCGAGGGCGAGCGCATGAGGCCAATCGCGAACGCATTTGAGCGTATCGCCTGGACAATCGCTTGTTCGGCGCAAAGCGACGCGCTTCGACGATCCACGGCGTCCCAGGAGCCGGTATGGCAGGAGAGCCGCGCATGACCTCGATGAACGTGTTCGTCGGCATCGACCTCGGATCGACCACCACCAAGGCGGTCGTGCTCGACGAGAACGAACAGATCATCGGCCGCGGGATCACGAACAGCCGCAGCAACTACGACGTCGCCTGCGCCGTCGTCCGCGAAGAGGCGTTCGTCTCGACCCGTTTCCGCCTCACGGAAGAGCGGATGGCGGAGCGCGATGGGTTGCAGGCGCTCGCGCCGCGCTTCCTCGCCGTGCTCCAGAGGAACTTCCGCAAGCAGCAGCACTTCGACATGCTGAACCGCCTGCGCGCGTCGATGCACGACTCTGCGTCGATGCCGCGCCACAAGCCCTACGCCGCCGAGCTCAACCGCATCATCGGAGAGATCGCCGACGGGATGGAGTCGGTGGCGCAGGCCCACTTCGCGGAAGGCGCCACGCGCAAGAGCGACTTCTTCCGCGATCTCGCCGCGAGCGACTTCATGCTGCTCGCGGAACAGCGCGGCGATCCGAAGGGCATCACCTTCGAGATTCTCTGCTCGATCTTCGACTCGGCGATCCTCATCGTCGAGAACAGCGTCTGCGGCGAAGCGTTCCAGCGCCACGCCGCGCCCGCACTCGAATCGGCGCTCGTCGAGCTCCCGGAACTCGGGACGCACGCCTCCGCGCTGCGCGACATCGTCGAGGCGGTGCGCACGCTCGGGCTCCTCGAGCACGGAACCGTCGGCACTGGCTACGGCCGCGCCCGCCTCCCCTTCCCGAAGGAACAGATCCGCAGTGAAATCCTTTGCCATGGACTCGGCGCGCACGCGATGTTTCCGAACACGCGCACCGTGCTCGACATCGGCGGGCAGGACACGAAGGCGATCCAGGTCGACCCCGACGGCATCGTCACGAGCTTCCACATGAACGACCGCTGCGCCGCCGGCTGCGGCCGCTACCTCGGATACATCGCCGACGAGATGAACCTCGGCCTGCACGAGTTAGGCCCGCTCGCGCAGCAGAGCACGTGCAAGGTGAAGATCAACAGCACCTGTACTGTCTTCGCG
>JBPPMG010000141.1:0-3134 GCA_051305935.1 Thermoanaerobaculia bacterium
GCTGGAACGTGTCGCAGCGAAGATTGATCAAGACTGCCGCGTCCCGGCCCGCCTTTCCAATCCGCATTCCGCACTCCGCAATCCGCATTCCCGTCAGCGTCGCTTCGTTCTCGCGGTCGGCTCGGCGCTCCAGGGATCCTCGGGCCAGGGATGCTTCGGATACCTCCCTCGGAGCTCCTTGCGCACCTCCGGATAGGTGTTCTGCCAGAAACTGCGCAGATCCTTCGTCAATTGAACCGGGCGGCCTCCGGGCGAGAGCAGCGAGAACGTCACCGGAATGCGCGCGGGGCCAAGGCAGGGCGTCTCCCCGAGCCCGAACAGCTCCTGCAGCTTCACGGACGCCATCACCTGCCCGTCGTCGAGGTACTCCAGTTTCACGCGCCGTCCGCTTGGAACGGCCAGGTCGACTGGCGCGAGGCGATCGAGATCGCGCCGGGCATCCCATTGCACCAGCGAGTCCGCATCGAGCCGGGGAGCCGCCGCCTGCCCCTTGCATGCGCTGCGAACGGCAGCCTCCCAGTCGATGTCGATTCCTGCGAAGCGAATTCGTCGAAGCAACATGCGGGTCGCGTCGTCGGGGCCCGCCTCGATCATCGCCTGCGCAAGAACTTCCTCCGCGACCGCGGGATCGACCTTCGCGTCGGTCTCCGAGAGCAGGATCTCGTCATACCAGCGGAGCAGCGAAGCTCTCACGCGCTGCGAGCGTGCGTCGTAGCGATGCCGGAGCTCGACGCGCGTCGGCACGAGCCACTCGCGATCGACGACGCTCGCCATGCGGACGAGCGCGCGTGAGTCGACGCCATGATCGGCACCGCTCGCGTCGAGCGCCACGAGAAAGTCCCCTGCCGTGACCCGGCTCTCACGCGCGAGCGTGGCTCCCCCACCCGAAGCGAGGAGGAGCAGGGACGATCCAGCATCGCGTCTTCTCGCAACCCTGTCCGGAAACCCCGAGAGCAGTGCGCGGCGCAGCGGAAGAGCGGCCTGGCCCCCGATCTCCTTCCGCGCAATCGCGCCAATCTCCATCGCTGCCCGACGAAGCGCCTGCGGTGCACTTGAAAAGCGATCGACGAGCGATTGAAGGTCCGAGTCGGTCGATGCGTCGGAATGCGTCGCCCACCGCGCCCCTTCCGAGAGAATCACGCATCCCTCCGCCGCCTCCCTCGAGGCGCCCGCATCGACGAGAATCCGTCCGAGTCGCGGATGCATCGGCAACCGCTGGAGGAGCCGGCCCACCGGCGTCAGCTTGCCGCCCTCGATTGCGCCGAGCCGGCCGAGGAGTCGCAGGGAAGACTCGATCCGGGCCGAGGCCGGCTTCTCGAACCAATCGAACTCTCGCGGATCGTCCCCCCAGGCCACGATGTCGAGCAACGTCGACGCGATGTCGATCCGCGCGATCTCGGGCTGGCGATGCGGGTCGAGGATGTCACGAGAATCCCAGAGCCGAACGGCCAGCCCGGGAGCGATGCGGCCGGCCCTCCCCGCCCGCTGTTCGGCAGAGTCGCGCGAGATCCGTTCGGTGACGAGATGGTCGATTCCCGTGGCATCGTCGTAACGCAGAATCCTGTGGAGCCCGCTGTCCACGACGGTCGTGACTCCCTCGACGGTTAGGGAAGTCTCCGCGATGTTCGTCGCGAGTATCGCCTTGCGATTCTCCGACGGCGCGAGCGCGGCCTCCTGCGCATCGACGTCGAGGGTTCCGTGAAGCTCGAACACGGCGAAGGGGGCGGCGCGAGCGCGCAGCTCGGCCGCCGCGTCGCGGATCTCTCGCGCGCCGGGCAGGAAACAGAGCAGGTGCCCCGACTCCTCCCGTCCCGCGCGAAGCGCTGCCTCCGCGACGCTCATACCCGCCTCGTACCGCACCTCGACGGGGAAAAGCCGGCCGGGAACGTCGACGATCGGGCAATCGAAGAGGTACCGGCTCACCGATCGCGCGTCGAGAGTCGCCGACATGACGACGATTCGAAGGTCGTCCCGCGCGAGGCTCGCCTGTTTCGCGAGGGCGAGCGCGAGGTCGGCGTGAATGCTGCGCTCGTGAAACTCGTCGAGCACGATCGTCTTGAACTCGCTCAGGAGAGGATCCGACTGCAGCCTTGCGGTCAGGATGCCTTCCGTCGCGACCAGCAGCCGCGTTTTCGCCGAGAAGTTCCGCTCGAACCGGATTTGCCAACCGACCTCTTCGCCCACGGTCCATCCACGCTCCGCGGCGATCCTGCGCACGAGGGAACGCGCCGCGACCCTTCGCGGCTGGAGGACGATCGTCTTCCCATCCTCCACCAGCGCGGGCGGAACACGCGTGGTCTTTCCCGCGCCGGGCGGAGCGGTCACGACGAGGTAACGCGACTCGGCCAGGAGAGAGCGAATACGAGGGACGTGCGCGTCGACCGGAAGCTCGATCATCCGTGTTCATTATCACGGCGTTGCGCCCGGCCTGCCACGCGCAGGCAACGAAAGAGCGCCGTTGGCGTAGAATCGACGCCAGGCAATGAGGAGAACCACGATGAAACGACTCGCACTTGCACTGGTCATACTCGCGCTTTCGATTCCCGCGTTCGCCGGCGAACTGAAGGGCGTCTCGATGGCAGATCGCATCACGGTCGAGGGAAAGCCGCTCGTCCTGAACGGAATGGGGCTGCGCACGAAGATGACCTTCAAGGTCTACGTCGCGGGGCTCTACCTCGAGGCCGCGACGAAGAACGCCGAGCTGGTCCTTTCGTCCGAGGCGATCCGCCGCGTCGAGATGGTGATGATGCGCGACCTCGAAAAGGGCAAGATCATCGATGCCGTCGAGACGGGTTTCGAGAAGAACAACAAGGCGAAGCTCCCCTCGCTCCGGGCCCGCCTCGATCAGTTCAACGCCGGACTCACCGATTTGAAGGAAGGCGACAAGCTCGTGATCACCTACGTTCCGACGAAGGGAGTCAGCGTCCAGAGCGGCTCGAAATCAATCTCGATCGAAGGGAAGGACTTCGCCGACGCGCTCTTCGCCGTCTGGCTCGGAAAGCACCCGGTCGACGAGAAGCTGAAGTCGGGCATGCTGGGAATGTAGCAGAGCAGTTCGAAGGTCAAAGGTCATAGGTCAAAGCAGGCGAGAGGCGAAAGGCGAAAGGCGAGAGGCGAAAGGCGAGAGGCGAAAG
>JBPPMG010000151.1:0-4051 GCA_051305935.1 Thermoanaerobaculia bacterium
CCCGCGTTCATCGCTCGGACCAGGTAGCGAAACTCGATGCGATCGCGGAGGTGCTCGCAGACGAAGTACGACGGGCCCTTCGGATCGATCGTGACGGCGAGAAGGACCGGACGCGCGGTGGCGATGCCGGACGCCTCGAACGCATGCGCCATGCGCCACGCCTTCTCCGCCTTCGTCTCGTCGAAACGGCGCCGGAGACGGTCGCGCCAGCCGCGGTTGCGAAACTGCTTGACGACGACGTCGACCGGCCCCGATTTTGTCTGCAACACGGCGCGGTAGAGATAGTTCCGCGCCCAGTGCACTGTCTCGACGGCATTCGCGGGATCGAGGACGAAGCGGACCCCCGCTTCGAGATCGACCGGCTCGAAGCGCGGATCGACGAAAACGTTCATCCCGTCGATGACAATGGGCCGCCCGCCGCCCGGTTGCGCTTCGTCCGCCATATCCGGCGCCATCATGTCCAAGCGACGACGAATTTGGAAGAGGCGGCCCATGTGGAATGCGAAAGCGAAGCTTTCGCGGCGGCGCAGAGCGCCGCCCTGCTCGGAAGGGAAGAAAAGACCCGTAGGGGCGACCCGGTGGGTCGCCCGTCTGGCCTTCGGCTTGCCGATGTCAACGGGAGACGCACCGCGTCGCCCCTACGGATACGGTCCGGCTTCTCCGTGAGGTCCCGTTGCCCACAACGTGCGGCGCTTCGCGCCGCCGCGAAAGCTTCGCTTTCGCACTCCACATGCCTCTCGCCTGGGTATGACCTTTGACCTCTGACCTCTGACCTGCCTTAGACTGCTGCCTTATGCGATACAAACTTCTCGGCCGCAGCGGCGTAAGGGTCTCCGAGCTCGCGCTCGGCACGATGACATTTGGCGAAGAGTGGGGCTGGGGCGCGTCGAGGGACGAGTCGAAGAAGATGTTCGACGCCTTCGTCGAGGCGGGCGGCAACTTCTTCGACACGGCGAACCGCTACACCGAGGGGACGAGCGAGAAGCTGCTCGGCGAGTTCATTGCGGCGGATCGCGAGCGTTGGGTCGTCGCCACCAAGTACACGCTGCAGATGCGGCTGGGCGATCCGAGCTTCTCGGGCAACCACAAAAAGAACATGAAGCAGGCGCTCGAGGCGAGCCTCAAGCGGCTCGGCACCGACTACGTCGACCTCTACTGGCTCCACGCCTGGGACTTCACCACGCAGGTCGACGAAATCCTCCGCGGGCTCGACGATCTCGTGCGCCAGGGGAAGATCCTCTACATCGGCATCTCGGACACGCCGGCCTGGATCGTCTCGCAGGCCAACACGATGGCGGACCTGCGCGGCTGGACTCCCTTCACGGCGCTGCAGCTCCGCTACTCGCTGATCGACCGCACGGCCGAGCGCGAGCTGCTTCCGATGGCGCGCTCGTTCGATCTCGCCGTCACGCCGTGGAGCGTCATCGGCGCCGGCGTCCTCTCCGGAAAGTACAACGACCCGGCTTCGCAGGCGACCGGGCGCGCGAAGGAAGGCGCGGCGAAAGTCGACCGCAACATTGCGATCGCGAAGGAAGCCTCCGCGATCGCCGTCGAGCTCGGCGCCACGTCGACGCAGGTCGCGATCTCCTGGGTGCGCCAGCAGAAAGGCGTCGTCATCCCGCTCCTCGGCGCCCGCAACCTCGACCAGCTTCGCGACAACCTCGGCACGCTGAACGTCACGCTCAGCGCCGACCACCTCGCGCGCCTCGACACGGCAAGCGCGATCGAGCCGGGCTTCCCCCACGACTTCCTCGCGTCGGACCCGATCAAGACCCTCGCCTTCGGCGGCACCTGGGACATGATCGACAATCACCGAGTCAGGTAGGCAAGAAGGCGAAAGGCTAGAGGCGATAAGCAGGCCCGTGTGGAGTGCGAAAGCGAAGCTTTCGCGGCGGCGCGCAGCGCCGTACAGGTGTGAAAGCAGGGAGTATTCGCAGGCCCGACCCCGCAGGCCCCCCCATTCGAATTCTGGACGCGCCCAGGATCGGGCGACCCGGCGGGTCGCCCCTACGAACCAACGGCGACACGCTCCGCAAGCCACACTCCGAATCCGCGACCGGCTGCACGATCTGCCCAATCATGCTGCCGCCGCGCTCGACTGCCTGCTCATCGCCTCTCGTCCCTCGCCTTTCGCCCCCGCCTGCTTTGACCTCTGGCCTGTCTCTCAGGAATTCAAACCGTTTCGGTCGGATTTAGGGTGTTGTCCCACGACAAAGGCCCCGAATCCGTCGCCGGCTCACCACCCCGTAACCACAACAAAAGGAGACATCGACACGATGCCGACCATGCTGGAAACCGTTCACCCCTTCGTCGCTTCCAAGGACGCGGGCCGCGTCCCGTTCAAGGTCAAGGACCTCAGCCTCGCCGAGTTCGGCCGCAAGGAAATCACCCTCGCCGAGCACGAGATGCCCGGACTCATGTCGCTCCGCGAGCAGTACGGCAAGTCGCAGCCGCTCGCCGGCGCGAAGATCATGGGCTCGCTGCACATGACGGTGCAGACCGCCGTCCTCATCGAGACGCTCGTGCACCTCGGCGCCGACGTTCGCTGGGTCTCCTGCAACATCTTCTCGACGCAGGACCATGCCGCCGCCGCGGTCGTCGTCGGCCGTCGCGAGACCAAGGGAACGCCCGAGAATCCGAAGGGCACGCCGGTCTTCGCCTGGAAGGGCGAGACGCTCGAGGAGTACTGGTGGTGCACCGAGCAGGCGATCGTATGGCCTGACGGCTCCGGCCCGTCGCTCATCGTCGACGACGGTGGCGACGCGACGCTGCTGGTCCACAAGGGCGCCGAGTTCGAGAAGGGGGGCATGATCCCCACGTTCGACGAAGCGAACGACCCCGAAGAGTGGGGCGTGATCCTCGACCTGCTGCGCCGCTCGATCAAGGCCGACGGGCAGATGTGGACGAAGATCGCGAAGGGCCTGCGCGGCGTCTCCGAGGAGACGACCACGGGTGTCCATCGCCTCTACCAGATGCAGGAAGCGGGGACGCTGCTCTTCCCTGCCATCAACGTCAACGACTCGGTGACGAAGACGAAGTTCGACAACATCTACGGCTGCCGCCACTCCGTGGTCGACGGGCTCAACCGCGCGACCGACGTGATGATCGGCGGCAAGGTCGTCGTGGTCTGCGGCTTCGGCGAAGTCGGCAAGGGTTGCGCCGAGGCGCTGCGCGGACAGGGCGCGCGCGTCATCGTGACCGAGATCGACCCGATCTGCGCGCTGCAGGCGGCGATGCAGGGCTTCGAAGTAAAGGCACTCGAGTCGGTTCTCGAGTCCGCCGACTTCTTTGTCACGGCGACCGGCAACAAGGACATCATCACCGCCGCGCACATGGCGAAGATGAAGCACAACGCGATCGTCGCGAACATCGGCCACTTCGACAACGAGATCGACATGGCCGGCCTCAAGAAGACCCCAGGTATCAAGCACCACAACATCAAGCCGCAGTACGACGAGTGGATTTTCGCCGACGGCCACAGCGTGCTGATCCTCGCCGAGGGACGCCTGATGAACCTCGGTTGCGCCACGGGCCATCCGTCGTTCGTGATGTCGACCTCGTTCACCAACCAGGTGCTCGCGCAGATCGACCTGCACGCGAACGCCGACACGTACGAAAAGAAGGTCTTCGTCCTTCCGAAGAAGCTCGACGAAGAAGTCGCGCGCCTTCACCTCCCGCACCTCGGCGTCGAGCTGACGACGCTCACCGAGTCGCAGGCGAAGTACCTCGGCATCCCCGCCGACGGTCCGTACAAGCCGGAGAACTACCGCTACTAACCGCGGCTTCGCCGCGGAGTTGAATATTGGAAATTGAAAAGGGCCGCCGCGAGGCGGCCTTTTTCACGTCCACGCAGAAAAGCGTCAGCCCCGTGTGGAGTGCGAAAGCGAAGCTTTCGCGGCGGCGCGAAGCGCTGCCTGTGTTCCAGACACCCCAGCGAAGAGGTAAGGGCTTCGGTCGTCGGGGAAGGGGTCAGGGCTTCGGTGGGAAGGGGTCAGGGCTTCGGTGGGAAGGGGTCAGGGCTTCGGTTGTCTGGGGAAGGGGTCAGGGCTTC
>JBPPMG010000162.1:0-5026 GCA_051305935.1 Thermoanaerobaculia bacterium
CCGCGAGGCGTTCGTACTCCGTGATCTCGAAGAACTGCCGACGGCGGACGTCGCCGAGGCTCTGGGACTCGAGCCGGCGGCGGTGCGCCAGCGCGTTCATCGGGCACGGCTGATGCTGCGTGGCTACCTCAACGAGCTGGCGGGGAGGACGCCATGATCGATCTCACGTGCGCCCGTGGAGTGGAGCTCCTCATGGAGTACCTGGAAGGCGTCATTCCGGCTGGGACGAAAGCCGCGATCGACGGGCACCTCGCTGGATGCCCTCGCTGCATGGCCTTCGTGGCGTCGTATCGGGAGACGCCAAGGATTCTGCGCGACGCGACGACAACGGAGCTTCCCGTCGAGGCGAAACGCCGGCTGACCTCGTTTCTCAAGCGGTTGCCAGGGCGGTCGGAGACGGAATGACGTTCTCTGCTGGGGCGAGTTGGTGGCGCTCCCGTCTCGGACGGGACACCCGTCGAGCCTCCGGCGTGAGGCGGCGCCGGTTACGTCACGCTTCCGGCGTACTGTGCCACCGGTTACGTCATGCCTCGGCGTGAAAAGAAAAGCGCCCCTCGCGGGGCGCTTTAGTTCGAGCTCTGAATCGGCGCCGCGGATCTCAATTTCGCAATCCGCATTCCGCATTGCCTCTACCTCTTTCCCCTCGCTTCTTCCAGGATCTCCACCACCTTCGCGATGACCTCGTCGGGCTTGCCGAGGTTGCGGGACTTTGGCTCGCGGCGGAGGCTCCATTCGACGTTGCCTTCGGCGAGGCTCTTTGCGCCGACGGTGATCTTGATCGGGAAACCGACGAGGTCGGCGTCCTTGAACTTCACGCCGGGGCGCTCGTCGCGGTCGTCCCACATGACCTCGACTCCGGCGGCCTCGAGCTTGTCGTGGATCGCGGCCGCGGTGGTGCGTACGTTCTCGTCCTGGCCGGCGGTCACGATCATCACTTCGAACGGCGCGATCGGGATCGGCCAGATGATGCCGTCGGCATCGTGGTTCTGCTCGATCGCCGAGGCGACGGTGCGCCCCACACCGAGGCCGTAGCAGCCCATGATCATCGGCTGGCGCTCGCCTGCCTCGTCGAGGAAGACGCAGTTCATCGCCTTCGAGTACTTCGTGCCGAGCTTGAAGATGTGGCCGACCTCGATGCCGCGGTGGATCTCCATCGCGGTGTTGCAGCGGAGGCAGAGGTCGCCCTCGCGAACGAGCAGCACGTCGGCGAACTCGGGCGCTTCGAAGTCGCGGCCGATGTTCGCGCCGGTGAAGTGCGCGTCGAGCTTGTTCGCGCCGGTGATCCAGTTCGTCGTCCCTTCGAGATGCGTGTCGGCGATGACGCGGATCGTCTTCGCGCCGACGGGGCCGACGAATCCGGCGGGGCCGCCGACGGCTTCCTGGAAGCGGTCGTCGGTAAGCATGACGACCCACTGCGCGCCGCTGTAGTTCTTGACCTTGATCTCGTTGACCTCGCGGTCGCCGCGGATGAGAACCATGAGCGGGCCGAGGTCGGTGTCGTACATCAGCGTCTTGACGACCTTCGAGGTCGCGACACCGAGGAACTTCGCGACGTCGTCGATCGACTTCATGTGGGGAGTGGCAACTTCTTTGAGCTCCGCGGCCGCGTCGTTGCCGAGGCCGGCGTCGGCAATCGTGCCGACGGCCTTCTCGGTGTTCGCGCCGTAGGAGCAGCTCGGGCAGCGGGCGATCGCGTCCTCGCCCGACTTCGCCATGACGTGGAACTCGTGCGACGCGGAGCCGCCGATGTTGCCGGTGTCGGCGTCGACCATGACGTAGTCGAGCGCGCAGCGCTTGAAGACGCGGTTGTACGCCTCGCGCATCGCCGTGTACGCGTCATCGAGCGACTCCATGCTCGTGTGGAACGAGTAGGCGTCCTTCATGATGAATTCGCGGCCGCGCATCAGTCCGAAGCGCGGGCGCACCTCGTCACGAAACTTGGTCTGGATCTGGTAGAGATTGACCGGGAGCTGGCGGTACGAATTGATCGAGTCGCGGACGACGCTCGTAATCACTTCCTCGTGCGTCGGGCCGAAGATGAAGTCGCGGTCGTGCCGGTCCTTGATGCGCAGGAGCTCCTTGCCGTACTGGTACCAGCGGCCCGACTCCTGCCAGATCTCGGCAGGCTGGATCGCCGGCATCGAGAGCTCGACCGCGCCCGCGCGGTTCATCTCCTCGCGCACGATCGCCTCGAGCTTGTGGATCGAGCGCAGTCCGAGGGGAAGGTAGGTGTAGATGCCCGCGGCGAGCTTCTTGATCATGCTCGCGCGCGTCATCAGCTTCTGGCTGATGACGTCGGCGTCGGAAGGATCCTCGCGCAGGGTGTAGACGAAGTACTTGCTCCAAAGCATGGCAACTCCAATTCGCGGGCGCGTTCCGGCCCGGGAGGCGGGGATTGTAGCCGAATTGAGAATTTAGAATTGAGAATTGAGAGATGCGAGGGGAAGGCGGTTTGGCTTTATTGAGATCGTTATTAATTTCCAATTATAAGTGCTATTTATCCATCTCTAAATTCTAAATTCTCAATTCTCAATTCAGCCTCACCGCGGGAACTTTGGAAGGTTCCCCACCGTTCAAACGGACGAGAGAATCTGCCATGAACGAGTCCCCAGCCGCTCAGGCCGACACGCTCGTCTTCGACCGCACGCCGCTTGCGCGAATCGTTTCGTGCACCGCGGTCTTCGGCTCGGCCGGGATCTTCTTCGCGTACATCGCGAGCGGTGACACGGCCTGGTACTCCATCGCAGGGCTCGTCATTCTCTTCCTCGGCACGCTCGCCTCCGCGCTCATGCAGTACGGCGACGAGATCGTGGTCGATCCCGAAGGGGTGCGCTACAGGAACCGGCTGCTGCCGTTCCCGGGCAGCGGTACGTCGCTCCGCTGGAGCGAGGTCGTCGAGATCCGCGAGATCCGGCGCCGCATCCTCGTGGTATCCGCGGCGGAGGGACGAACGCTCCTCGTCGACGCGATCGCGGGCTACGCGATCGCGCGGAGAGAGATCGTCTTGCGTGCGCCCGAAGCGGAGCTGTCGGGGACGCTGGTGGGGGGGGAGTGACGCCCGCTCGTTGCACAGCCATGAAGCACACCCGGTCACCTCTTCATTCTCCATTCTTCATTTCGGTTTCTGTGACGACGGCGAAAACCGAAATGAAGAATGTCGAATGAAGAATGAGGAATGAAGAAGCACGACGGAGCGCGGCTCGTGCCGCGCCCCGTCGCTTCAACTACTTCTCTCCCACCGCGACGAACACCGGGGTGATGTCGACGGGGATGTCCTCGAGGGTCTTCGTGACGGCGTCGATCTCGGCATTGCGCACGCCGTAGGTGTCGAGGAACGCCTTTGCGCGAGCGTAGTCGCCCGTCGCCTCGATCATCAGCAGTTCGGTCGCCAGCGACTTCAGGGCCGCGTCCATCTTGTCCATGTCGACACGGAAGGTGCCGTTGGCGCCCGGGACGATCGCATCCCGCTCGCGATAGTAGTTCCACTGCACCGCGGTGCCGCGGCCGTGCGCTTCGTCGATGCCGAAACGGATCGAGCGGAACGCCATGCCGGCGGTCGTCGCGTGGAGCTGGTCGCGGTTGAACTCCGTAATGAGGCCTTTCTCCATCGCGTACTGCACCGCCCAGACGCCGAGGACGTCGGCCTTGCACTCCTCGATGGACGAGTAGAGCTCTTTGAGGAGCAGGCGGGCCTCGATCCGCTTTCCGTCGGGCCCATTGATGATTCCGGGCCCGAGGCCGTGCGAGAGCTCGTGGAAGAGGACGAAGTTGAAGTAGGCGTCGAAATTGATGAGCGACGTCTGGGAGGGGTCGAGCGTGCGCATCGCGATCGGCTGGCCGCTCTGCTTGAACTTCGCCTCCATCACGTTCTTGAGCATCACCTTCTTCGAGCCCTTCGCTTCACGCACGCGCTCGTCGTTAGGCAGGTTGAACGCGGAGGTCTGCACGCCGTTGCGCGCGTCGCCGGAGGTGAAGACTTCCTGGACGACCTTGATCGGCGACTCGCCGCCGCGGTTCGGGTTCTTGTGCTCGTCGGGGATCGGGAGGGCGCGCTCCATGGCTGGGAGGTGCTTCTCGTAGATCTTGAGCTTGTCGCTCTCTCCCTTGTCGACGACGCAGACGAAGGCCTCGAACGCCGCCTTGTAGTTGAAGTGCCCGTCCTCGTAGACCTCGTACGGGCCGATGACGATCTCGATCGGCGAGTCGAGGTCCATCCAGGCGAAGTCGCTCTCGTAGTAGTCGTTGGAGAGGAACGCCGCGGCGCGCTTTTCGAGGAACGACTTGAGCGACGCGTTCTTCGTCATCGCTGCTGCTTCGCGCAGCTTCGCGGCTGCTTCCTCGAGTTTCGCCTTGTAGGCCTCGGAGTAGGGCACCGCCTTGAGCCCCTTGCCATCGCGCTGAATGACGGTGAAGGTGCTCTGGAACGCCTCCTTGTCCTTCGGGTTCGCGGCGATCCAGGCCTCGAACTCTTCCTTCGTCATGTCGGTCGGGTAGAAGCCGGCGCCGTGGGGTTTCTTTCCCGCGTCGCCGAACGGGGCAACGAACGGCTCGTCCTCAGAGAGGCGGTCCCAGCGGCCGTGGTTCATGGTGAATAGCGCGAGTGCCTTCGCGTGCTCGGGCGACGCCGTGGCAGCCGTTTCGAGCTCGGCCTTGACCCTCGTATTTTCCTCGGCGACCTGGATCCAGTAGATGTCGTCGATGATCCGCGACGCTTCGACGAGCTTCTCGAGCACCTTCGTCTCGGTCTCGTCGAGGAGGGAGCGGTCGTAGTCGATTGTCGTGCGCGGCAGCTGCGCGAGGCGCGCGTCGAGGTCCTTGACGATCTCGGGGCCCTGAACGGCGGCTGCCGGAGCCGTGGTCGTCGGGTCCGCGCTCTTCTCGGACTTGCAGGCGGAGGCGACGATGGAAATGCAAAGCGCGATGAACAGCAGGGAGATTCTTCGTTTCACATTCACTCCTTAGGCGTTGAGGTCGATGTGGCGCAGGCACTCCTGCCTGCGCGTCGCCGAAGGCGACAGGTGTCCAC
>JBPPMG010000191.1:0-3145 GCA_051305935.1 Thermoanaerobaculia bacterium
GCGTCGAGATGCTGCGCGTGTTCGATGCGCAGGCGGCGCTCGCGATATGCGGGCAGTGCCTCGTAGATCGACAGCACGTCCGCGTTCGCGCGATCGCCGATTGCATGGATCGCGAGCTGCAGCTCGCTCGCGTCGGCGCCCGTGATCCACCGCGACATCGACCCGTCGAGCATCGGCTCCATCAGGAGGCCGCAGTTGCACGCTTCGTCCTCGTACGGCTCGCGGAACGCGGCCGTCGCCGAGCCTAACGAACCGTCGGCGAAGCCCTTGAGGCCGCCGATCCGGAGCCGCGCACTGCCGAACCCTCGTTCCAGCCCCGCATCGCGAAGCCGCTCCCACGATGCGATCGGGAGGTAGCTCCAGACCCGCGCGGTCAATTCGCCGTCGCGCTCGATGCGCTGCAGCGCGCGGAAGTCGTCGTACGAGTCGGGAGCGATCGACATGTCGCAGAACGACCTGACTCCGAAGCGTGCCGCCTCGCTCAGTACGGGCCGGATGGCTCTGGCCCGTGCAGAGGCTTCAGTCGACGGGATGACCGCGGCGACGAGTCGCATCGCAGCGTCTTTGAGGAGACCTGTCGGCTCGCCGTCGGCGCTGCGTACGATCGTGCCGCCTGGCGGGTCGGAGGTCTCGCGGGTGATTCCCGCCAGGCGCAGCGCGACTCCATTGGCGAGCCCCATGTGCAGGTCGAGCCGCGTGACGAACACGGGATTCTCCGCGGTGGCGGCGTCGATGCTCGCCCGCGACGGAGCGAGAGGACGGCTCCATCGCTGCTCGTCCCATCCGCCGCCGGTGATCCACTGACCCGGTCCCACGCTTCGCGCGCGCTCGGCAATGCGGCTTGCGAAGCCTTCGAGCGTCGTCGCATCGCGCAACTGAATCGCGTCGAGCTGGAGGCTCCCCATTACGAAGTGCAGGTGATTGTCGAAGAAGCCGGGAACGACGAGCCTCCCCCCGAGGTCGACGACGCGGGCGTTGGCAGGCGCGGAGCCGTCGAGCGATGCGATGCGGCCGTCGGCGATCGTCACGCTCCGCGCGAACGCCGCGCCGGTCCAGACCTTCCCGTTTTCCAGCACCAGCGCTTCGGTCAACATGTCCGATCTCCGATTCTCTCCGGTCTCGTCGCCGTGCGCGGGGGACCACGATGACTCGCGGCCCGGTGTCCCCACGGCGCGCGAATCTTAGCGCTGCTCAGCGCTCTTGCGCGAGGCGATCGTCTGCAGGAGCGTCGAACGTCAGTGCATGGCTGCTGTGGCGCTCGAAGTGTCCGAGCGCGGGGACGTAGTCCCAGCGCTCCGCCGCGCAGGCGCGAGGCGAGTGCGCGTCCGCGACACGGATCAGGTTGACCGAGTTGTCGATGCGTCCGCGAATCCGCCTCGAGATCGAGGTGCCGGCCTGGACCACCCAGACGTCGCGGGGCAGATCGGGGAACGTGGCGCGCAGCGGGCGCACGTACGGCAGGTGAATGTGGCCGCCCATGATGATGTCGGCGCCGGCTGCGGCCCATGCCGGCACCGCCTCCCGGTGGCCGTGGAGCAGGTTGTGCTTGTCGCTGGCGGCAATCGCGAGCACGGGCTGGTGCACGACGACGATGCGCAGTTGCACGGCCGTGGCGGTTCTCAATCGTCCGGCGACGCGCTCGATCTGTTCCTGCGAGAGCTCGCCATCGACATGCCGTTGCGGGCGCGTCGTGTTGACGCCGATCACGAGCAGTTGCCCCGACTCGAACACCGGTTCCAGATCCTCGCCGAACACGCGCGTGTAATTCGCGTACGGCGTGAAGATCCGCGCGGCCAGGTTGAAGAGCGGGATGTCGTGATTCCCGGGGATCGTGAGCAGGGCCCGTGGCTGCAGCCGGTCGATGAAGCGTCGCGCGGCACTGAACTGGCCGCGCCGCGCGCGTTGTGTGATGTCGCCGGAGAACACGACGAGATCGGGCGACTCACTTCGTGCCAGCTCGAGCAGCGCCTCCACGACCGGCGGCCGCTCCGTGCCGAAGTGCGCGTCTGAGATCTGCAGGACCGTAGTCATTACGTTGCGGTCTCCGGAACGGCATCGAGGGGAGTCAATAGGAGCAATGGCTCGGGGGCTACGCGAAACTCGATCGGCGTGTCTATCAACGCCGTCTCGCCATCGGTCGAGACTCTCAAGCGTCGCACACGCCGACTCGAAGGCGTGACGGTCACGCTTGAGAACGGGAAGTGCTGCACGCCGCGCCCGCCTGCGAGATTACCCACCGCGCCTCGTGCGACCAGCCAGAGCAGGGTGAGCATCGACACCGGGCGCAACACGACCGCAACCAGTTTTCCGTCTTCGACGACCGCCGAGCCGCCCAGCCCGACCTGCTCGAGCTGCAATCGGTTGTTGCTGACGAACAACGTTAGGGCACGAAACTCGTGCGTGCGGCCTTCGTGTTCGAGCCTGATCCGCGTCGGTCGGTAGCCGCGGAAGATCGTAAGCAGGCCAGCCCACGCGGCAACCATCCGGCTGCGTCCATTCAGTCGCTTCTGTTCCTCCCGATCGTCGAGCACCTGCGGGTACATCCCGAGGCTCGCATTGACCAGGAACATCCGGTCGTTGACCAGACCGACCTGTACAGGGAGCACCCGCGCGGAAAGCAGGGCACGCGTCGCTTCGGCGGCATCCGACGAGATGCCGTGCGTGCGTCCGAAGTAGTTGAACGTGCCCTGCGGAATGACACCGAACTGGCAGCCGCTGCCGAGGGTGGCCTGCGCCACGGCGTTCAACGTGCCGTCGCCTCCTGCCGCGACCACGATGCCGTTGTTCTGCCGGGCTTTCGCAACTGCCTGTTGCGCAACCTCGCCGAGGCGGGCCGGATCGTCGACGCGAAGAATCTCGTGCTCGCGTCCCGCGGCGGTCAACACGTCCGAGATCGCGCGGAGAGTCGTCTCGGTTTCACTGTTCCCCGAGCCGGCGTTCAGGACGATGTAGAGAGGAAGGTCAGCCACGACGGATCATTCTATATCCCGAGTTTTCGGGTCGCCCGCCTCCCGCCTCCGGGGTCACCTCCGGGGTCACCTCCGGGGTCACACCTAAAGTATAAAAAACTGCCCTCGCAAGCTTCTCCGCTGGTCTTCTCTTCCGAGGATCCGTGCGCCAGCGCTCCATCGCTCGACGTGGACTG
>JBPPMG010000210.1:0-3880 GCA_051305935.1 Thermoanaerobaculia bacterium
GCATTAAACCGTCGCGAAGTATATTCGCCCGCCGCCGAAATGCAACGGGAATGCAAACATTCCCCTGCGTCGCATGTCACATCTTCCCAGGCTGCGCCTTCCAGGCGCGAAGGCTCCCCCCCGCGGCACAACGCTCGCCCGCGAATCCCGCCACGATCTCGTCCTTCATGTCGCGGTCCAGATCGGCGAGTTTCACCGAGTATCCTCGGCATCCTGGCGACGCCGAGTCGATTCCGTCGGGCGATTCCGCCGTGAATCCACCATTGCCCGACCCGCGGAAGACGAACGGCTCTCCCTGCTCGCTGAAGCCGACCAGATCGATCTTTCCGTCGCCGTCCAGGTCGCCCGCGCCCATCGCCGTCATGCCGTTTCTTCCTTCGCGCACCCAGAGTGCGAAGCGCCTCCAACCTCCCGGCTGCGACAGCATGAGGTCGATTCCCGACCGCGCCACGTCGCCTTCCGTTCCAGTGTAGGAGATGAAGAGGTCATCGCGCGCGTCGCCATTCACGTCGGCGGTCGCGACCGCCCTAACGAACGCGCCAGAGCGGATTCCCTCGAGCGTCGATGCGTGCCACGATCCGTCGGCGTCCGCAATGTTGAAGACCGCCTTGTTCCCGGCAATCGAGATCGCCGTGGCGAAATCGGGGCGGCCGTCGCCGTTGAAGTCGCCGATAGCGATGTCGTCGCCGAACACCGAGTCGATGTCGCGTGGAGCTGTCCCGCGGCTCCAGCCCGCGTCGCCCGCGAGGTAGATCCGCTTGCCTGCCTCGTAGCTCGCTCCCGTCGTTCCCGGCCTCGCCGGACCCTCGGAGAGCGCCAGCAGATCGGTCCTGCCGTCGCGGTTCCAGTCGATCGCCTCGATCGCGCGAGAGGTAAACGGGGCAGCCGACCAACTCGCTTTCTCCGGATCGCTGATGTCGAGTCCTTCGCTGAACGACGTGAAGTTGCCTTTCCCATCGCCAAGCATCGCGACGATCCCGCGGAGGTGAAGCGCGAACGCCAGGTCCGCCTTTCCGTCGTCGTTGAAATCCCCGACGGCCGCGTCGCCGTAGTCGTAGGCGATTGCCGGAAATGTCGCTTCCTTCCAGAAGGCGAATCCGCCCTTTCCATCGCCGAGGAAGATCGACGGCTTGCCATTCATGCTGCGCCGTCTCGCGCCGTGAACGATGTCGAGCGCAGCGTCGCCGTTGACGTCGGCAAGCGCGAAACCGTTTCTCCACTGCCCCGAGCGCGGCAGACCTTCACCGATCGCCACGAAACTCATCGCGTTCGACACCGGGATCGCCACCTCGTAGCTCTTCGCAATCCGCTCGAGCTCTTCGGTCTCCTTCGCAGTCCGTGGCGAGGGCCCCATGCCATCGTCCTTCTCGCCCTTCCGATAGACCTTCGCGTAGAAGAAAGACTCGTCTTCGCGCGCGAGCTCCAGCGTGATGCCACCCCGGACACGAACGTGAGTCGGATCGACGCGATGGTAGAACCCTTCCTCCTTCGGAACTGGCTGGAGGAAATACTCGCGCCCTTCGGCGTCGACGAGCCACTGCCCGTCGGGAGGAGTCGGCCTGAAGTCGACCCAGGGAGCGACGAGATCGCTGTGATCGGGCGGATCAGCCTCGACGCTCGTTGCGGCAGCCGGAGACGCGGTCCCGGACGGCGTCTCCGCGGGAGCCTTCGGGCTGCTGGCGCAGCCAATGAGCATCAGAGCGGGGCCAAGGGCCACGAAGACGACGGACAGGAATCTGTTTCTGGTCATGGAATCCTCGCTGTGGTGGGCGGAACGCCGCAACTGCCCGCGGCGACGCGCTAATCTAGCACAGCGTTCGACGCGGGCAGCACCGGAAGCGGTGGCGGTTCGGCTACGCCCTCCGATCGTGTCCTCGACGCGAGATCCTCTCGAATCCGCTCGCGATGACCGGCCGGAACCGAGTCGATCAGCTTCGGGCTGATCCACACGGCGCGCGCGAACATCGCCGCCGCCCTCCCGTCCCCCGCGGCGGCGAACGCGCGCCCGAGGTTCAGGTCGATCTCGCCGCGTTCCCCGCAGCGAAGCGCGTCGAGATAGAGCGCGATCGCGCGATCCGTGTCCCGCGCGAGGAGCGACGCGCTGCCGGCGAACATCCTCGGTCGCGGATCGCCGGGCATCGCGCGCGCGAGCTCGCCCAGTTCCGCCGACGCGTCACGGAACAGAGGGACGGCGGACGACGGCGCGACGCGCCCCGAGGCCGCGGCCATGACGACGGAGGTGAGGCGTCGCAGCTCGCGCTCGGCGCGGTAGCGCGCCAGCTCGGGCGCGAGGATCGCGAGGAGCAGCGACCCGGCGACGATGATCCGCGCGACCCTCATTCGGGCCCCTCCCCGGCTTCTCCTCCGAGCGACCATGCACGGCCTAACACAACGAGCGCGAGCATCGCCGTCACGGGGCGCTGCATCGGGAACCAGGTCAGCGCCGCGATGGCGAGCGCGACGCCGAGCGCCGCCAGCATCCAACCCTCCGCGCGACGCGCCTCGTCGGAATCGCGGACGGCACGCAGCAGGGACCGCGCCGCGAGGCCCGCGACGAGCCCGAAGAGGATCGTTACGGCCACTCCGCTCTCGGCCGCCGACTGCAGGTAGTCGCAATGCGCTTCCTCGTAGGAACCTCCGAGAAGGTGGGGATTCGCGAGCTGCCGCCCCCATCGCGTCTCGGCCTCGATCCGGTGCGCGACGAACTCCGAAGCGAAGTTGCCGGCGCCGAATCCCGTGAGGGGGCGATTCGCAATCATTTCCCCGGCTGCAGCCCAGGCGCCGAGCCGATAGCTGGTCAGCGCATCGACACGGCCGGTCGCGACGAGCGCCCGCGTCTCCGTCGCGCGCTTCCGAAGCTGCGGGAGCGACGCGAACGCGGCGGCAACGACGGCGAGAGCGACGAGCGCGCCGACGACGAGCGTACGCCGCGACACGCGCGGCAGCGCGAGAACGAGCGCGCCAGCGGCGAGCGTCAGCATCGGCGTGAGCGAGACGTTCGCGACCACCGCGCCGGCGTTCAGCGCGACGGTTGCCACGAGCAGGATCCGCGGCACGCCGCCACGCGCTTCGAGCCAGAGCCCGGCCGCCGCAATGGCGCCTAACGCCGCGACCAGCGCGAGGAAGCCCTCGTTCCCCAGCAGCCCCACGGCATCGGTGCGGCCCGCGATCCGCTCGATCTCGAACGGCCGCCACGCGCCTGCTCTCTGGCCAAGCGACACGAGCGAGTTGATCGCAGAAAGCGCGACGAACCAGCCGAGCATGCGGCGCACCCCGCGCCCGTCGAGAAGCAGCGCCGCGAGCGGCGCGACGAGCGCGAGAAGAAGGAAGCCGCGACTCGACGCGAACGCTTCGGCCCGGCGAGGCGCGAGCGCCGCGGAAACGATCACGCCGGCGAGCGCCACGCCGAACAGGACGACCGAGAGCCGGACCTCGCGCGGCGCACGCTGCCACGCGGCGCGCAAGCGGCCAGTTTCCGCGAAAGAGACGAACAAGGCAGCCGAGAGCCCGACGGCGACGAGCGCGGCGAGACGCTTCGGCGCGTCGAATGCGGCCTCCGCGCCCGTGTCGACGAGCAGCCCCGCCGCGAGCATCCCCGCCGCGAGCAGCCATGCAGCCACGCGCTCGACCTCGGGCAGAGCCGAGGTCGCGGCCTTCTGGTGTGCACGGCGTCGCGCCATCGCCGCGAGATTCTACAGGTCGCCGGGTGTCATTCCGAAGCGGAGCGAGGAATCTGCAAAACGCTTCCTGACCGTTTCCACTGCAGCAAATCTGACGCCTTGCCACAAGTTGCTGCTGAGGAATCGTTCAGGTTCGTCGTCTGGCAGATTCCTGGCTACGCTTGGAATGACGGCTCCTGCCGCTCGTTTACAGCTCGTCG